>JAMFSV010000360.1 GCA_026225455.1 Burkholderiales bacterium | reverse complement strand
GGCAGGCGCCGACCGCCTGGTGTACGACCACTTTCTTGGTTTTCTGCCGCAGCAGACCACTCCCGCTATCGTGGTGGTCGAGATAGACAACACCAGCCTCGCCCAGCTCGGGCGCTGGCCTTGGCCGCGCAGTACCCATGCGCGCTTGCTTGAGGCTTTGGCGCAAGCGCAGCCGGCGGCGGTGGTCTATGACGTGTTGTTTACCGAGCCTACGCCGGAAGATACACAACTCGCTCAGGCACTGGCGCTGACGCCGACTTACTTGCCCATTCTGCTAAGCCCCGCGGAGCGCGACGGCCGGCGCCTCGCGGTGCTGCCGGTGGCGCCCTTGGCCGAGGCCGCGGCCGGACTCGGCCAGATTAATTTCGAAGTCGATCAAGACGGCATTGTGCGTAGCGTAGCGTTGTTCGAAGGCGATACGCAGACCCGCTGGCCGCAACTGATGCTGCCGTTGTTCCGGGCGATCGAGGCCGGCAGGGTGAATCTGGCGCGTGACGGCGGCCTTGCGCTAGGGCGGTTGTCGGCCGGGGGCGAGGGTACAAGCGAGGGGGAAGCGCGATTCCTGATTCCGTTCAGTCGGCGTGCTCAGGCGTACACCAAGGTATCGGTCGCCAGCGTGTTGGCCGGCGAGGTGCCGAGCAGCTTGCTGCGGGGCAAGATTGTCCTGATTGGGGCGACGGCCTCGGGGCTCTATGATCGTTTTGCCACGCCCGTATCCGGTGAGCTTGGGCCGCTGCCCGGGGTCTATATTCATGCCGGCGTGCTGGATACCTTGCTCACCGGCCGCGAGATTTATCCGGTCCGCAGCGCTTGGTTATTCCTCGCTTCACTGGCGCCGTTGGCCTTGCTGCTGGCGGGTTTTCTGGTGTTGTCGCCATGGCGTTCCCTGCTCCTGACGGGCGGTCTGTGCTGTGCCATGACGCTGGCGAGTGCGGCATTGCTGTGGAGCGCGCGCCTGTGGCTGTCGCCGGTGCCGGCCATCGCCGGGCTGATTGTGGTGTACCCGGTGTGGAACTGGCGCCGCCTGGAAATGACCATGTCGTATTTGCGCCAGGAGTTGCAGCGCCTGGCCGACGAACCGCATTTATTGCCGGAGACGCCGCGCAACCGCCACGAGTTTGGCGGCGACGTGCTGGAGCGGCATATGGCATTGATGGCGCAGGCGGCACAGCGCATGCAGGACATGAAGCGTTTCGTCTGGGACAGCCTTGATAGTCTGCCGGAGCCGATTCTGGTCAGCGATCCGCAGGGCGTCGTATTGATTGCAAATCATGCCGCGAAAGCACATTTTGCCCGGCATGGCGCGCCTCATCCGGAACGCCGGACCCTGCCGCAGGCACTGGGCGACTTGCGTTTTATCAAGGCCATCGAGGCCGGCACGGAGATCAGTCTCGATCCGCTCGACCCCAAAACTGCCGCCGCCAGTGTTGCCGACAGCGGCGCCGCGCTGCAGGCCCAATGGCCCGCCTTGCTCGATCCGGCACGCGGCGAGTTTGCCGAGGTGATGCAACGGGGGATCGAAGTACGCGACCGCGCCGAACGCGATCATTTGCTGCGTTATGCCGCCTGTACCAATGCCCAGGGCGAGGTGATCGGCTGGATTGCGGGCTTGGTGGATGTGAGCGCGTTGCATGCCGCCGAACGGCAGCGGGAAGATGCGTTGACGCTGCTGTCGCACGATATGCGTTCGCCGCAGGTGTCGATCGTGGCGCTGATCGAGATCGAACGCACCCGCATCGAGTCGGACCGGATGAGGGAAGTGCTGGATCGGATCGAACGGTATGCGCAGCGTGCATTGGCTTTGGCCGGCGACTTTGTGCAACTGGCGCGAGCCGAATCGCAGGCTTATATACTGGACGTGGTGAGTCTGGCCGAGTTGGTGATCAACGCCGCCGACGAAGTGTGGCCGCAGGCGCAGGCCAAGCAGATCCAGATCAATCTGCCGTTCGGCGAACAGCTTTATTGGATCCGCGCCGATGCATCGCTGCTGACGCGCGCGCTGGTCAATATCCTGAATAACGCGGTGAAATATAGCCCGGCCCAGACCCAGATCACCTGCACCCTGGTGCTTGAAGCCGGCGCGGCACCGGGCTTGCCGGCTCGAGTGTCGTGCACTGTCAGCGACCAGGGTTATGGTATTGCGGCTGAACAGCAAGCTCATTTATTCGAGCGGTTTCGGCGCTTTCGCACGGCCGATCAACCTGAGGTCGGCGGCACCGGTCTCGGCATGGCGTTTGTCAAAACCGTGGTGATGCGGCATGGCGGCGAAGTCAGGGTGGAAAGCGCCGCCGGCGCCGGGACCCGTTTTACCCTTCTATTGCCGATACTGGATGATACCGGTGCCGAGTAGCGCCAAGCAGTTGCCGCACTGGAACGGAATTTACCGAAGCGAGAATCTCATGAAATTTCTATTGATCTGTGCGGCCGTGGCGGTGGCAACGTTGGCCGGATGTGCCGATATCCAGACCGAGGTGCGCGCATCCGGCGCGTCGATTGGGACGGGTAAGCTGGACGATAAGCTGGACGATAAGCCGGACCATCAGCAGGCCAATGAGTTGGCCGGTGAGCATACCTATGCTTTGGTGCGCGCACCGACCCAGGATGCCGGTCCGGGCGAGGTACGCTATGAAGCCTTGGTGCGCGACAAGTTTGCCCAATATGCTTTTATCGAAACCACAGCGTCGAGCGCTCATTATCTGGTATCGCTTGCCTTCGATACGCGCCCGGCGGCAGTCGGTGTTGCTGCTGCGAGCGATGCCGATCCCGTAACATCGGCGGGTGCCTCAAACAGCTCCGGATACCGCCACACGCTGACCCTGCGGTTTTTCGACCGGACCAGCAATCGCGAGATTTACAAGGTTACCGCGATAAGTCATGACAGCCATGCTGACTCGTTGCAGGCCGTGCCCTATCTGGCCGAAAGTGCCCTGGCCAGGTTGCCTTATGTGTCTTCTGTGTCTTCTGTGCCTTCCGGCGGTGACGGTGCGTGGCGGGTCAAGCTGCATAAAATCGACGCCGGCGCGGCAAACGCCATACCGGCGGTGGCGAAGATCGAGCCGCGCTGAGGTTGTGTTTCTTGCCCGGCACGCTTGGTGTACAGATCGATAGCCGCATCCTGGCCATTAAGCCGGTCTGCTGCCGTTTTGCCGTTTTTCGATAACACTCTATTTTTTTCCTCTCCTATGATGGACTGGACTCATTGCCGTGCCGCAGCGTATGCCATGCCGGGTGGGCCGCCAACTTCGGGAGAGTCGGATGGAACAAACATCGAATAATAATCAACCTGGGGGTAAAGTCAGCCCTGCGTTGCAGCAGACCCTGGGAACCTGGCAATTGTGGGGTATCGCCGTCGGGCTGGTGATCTCAGGCGAGTATTTCGGCTGGAGTTACGGTTGGGCTACGGCGGGGACGCTGGGTTTCACCGTTACCTCTTTGTTTATCGCGGCGATGTATGCCACTTTTATTTTCAGCTTTACCGAGCTGACTACCTCGATTCCTCATGCCGGCGGACCGTTTGCTTATGCCAGGCAGGCGTTTGGGCCGATCGGCGGTTATCTTGCAGGTGCGGCCACCCTGGTTGAGTTTGTCTTTGCGCCGCCCGCCATCGCGCTGGCGATCGGGGCTTATTTGCATGTGCAATTCCCCGGGCTGGAGCCGAAAACCGCGGCGGTGGGTGCGTATATCGTTTTTATGGGTTTGAATATCGCCGGGGTGCAGATTGCCGCGACCTTTGAGTTGTTTATCACGGTGCTGGCAATTTTTGAGCTGCTGGTTTTTATGGGTGTGGTTGCACCTGGTTTTGCCTGGTCCAATTTCACCAAAGGCGGTTGGGCCGGCGCCGATCATTTCAGTCTCGGCACGCTGCAGGGCATGGTGGCGGCGATTCCTTTCGCGATCTGGTTTTTTCTGGCGATCGAAGGGGTGGCGATGGCGGCCGAGGAAGTGAAAAATCCCAAGCGTTCGATCCCGGTAGCCTACATTGCCGGCATTCTGACCTTGCTAACCTTGGCGGTCGGGGTGATGGTGTTTGCCGGCGGCGCGGGCGACTGGACCAAGCTGGCGAATATCAACGACCCTTTGCCCCAGGCGATGAAAAATATTGTCGGCAACAATAGCAACTGGCTGCATATGCTGGTCTGGCTCGGTTTGTTCGGCCTGGTGGCCTCGTTTCACGGCATCATCCTCGGTTATTCGCGGCAGATCTTCGCCTTGGCGCGGGCAGGATATTTACCGGAATGGCTGTCGCGCGTGCATCCCCGCTTCAAGACGCCGCATCGCGCGATTCTCGCCGGTGGAGTGGTGGGCATTGCCGCCATTTATAGCGATCAACTGATTCAATTCGGCGGCCAGACGCTCACCGCCAATATCGTGACGATGTCGGTGTTCGGCGCGATCGCGATGTATATCATCAGCATGCTGGCACTGTTCAAGTTGCGTCGCAGCGCGCCGCGCCTGGAGCGTTCATTCAAAGCGCCGTGCTACCCCTATTTTCCGGCATTTGCCCTGGGTGCGGCGGTGATCTCGCTGGTGACCATGGTGTACTACAATCAATTGGTCGCAATCGTGTTTGCGGGGTTTCTGCTGCTTGGCTATGGGTATTTCCTGCTCACCGGGCATCAACGCAAAGTCGCACCGCTTGAGGTGCTGCTGGAAGAATAAGCTGGCGGCGGCAAGCCCCATGCGCGCAACCCTGCCAAGGAGTTGAAGATGAGCTACAAGGAGTCGGTCGGTCAGCGGACCTATCGGTTTGCCGACCTCAAGACACTGATGGCGAAAGCCAGCCCTTTGCGTTCCGGCGATCAGCTTGCCGAACTGGCGGCCGCCAGCGAGGAAGAGCGGGTCGCGGCTAAAATGGCGTTGGCGCAAGTGCCGCTCACGACCTTCCTCAATGAAGCGCTGATTCCCTACGAAGACGATGAGGTGACGCGCCTGATCGTCGACAGCCATGACCTTCAGGCTTTTGCGCCGGTGTCGCATTTGACGGTGGGCGATTTCCGTAATTGGATCTTGAGCGACACCACCGATAGCGCGACGCTGTCGCGGGTCGCCGCCGGTCTGACGCCGGAAATGGTAGCGGCCGTGTCCAAGTTGATGCGCAACCAGGACCTGATCCTGGCGGCCAAGAAGCGCCCGGTCGTCACGCGCTTTCGCAATACAGTTGGTTTGCCCGGACACTTGTCGGTGCGTTTGCAGCCGAATCACCCGACCGACGATGTGCTGGGCATTGCCGCTTCCATGTTCGATGGGCTGCTCTACGGTTGCGGCGACGCCATGATCGGCATCAACCCCGCCACCGACAGCCTGTCCGCAATTATCAAATTGCTGGAGATGGTGGATGAATTCCGCCAGCGTTATGCGGTACCTACCCAATCCTGCGTGCTGACCCACGTCACCAATACCATTGCCGCCATCGAAAAGGGCGCGCCGGTGGACCTGGTATTCCAGTCGATTGCGGGGACCGAGCAGGCCAATGCGGGTTTCGGTATTTCGCTGTCCTTGCTGCAAGAAGCGTATGAAGCCGCGTTATCGCTCAAGCGCGGCACGGTGGGCAACAACGTGATGTATTTCGAAACGGGACAGGGCAGCGCCTTGTCCGCCAACGCCCATCATGGGGTGGATCAGCAAACCTGCGAAGTGCGCGCGTATGCCGTGGCGCGCCGATACGATCCATTTCTGACCAATACCGTGGTGGGTTTTATCGGTCCCGAGTATCTGTACGATGGACGGCAGATTATCCGCGCCGGCCTGGAAGATCATTTTTGCGGCAAGTTGCTGGGCGTGCCGATGGGTTGCGATATTTGTTATACCAACCACGCCGAGGCCGACCAGGACGATATGGATAATCTGTTGACCTTGCTGGGCACGGCCGGGGTCAATTTCATCATGGGGGTGCCGGGCGCCGACGATGTGATGCTCAACTATCAAAGCACTTCGTTTCACGACGCGCTTTATGTGCGCGAAGTGCTGAATCTGCGGCGGGCGCCGGAATTCGACGATTGGCTGGAAAGCATGCGCATTACCGACGCGCGCGGAGCATTGTTGCGCGCCTCGCCCAATCAGCCCTTGTTGCAAGGTGTGCGTGACTGGATGGGGGTGGCGTGAGCGATTTCCTCGAAAAAAATCCCTGGGATGCCCTACGCCAATTCACTCGCGCCCGCATTGCACTCGGACGTGCCGGTTATAGCTTGCCGACCGCGCCGTTGCTGGCATTCAATTTGTCGCATGCCCAGGCGCGCGATGCCGTACATCAAGCGCTGGATGTCGAAATTTTGCTGCAAGAGTTAAGCCAAGCCGGCTTCGATGCAATCGAGGTACAGAGTGCCGCTATCGATCGCCAGCATTATCTGCGCCGTCCCGACCTCGGGCGGCGGCTGGATGACGCCAGTCTCGCGCGCTTGGCCGCCGCCCAGTCTGCGCCGCCCGAGGTGGTGTTTGTGATTGCCGACGGCTTGTCGGCCTTGGCTGCGATGCGTCATGCGCTGCCGCTATTGCAACTGATGCGCGCCAAGCTGACGGACTGGACCATCGGCCCGGTGGTGGTGGCGCGGCAGGCGCGGGTGGCACTCGGCGACGGTATCGGTGAAATGCTGGGGGCACGGCTGGTAGTGATGCTGATTGGGGAGCGCCCGGGTCTTAGTTCTCCCGATAGCCTGGGTATCTACCTGACCTATGCTCCGCGCATCGGTTGCAGCGATGCGCAGCGCAATTGTATTTCCAACGTGCGGCCTGAGGGTTTGGCTTATGACGCGGCGGCTCATAAACTTCATTATCTGCTTAACGAAGCTCGCCGTTTGAGTTTGACGGGGGTCAATCTCAAGGACGATAGCGACGCCACTTTGCCATCGCCGGCCGAACTCTCTGTGTTGTCTTCCGCATCGCCGGTTTAAGTCCGTGCTCGCTTGAATCTGCTCGAATTTGCTTGAGTCCGCTTAAACTTTAGCTGTCGGCCGACCTGATCTGTTCTGAAACGGTACAACTGTACCGATCCAATACGCTTATAGAGCAGTGGCGCAGCACCATCGCACAGCGGTGTGGCAGTGAAAGGAGGATGCGACGCGATTTCTCGGTTCGGCACAAATATTGCATGACAAGTTATCTGCCTGGGCTGTATCGGATGATTGCGCAAGCGCGCAGGTTAACCGGCTGGGTTTGAGCTCAGGTTTGGACCTGGGACTTCCGGATGGATATGCTGATGGCCTCTGCTTTGACTGCTGATGCAAACGCCGCTTCGCCTCATGTCGATGCGTTTTGTCTTAACACGCGCGTGGCTTACGATACCGATGAGCAGGCGGGCAATTTATCCGGCTGGCGCCAGACCTACGACCAATTGACGCCAGGTGCTTTCATCGGCAGCGTAGATGAACTATGCCTGAACGCCATGACGGTTTTTTGCGAAACCACCAGTCATGCCTTGCGGCAGACGTGTGAAGTGGGTTCGGATGCCTATTGGTTTGGTATCCCGTTGCAAGATAACGGCCCCGGCCGCATCGACGGCAAGCTGATTGCCGGCGATGCGCTGGCGGTGATGCGAGGACGGGATCAATTCGAACTGCTCACCTCGGGCGGCTATCGCATCCTGGGCGCGGTTGTTGAGGACGCCGAATTACGCCGATATGCCGCCGAAGTGGAACAGGTCGAATTTTCTGACGCGATGCTGAGTTGTCAGGTGCTGGGTCTTGGCAAAACCAACAAAAGCCGTTTGTGCGAGACGCTATCGGCCTTATTGCGGCAGGCACAAACCGCTCCGCGGCCGCTCTCGGCAGTCGCCGTGCGTAATGTGCAGGCATGCGTTTTAGCTATTTTGTTTGATCTGGGGATACCGCGGCAAACCGCCGACTTGCCGGAACGCCGGTCGAAGCCGGATCGTTCATGGATCGTGATGCAGGTGCGCGATTATGTTCTGGCGCACCGCGATCGCCCGATTGCCGTGCCTGAGTTATGCCGGCAATTTCATGTCAGCCGGCGTACCTTGCAATATTGCTTCGAAGAGACGCTGGGTATGACACCCATGTCTTATCTGCGGGCGATTCGCCTTAATGGCGTGCGACGCGACTTGGCTGCAGCGCCCACGACCTTGCCCCGGCCCGTGCAAGATGTGGCTTCCGCTTGGGGCTTCTGGCACTTGAGCCAGTTTGCCAGCGACTATCGCAAGCTGTTCGGTAAGCGGCCTTCAGAGTCGCTGCGCGAGGCGCTCGGCTATTCGACCGAATACAACTCGGTAAAGGGATGCGCGGGTTCAGCCAGGGTGCGGACCACGATATCTCTCAGCCATTGAGTCGCGCCGTCCAATTCGGCGGCTGCGCGATGCAAGGTCAACCCCACCATGGGTAAGCTCGGCAAATTCGGTATTTCTTGATCAAGCACGCGCAACTGTTCCGGCAAGCCGATCTCGGTGCGTACTGTCACACCCAGGCCGGCCGCGACGGCGGCCCATACGCCGCTTAAACTGGGACTGGTAAATGCCACGCGCCAGGGGATCCCGGCCTGGTCGAGCGCCGCGGTAGCGGCAGAACGCATCAGGCACGGGGCTTCGAAGACCACCAAGGGCAACGGTTCTTCGAGTGTCGCCGCGAACGGCTGCAGGTTCCGCGATCCGATCCAACGCATCGGCAGCCGGCCAATGGCTTGCGCGTGGAAGGGGGTCGCGTCGCTGTCCCAGGTGAGCGCCAGATCGTAGCGCCCGCGTGCCAATTGCTCCAGCAACTCGGTGTTGCGCGCCACGCTGGCGGCGATTCTGATCTTGGGGTGGGCGCGCGCAAAACGTCCCAGCACCTCGGTCAGAATGCGCTCGCCGAAATCTTCCTGCATGCCGAGACTGACGGCACCCTCCAGATCGACACCACGTACCGCCGTGGCGGCTTCATCGTTCAATTCCAGCAGGCGCCTGGCATAACCCAGCAAGGTTTCCCCCGCCGTAGTGGGCGTCATGCCACGGCCGACGCGGCGCAACACCGGTGCCCCGATTTGATCTTCCAGTTTTTTAAGCTGGGCGCTGACGGCCGAGGTCGAACGACCCAGCCGATTCGCGGCTTTGGCAAAACTTCCCAGGTCCACGCCGGTGACAAAGGTGCGCAGAACCTCAAGATCAAAAGTGATGCGTCGCATGATGATCCTGTTTTTGTGGACGATTAATTCAAATATTCCTGATTTTTAGAATGAAGATAAGTCGCTATCCTGGCGCTGTCAACCATAACTGTCTTCATAACTGTCACGCGGAGAACGCCATGAGCCAGAGATTTAATCCAGGTCAGCAAGCCATGGGCGAGGTCGCCCCCAAATTGGCGGAATTAACCGATCAGGTTTTGTTCGGCGATATATGGGAGCGCACGGTTTTGTCCAAGCGCGACCGCAGCCTGATTACCGTGGCGGCATTGATGGCCATGAACCGCATTGAGCAACTGCCGTTCCATCTGGGGTTCGCCGAGAGAAATGGGGTGACCCGGCCGGAGTTGACCGAGCTCATCACTCACTTGGCCTTTTATTCGGGCTGGCCGACTGCTGCCTCGGCGGTGAATCTGTTGCAAGCGTCAAAGCCTGAGCAAATCTGAACCACGCCGCACGTCATAGGAGCATTATCCATGCCGTTTTCACGCATCTCCTTACACAAGGGCCGGCCGCCCGACTATCTGCAGGCGCTGTCGAATAGCTTGCATCGCGCTTTGGTGGAGGCTTTCGAGGTACCGGCGACCGACCGTTTTCAAGCCATCCACCAGCACGAAAAAGGCGAATTGATCTTTGACGCGCATTATCTGGGCGGCCCGCGTTCCGACGATTTTGTGCTGATTGCCATTACTGCCGGGAGAGTGCGTTCGACCTCGGTCAAGCAGGCGTTCTATCGACGCCTGGTCGATTTGCTCGCGCTAGCGCCGGGTTTGCGGCCGGAAGATGTGATGGTGGTGATCAACACCACTCAGGCCGACGAGTGGTCGTTTAGCGCGGGTACGCTCAACCCCGCGATGCCGCTTGATCCGGCTCATCATCCGACACATCGTGCCGCTTGAATTTTAATCAAGAAAATCGAGGGGCCAGCCATGCTTGCCATGCAATATAGCTTTGTCCTGCCGGCAGATTACGAGATGGCGATTATCCGCCGCCGCATCGCTGACAAAGGGCATTTGCTCGACAATTTCCCGGGTTTGATTTTCAAGGCCTATTTGAGTTCGGATAGGAATCAACCGCGTCTCGGCACGCAGGACAATCTGTATGCGCCGTTCTATGTCTGGCAAGATGCTCAGGCGATGAATCAATTTCTGTGTAGCGCGGGTTTTGTCGCGCTGACGCAAGCATTTGGCTGGCCGGTAATCAAGACCTGGTCAGTCTGGTCAGTCGAGCAAGCCGAGCAGACCGAAGGCAGCGGCACGGCGCGTTATGCCACGCGTGAGCTGATGACTATCCCACCCCATACTTCACTGGCCGAATTGCGTCTGCAAGAAGTCGCCTGGGCCGAACAAGCCGTCAGCGACCCCGGGGTCTTGAATGCGGTTGCCGGATTTGAACCGACGACCTGGACGCTGGTGCGCTTCCGACTGTGGCGAGATTTGCCGCCAGGCCCATCCTCGCCGCTGGCTCAACACTACGAAGTCGGTCATATTTCGCGGCCGCAGCCGTAGCCTTAGCGCGCGCGCCGAAAAAATACGCTTACTTCGGGCTGTTGCCGCGCTCCCGCGCTTTGATCCAGCGGCTTGATCCAGCGGCTTGATCCAGCATTACGCAGTATCGCGCCCCACCTGCTCCGCGGCGGCGCTCTTTGGCGCGAGGGCGAATTGCCAAGCGATTGCTGCCGCTAACGATACCGCCGTAGCCAGCCATAACGCCGCGTGCAGGCCCGCAGCGAAATAAGGGCGGACTGTCAGCAGGGCGCCGAACACGGCTACACCCAAGGCGGCGCCGGTTTGCCTGGCGGCATTTAGCACTCCGGCCGCAACCCCGGCGCGATCTTTTCCAATGGCCGCCATCATGGTGGCAGTCGCTGCCGGGGTGATCAGTCCTGCAGAAAGACCGATCGCCAGCATGGGCAACGCCGTCAGCCAATAGGGTGCGGTCGGCGCAAACCTGAGGCTGCCCAGCAAACCCAGGAAGCCGACCCCATAACCCGCCAGAGCAGCGGTTACCAGCCGCCGTGTGCCGCAAGCCTTGACCAGTCGATTGGATAACATGCTGCCCGCCGCGACCGTCGCGGTCAGGGGCAGGAATGCCAAGCCGGTATCCAGGGAGGAAAAACCTCGCACTTGCTGGTAGTCAAGACTCAAGACAAAAACCAGACCATAAAAGGTCAACGCTGACGCCATGGAAACAATGGCCGACCCGTTGAAGGGGCCGCTGTTGAATAACCATAGCGGAACCATGGCGTGGGGCCGTTGGCTTTCGAGCCGCAGAAATAAGGTGACGCCAAGCAGACTCACGGCCAATCCAGCCAGTATCGGCGGCGCGGTCCAACCCAAGGCCGGTGCTTCGACCAAGCTGCCGATCAAGCTGCCCAGAGCGACTGCCAAGCTTGATTGGCCAGCCAGATCGAGACGCTGGCGCGGCGCCGACGGCAGATCAAATTCCACATGCCGGATGCGCCAGGTTAACCATGCTGCGATCAAGCCAAGCGGCAGATTCGCCAAAAAGATGCTGCGCCAGCCAAACAGTTGCACCAGCACCCCGCCCAGCAGCGGACCGGCAGCCATGGCAGCACCGCCGCAACCGGCCCATACTCCAATTGCACCGGCACGTTCGGCGGGAGCGGCGAATGCATGCTTGATCAAGGTCAGGGAGCATGGCACCAGCATGGCCGAACCGATACCCTGCAGGATCCGCGCCAGGATCAGGCAGCTCAGGGTCGGTGCCATGCCGCACAGTGCCGAGGCCAGGGTGAACACCAGTAGCCCGGCGAGATAGACCCGCCGTGCGCCGCAGCGGTCGCCCAGCATGCCGCCCGTCAATAGTAGGCAGGCAAAGCTCAAGGTATAGGCATTGGTGACCCATTGCAGGCCGGCGACTTGGGTGTGCAGTGCCAGTGCAATCCGCGCCAGGGCGACGTTGACGATGGACGTATCGAGGATCACGATGACGTAGCTCAGGCTGGTTGCGGCCAGCACCGCGCGTTGCATGGTCGAGTGGCGGTGTGTCATTTACAGCCTTGATGCGTCGAGTGCGCAGGGTGTTGCGGGTGCCGGCGTGGCGTGCAGAGATAGCGCCGAGTGCTCATGATCGGTCCTCAAGCCTGGGTTGATCCGGCTTCCAGTGTAGGGGGCCGCGTTATCGAATGCTTCGACGTGTGTCGAAGCATGTCGTCATCACTTCGGGCTATATTGTGGATCCCGCTTGTTGGAGCCTGCGTATGCATGGTCAACCGAAAATTGCTTCTGCCGCATTCCTGATTGGCGATCCCACGCGGGCGGCGATGCTGATGGCGCTGTATGATGCGGGCGCGCTTCCGGCCGGCGAGCTGGCGCACGCGGCCGGCGTGAGCGCACAAACCGCCAGCACACATCTGGCCAAATTACTCGCCGGTGGTTTGCTTGCCTGCGAAACGCAAGGCCGGCATCGTTACTATCGCCTGGCGGACGCTCAGGTGGCTCAAGCGCTTGAGCATCTGGCCGTACTCGACTCGCAGCCCGAGATCCGGCGTCGGCCGCTCAATCGTGAAGCTCAGGGAATGCGGTTTGCCCGCTGTTGTTACGATCATCTGGCGGGCCAGCTCGGGGTGGCCGTGACGCAGGCGTTGCAAGTTCGAGGTTATATCGTGGCGCAAGAGCAAAAGCGGTTTGAGGTGTCGGCCGCGGGTGCAGCCTGGTTCGCCACCTTGGGCCTCGACGTGGCAGCACTAAAACCGACCCGGCACGGGGTGGCCCGACAATGCCTGGATTGGACCGAACGCAGCCACCACCTGGCCGGCCCTTTGGGGGTGCGTTTTATGAGTGTGTTATGCGCCGCAGGTTGGCTGCGGCGCTCGACCTCGTCACGGGTGATTCAAGTCACCCCCAAGGGGTGGGCCGGATTTCGACAGGAACTGGGCATAAGCACCGATGTGCCACAGGCCGCCGGCTGAATGAGCGGCTACACGGCGCATGCCTGCCTGCCGTCACAAAATCGGCAAAGCGCCGCGCCCCTTGACGTCGCGCAGCGACAACATCGATTCCACCGAGGTCACACCCGGCAAGCTGCGTAATACGTCGCGCACAAACAGGCCGTAATCGGCCAGGTCGCGCGCTACGATTTCGAGCAAATAGTCGGCGCTGCCGGAGATGTTGTGGCAGGCGAGGATGCGCGGCACCGCGAGTACTTCGCGTTCGAACTGATTGGAGATGGTCAGGTCGTGGGTGGCAAAACGGACCTGCACGAATGCCACCACGCCGATACCGACCGCCTGCGGTGCCAGTACCGCCCGGTAATGATCGATATAACCTTCTTGTTCCAGGCGTTTGAGCCTGCGGGCGCAGGGGGTTTCGCTCAGACCGATACGCTCGGCCAGGGTGGCATTGCTGATGCGTCCGTCACGCTGGATCAGGGCCAGGATTTCCCGATCGATTTTGTCCAAGGGCGGCATGGCGATTTTCTCTAATTAATATTATATAAATGGAGTTTATCGCTAACTTGGTATGTTTTGTATTGGTATTGCGCCAATATTCTCTAGAGCGATACAGGCACACTATGGGCTTCCAATGGGAGTTTCCGATGCTTTCGCTGCACCTGCTGTTGTCCTCGTTGTGGTCCACTTTGCTGCCCTATACAGCCGCCTTGCTGATTGTGTTCCTCTTGCCCGGGCCCGATATGGCATTGGTCCTGCAGACCAGCGCGACCGGCGGCGCGAGGCGCGGTTTGGTGGTGGCGGCGGGTCTTGCGACCGCACGTTCGATGCATGTCATCTTATCGGCGTGCGGTGTCGCGGCTTTGCTGCGCGGTGCACCGGCGCTTTACCAGGTGGTTCGCCTCGGCGGTGCGCTTTATCTCGGTTATGTGGCTTGGCAAATCCTGCGCTCGCCTGGCTTTGCCATGCCGGCGGACGGCCGTGCCGCGGCCAAGCCGGCACGCCTGCTCGCGGTTTTTTCCAAGGGCTTGTTGTCCAATTTGATGAATCCCAAGGCTTTGCTGTTTTGTTCGGTGTTGATGCCGCAATTTATTCACCCGGAAATGGGCGCGGTGGCCTTGCAGGTAACAGCTTTGGGCATCCTGCTGGTGGCGGTCGGGTTCCTGCTCGATATGGTCTATGCCTTCGGCGCATCGCGCCTGTCCAATTGGCTGCTGCGCCATCCTCTGGCGCAAACGTTGCAACGCTGGACTTTTTCGCTGGCTTTAGTGGGTTTTGCGCTACGGCTTTCGCTGGATTAAAGTCACTCGACTTACGCTTCAACTTGCGCCTCAAGCCGCACCCAGGCCACTCTGCACCCCTTCTCTTTCGCCACTCCTGCAAGGCCGGCCGGCATTGTCCTGCCCGGCTGCGCCTGCGCGCGTCATCGCGTCTTAAACGAACGGTAACAATTGGCGAGCTTCTGGAAACCAAGTTTCGGGGTAATCCTGCTACTTTGTAACAATTCCTAACGATGAGCTGCGGCGGAGTTGACTGGTGAGGTCATCTCGCTTCGGCTCGTTACCCATTTTCCAGAATGATTGCTCGGCTTTGATGATGCAAGATAACCAGCCGGCTACAGCAGAAGATTTATTTGCTCTCGGTAATGCTTTCTCCGCTCGCGGCGAACATGAGGACGCGCTTGTCTGTTTCGACCGGGTGCGTATCATGCGGCCTTTCGATCCCAGGGTGTACAACAACCTGGGTGCCACGCTCGCCAGGCTGAATCGTCTGCCGGAAGCATTGAGCCGTTATCGCGAAGCCGGGATACTCGCTCCCGGCAATGCCGATATTCATCACAACATCGGTTGTGCGCTGGAGCAATTGCATTTGCTCGACCAGGCTGTGGTCAGTTACCGTCAGGCGGCGGCACTGAACCCGGCCGCCGATGTGTCGTACAACAATATGGCGAACTGCTTGAATGCGCTCGGACGTTTTGCCGAGGCGCATGAGG
>JAMFSV010000050.1 GCA_026225455.1 Burkholderiales bacterium | reverse complement strand
TGCGCCGGCCGGCATGCAGGAGCGTACCCCATGTCTAATTTATCCGAAGCCCAAGCGTGGACCAACGATGTCGAACATCTGCAACAGGCCAGCGTGCCGGCACCGGCGATCGCCAGTGTGGTGTTTGAAGGGATTTCCAAGCAATTCGCGGCGGGAGAAGGGGCACCGCGAGCGCTGCATGAGGTGAACTTGTCCATCGAGCGGGGCAAGATCTTCGGCATTATCGGCCGCAGCGGCGCCGGCAAATCGACCCTGCTGCGTTTGGTGAACCGTCTCGAAACACCCACTGCTGGAGCGGTGCATATCAACGGTCGCGATGTGGTCGGTCTGAATGCCGCCGAACTGGTGTTGCTGCGCCGGCGCATCGGCATGGTATTTCAGCATTTCAACTTGCTCTCGGCAAAAACGGTATGGGAAAACGTTGCCCTGCCACTCAAGATTGCGGGTTTGCCCAAGCCGCAGATTCGCCAAAAAGTCGACGCGCTGCTGGAACTGGTCGGCCTGTCGGACAAACGCGATAGCCCTCCGTCCCGTTTGTCGGGCGGCCAAAAGCAGCGGGTCGGGATTGCCCGCGCCCTGGTGCACGACCCCGATATTTTGCTCTGCGACGAAGCAACCTCGGCGCTGGACCCCGAAACTACCCATGCGATTCTGGCTTTACTGAAAGACATTCGCCGCCGTCTAGGGCTGACGATTATTTTGATTACGCATGAAATGGCAGTGATCCGCGAGGTATGCGATAACGTCGCCGTGCTGGAAGCCGGGCAGGTGGTTGAAACCGGCGAAGTCTGGCGTGTCTTTGGCGATCCGCGCCATGCCGCGACTCGCAGCTTGTTGCGGCCGCTGGTTCATGATTTACCGGAGGAATGGTCGGCGCGCTTGCGCGTACCCGAGCTCGGTCCTGTATTGAGTCCGGGCTCCATCGAGATCTTACTGGATTTGCGTTTTACCGGAGCCGGCGAGCGCGAACCCGAGTTGGGCTTGTTGTTCAATCGCCTGGGTGCCCTGAGCCAAAAAGTCAGTTTGGTACACAGCGCGCTGGAGCCGATTCAGGGGCGTATGCAGGGACGCCTGGTGCTGGCCGTGAGCTTTTTGCGCAGTCAAGGATTGACCTCGCCGGTGGCGGCGTTGCTCGAAACCGCCCGAAGCTTTGCCGACAAAGTGGAGATGCTGGGCTATGTATGAATGGGGTACGGAATTTTTGCAAGCCATTTGGGATACCTTGCTGATGGTCGGGGTTGCCGGCGCAGTGACGTTTTTACTGGGCATTCCATTGGCGCTGGTGCTGGTTACCACCACGGCGGGCGGCATTTTTGAGCGGCGCGGCGTTAATCGAGCAGTGGGCAGCTTGGTGAACGGCTTTCGTTCGACCCCGTTTATCATCTTGCTGGTGGCATTGTTGCCGCTGACACGCTTGCTGGTCGGCACGACGATCGGGGTGTGGGCCGCGATCGTGCCGCTCAGCATCGCAGCGATTCCGTTTTTCGCCCGTGTGGCTGAAGTCAGCTTGCGTGAGGTGGACCCGGGATTGATCGAAGCAGCCCAGGCGATGGGCGCCAAGCGGGGGGATATTATCCGTCATGTCTTGTTGCCTGAGGCGCTGCCCGGGATCCTGGGCGGTTTTACCATTACTATCGTGGCCCTGATCGGTTCGTCGGCGATGGCCGGCGCGGTGGGTGCCGGCGGCTTGGGCGATCTGGCGATCCGTTATGGCTACCAGCGGTTCGACACCACCGTGATGGTAAGCGTAATTGCCTTATTGATCGTGCTGGTCAGTGCGGTGCAATTGAGCGGCGATTGGTTGGTTCGGCGCCTGCTGGCCAACATGTAAGCAAGAAGGTCCGAACCTCGGGTTCACCCGGCGCGGCGTTTAATTCCCTGCTCCTTTCTTGGCGCCCATGCCGCCCAGCATGGCGTCGATATTCCTCGCCCTGATCAAAGCCCGTTTTTTTAGTGCTAGGGCTGCCAATTCAGCTCGTATACAATCAAATCGAAGCATGGATTCCTGCCGGTCGTTCCGATGCGGCAGGGCGGCTCTGTCAATAGAGCGCGATAGGGTCGCGAATGCGCCGCCTGCCCTTATCGGACCCTGAAAACAGCACGCCCGCCGTGGCGCTCAAGGCAAACCTCATTTCATGAAGCATGCGGAAAAAAACTCGCCGATAGCGGCAGCCCAGGCCGGCGGTCGGCCGGCGGCGTCGACCGTGTTGATTATCGACGACGAAGCCTGGCAACGGAAATCGGTTTTGCAAGTTGTCGACCAGCTTGGGCTGAGCGCGCACCAAGCCGAAAATCTTGAGCAGGCACGCGCTTACCTGAGTTATCAAACCTTTGAATTTGTGGTGCTGGATTTGTCGCTGGGTGCCGAAGACGGCATAGAGCTGCTACGCGATCTGGCGCGCATGCGCAGTACCAGCGCCCTGATTTTTATCAGCGGTTTCGACGACCGTGTTTGTGCGGCCGCAACTCGCCTTGCCGCCGCCTATGGTCTGCGGGTAGCGGGTACTTTGCAAAAACCGTTGCAACTGTTTGCCCTGAAGAATTTATTGCAGTCTTGGCCGGCCCATATCAAGTGGGTCGCGCCCGCCCAGGATGGCCCTCCGTTGACGGCCGACAATCTTGAGCAAGGCTTGGCTCGCGGTGAAATCATCCCGGTGTTTCAGCCCAAAATCGATTTACTGACAGGGCGTACGGTCGGGGTTGAAGCCCTGGCGCGTTGGGACAGTCCCGAATTTGGGGTGATTTCTCCGGAGCAATTTGTACCGCTGGCCGAGCAGGCGAATTTGATCGAACAACTGACTCGCGTCATTTTGATTACCTCGTTGCGCTGCTGCGCGCAGTGGCGGCTCGATCATCCTGGCGTGGCACTGGCGGTGAACCTGTCGCCCAGCATTTTCGACCTTACCCTGCCGGAAGCCATCGAGCAATTATTGCGCGATATCGGTGTGCCCGCGGAGGTGCTGACGCTGGAAGTGACCGAGAGCGTGATCGTCGCCGATGAAATCGTCGCCGCCGATGTCTTGACCCGCTTGCGTATCAAAGGCGTACAACTGGCCATCGACGATTTCGGCACCGGTTATTCTTCGCTGGTGACCTTGTTGCGCTTACCGTTTAATGAACTGAAAATCGATCGCATGTTCGTCGCCAGTTGCCTCGAAGACGACGATGCCTTGCGTATCGTCAAAGCGGTTATTTCACTGGCGCACGAAATGGGGCTGCGGGTGGTTGCCGAAGGTATCGAGTCGATCGAGATCCGTGATGCACTGGCCCATCGCGGTTGCGATTATGGCCAGGGATGGTTGTGGCCGCGGGCGATGACGGCGCCTGATTTACAGGCTTGGCTGGATGCCGGCAACTGAGTGTATGCGCCACCCAGGCGCCAAGCAGGGTGCTCAAAGACACGGATCGAGAAAGCATGTGCGTTTAGCGGATAAGCTATCGCGAATCACTTGGTTCCCTGCGCCGCACGCTTATGTGACCATCAAGGGATAGCAGTTCGGCCCGGTTTCCGGCTCCGCTTCCCGGTATTTCTGATGGATTAATCATGGTTCAATCCGCTCGACTCGATAGCGCCGACTCGGCGCTAGACTTTATCTATTCCGCAGAACTTGAGAAAGAAATCTTCGATCGCGTAAGTGCGCACTATGCGCCGCACTTGCCGCCCGCCCGGCTTAACCCGCCGCGCGACGCGCAAACACCTGAAGAACGGCAAGGCTTGATCGACTACGCCATTTGGAACGGCTCGCACGACTTGTTTATCGTGCAGGTGGTGGCACGCGGTATCAGCACCTTGTTCAAGGACGATACCGAGTTTCAATTTGCTTTGGCGCGTCAACTCGGCGACGACGGCTTGCACGCGTTGGCGTCGCGCGAGCGGATTACCGCACTGTCAGGATCGGACGGGACTGAGCGCATCGCCGCGGCGGTGCGTCATCACTGGCAAGTATTGGGCGATTTTCCTTTGAGCAGTTGGCAGGCTTTTCTGGCTTGGGAATTGCATTTCGAACATCATATTCTGGCGCGGCTGTTTGTGAACCGCCGCAGTTCCCAGATAGTCGATCTGCCGACCCGCGATTTTGCGGAAAACCGCATCATGCCCGATGAGGAATATCATCGCATCAAGATTACCGAATGGTGGTTGCGCAAACTCAAATCGGCCAGTTTCGCCCAACGCGAGCATTGGGTCGGCGAAGTGCTGGAGGCCGACGAGAAGCTGCAGCGTCTGCTGGGCGGTTACCTACGCGATTCGTGGGCGCTGAACGCGCGAGCCTCCGGCATCGATACGCGCAATTACATTCCGTTATACGATGGCTGGCGGCGGGAAATTCTGGCCTTGCTGACCGGCCGTTCCATCGCCGAGCTACCGTCACTGACGAGTCTTGCCGGGGTTGATCGCGAGCATGAAGCTGCATTATCCCCACAGCCCGAGACGGTTTGATTCCCCTTTGAAGTAAGGTACCCGATCTCCGATGA
>JAMFSV010000359.1 GCA_026225455.1 Burkholderiales bacterium | reverse complement strand
CCTACACTTATACCGCCGGTAACGGTTCGACCTATCACGCGGTGGTGCCTGCCGACCTGGCCACGATTTATGATCTGAACCCGCTGTTCAAATCCGGCATCTCGGGCCAAGGTCAGACCATTGTCGTGATCGAGGATACCGATGTTTACAGCACGGCCGACTGGAAAACGTTCCGCTCGACCTTCGGCTTGTCCGGCTACAGCTCGG
This sequence comes from Burkholderiales bacterium, assembly GCA_026225455.1. GTDB lineage: Bacteria > Pseudomonadota > Gammaproteobacteria > Burkholderiales > Burkholderiaceae > LMUX01. The sequence goes on along the minus strand of JAMFSV010000359.1, from coordinate 4,653 downwards.
GTTCATTTACCCAAGTGCATCCGGCACCGCTAGGCAGTGCCAACAATTGCCTGGATCCCGGCGTGCTCCCGATTAACGAATCGGAAGCCGAGCTCGATGCGGAATGGGCCAGTGCCGCGGCACCGAACGCCTCGGTGGTACTTGCCTCATGCCAAGATACCACCACCACCTTCGGCGGTTTGATTGCGCTGCAGAACCTGTTGAACAGCAACCAGCCGCCGGCCATCGTCAGCATCAGCTACGGCGAATGCGAGGCGGAAAACGGTGCTACGGCCAATGCCGCTTACCGTTCCATTTATGAAGAAGGCGTGGCGCTGGGCACCTCGATTTTTGTTTCGTCCGGCGACGAGGGCGCGGCAAGCTGCGACGCCGACGAACCCACGGCGTATCATGGCATCGGCGTCAGCGGCTTTGCCTCGACGCCATTTAACGTCGCGGTCGGCGGTACCGATTTCGGCGATACCTCGGCCAAGACCACAGCCACTTATTGGCGTGCCACCAATGGCGCGACCGACGGCTCGGCCTTGTCGTATATTCCGGAAATTCCGTGGAATGATTCCTGCGCCAGCGTATTGATCGCCGCCGCCAGCGGTTACAGCACCACCTACGGTGCTAGCGGTTTTTGCAACAGCACGGCCGGCAAGGCCAACTTCCTGAGTACGGCCAGCGGTAGCGGCGGTCCCAGCGGATGTGCCACGGGCAACCCGTCTCATGGCGGTGAAATCGGCGGCACCTGCCAGGGTTATGCCAAGCCGTTCTGGCAGTCGCTGGTTGGCAATCCGGCGGACGGAGTACGTGATATTCCCGATGTTTCGCTGTTTGCCGCCAACGGCGTTTGGGGTCACTACTACATCTACTGCGACTCCGATATCGCGGATCAGGGCGCGGCTTGCACGGGTGCGCCGAGCGGATGGTCGGGTGCCGGCGGAACCTCCTTCGCCTCGCCGATCTGGGCCGGATTCCAGGCCTTGATCAACCAGAAGGTGGGGGCACGCCAGGGCAATCCCAATTGGGTCTACTATCCGCTCGCGGCTGCGGAATATGGCCGCGCGGGCAGCAATACCTGTAATTCGGATCTGGGCAAAGGCGGCGCCAGCGATTGCATCTTCCACAACGTGACGGCCGGCGATATGGACGTGAACTGCGCCGGCAAGAACAATTGTTATTTGCCGAGTGGCTCGTACGGCGTGCTCTCCTTGAGCGACAGCAGCTATTTGAAAGCCTATGGCACCAACAGCGGCTGGAACTTCGCCACCGGTATCGGTTCAGCCAACATTACCAATTTGGTGAACGCCTGGCCTAAATACTGAGGTTGCCGATAGCGCCAACGATCCCGGGGGGGGCGGGCCGGCGTTATCGGTATTGGAGATAAAGGCTTGCCGTCAGTCACAGCGGTCAAGTCGCAAAAAAACCAGGCCGATCAAGCCTGGTTTTTTTATTTGTCGTCTACCTGTCGAGCAGCGAGCGGGGCGGTACCCCGCCCCGGGTGCTACCGGGTATCAAGTGTTGCTACGATTGCGGCAGCATGCTGCGATGCTGCAGATATTCGGCAAACTCGTTTTTGACTTCCGGGTGACGCAAGGCAAATTCGACGGTGGCCTTCAGGTAGCCGAGCTTGCTGCCGCAGTCGAAGCGCGTGCCGCTATAACGATAAGCGATAACCTGTTCGTCGGTCAGCAGCGATTGAATCGCATCGGTGAGCTGGATTTCGCCGCCGGCGCCGGGTTTCTGCGCGCGCAGGTGGGCAAAAATTCGCGGCTTCAGGATGTAGCGTCCCACTACGCCGAGATTCGATGGGGCATCTTCAGGCGCCGGTTTTTCCACAATGCCGGACAGCTTGATAATGTTTTCTTCCCACTCTTTGCCGTCGATCACACCGTACGAACGGCTATCTTCAGGTTTGATGGTTTCGACGCCGATCACCGAGCTGTGATAGTGATCGAATACATTGACCATTTGCGACAACACGGGCGGCTGGCCGTCCAACAAGTCGTCCGCCAGCACTACGGCGAAAGGATGGTCGCCCACCAGTTTTTCGGCGCATAACACCGCGTGGCCCAGGCCTAGTGCTTCGGGCTGACGCACATAGAAAAAGTCGATATTGCTGGGTTTGATGCTACGCACCAGTTCCAGCAATTTTTCCTTGCCGCGGGCGGCAAGTTCGGCTTCGACTTCGTATGATTTGTCGAAATGATCCTCGATCGCACGTTTGCTGCGGCCGGTGACAAAAATCATTTCGGTAATCCCGGCAGCCATTGCCTCTTCGACTGCGTACTGGATCAAAGGCTTATCGACTACCGGTAGCATTTCTTTGGGGCTGGCTTTGGTCGCCGGCAGGAAACGTGTACCGAGACCTGCGACCGGAAATACCGCTTTTGTCACTTTAAGCATTTTTAAAACCTCGCGTCTAGTAGAGTCAATTCAGGCGAGCAAGTTGCGTGCCCAGCTTGACCAACGTATCGTTAAATTCCGCTAGCCTTGTTCTTTCTTGTTCAACCACTGCCGGCTTGGCACGCGCCACGAAATTCTCATTGTCCAACTTCGCCACGCATTTCGTTACTTCCATACTGAGCCTATCAAACTCCTTTTGCAGACGCTCGCGCTCCGCTGCGACGTCGATTTCAACCTTCAGCACGATTTTATCTGTGCCGACGATGGCCACCGGCGCACCCGGCGCCAGGGCGTCGAGTTCGGCTTCATCGGCAATCACCGTGACTTCGGACAACTTGGCCAGTGCTTGCACATAGGGGGCGATCGAGCGCAGGCGCGCCTCGTCGCCGGTTGCCAGCAACGGCACCCGCGCGGCCGGCGACAGACTCATTTCACCGCGTAAATTGCGGCAGGCGTCGACCACGGCTTTCAGCTGCAGTACCCACAGTTCGGCCGCCTCATCGATTTTTTCGGGCTGGGCCTGGGGATACGGTTGCACCATGATCGATGCAGCACCCAAGGCGTGCTCGGCCGGATAACGGCCGGCCAGCGGGGCCACTTTTTGCCACAAGGCCTCGGTGACAAACGGAATGATCGGGTGCGCCAGGCGCAAGGTGGTCTCGAGTACCCGCAGCAGGGTGCGGCGGGTGCCGCGCTGCTGGGCCGGTGTGCCATGCTGCAATTGGACTTTGGCCAGTTCGAGGTACCAGTCGCAGTATTCGTCCCAGACAAATTTATACAGCGCGCCGGCGATGTTGTCGAAGCGATACTGGGCAAAACCTTTTTCCACTTCGCTTTCGACCCGCTGCAACAGCGACACGATCCAGCGGTCGGCCTGCGAGAAATCGAGCTCGCCGTCGGGGCCGCAGGAGCCGCTGCATTCACCGACGCCGCAATCGTGACCTTCGCAATTCATCAGCACAAAGCGGGTGGCATTCCACAGCTTGTTGCAGAAATTCCGATAGCCTTCGCAGCGTGCCAGATCGAAATTGATATTGCGGCCCAGCGTGGCCATCGAAGCAAAGGTGAAGCGCAGCGCATCGGTGCCGTAGGGCTGGATGCCGTCGGCAAACTCCTTGCGGGTTTTCTTTTCGATGCTGGCTGCTTGCTTGGGATTCATCAAGCCGGTGGTACGTTTGGCGATCAGCGCATCAAGCGCGATACCGTCCACCACATCGATCGGGTCCAGGGTGTTGCCCTTGGACTTCGACATCTTCTGCCCTTCGGCGTCGCGCACCAGGCCATGCACATAGACCGTATTGAACGGCACCAGACCCGTGAAGTGGGTGGTCATCATGACCATCCGCGCCACCCAGAAGAAAATAATGTCGAAACCGGTAACTAATACCGATGAGGGAAGAAAGTGCTCAAGCTCCGGGGTTTTTTCCGGCCAGCCCAGCGCGGAGAAGGGGATCAACGCCGAGGAGAACCAGGTGTCCAGCACGTCTTCATCGCGGCGCAGCGTGCCGCTATAACCCTGGGCGCGTGCTTGTGCCAGTGCGTCTTCTTCATTGAGCGCGACGTAGACCTTGCCCGCGTCGTCATACCATGCGGGAATCTGATGACCCCACCACAATTGCCGCGAGATACACCAGTCCTGGATATTTTCCAGCCACTGATAGTAAGTCGTACTCCAGTTTTCGGGCACGAACTTGATTTCGCCCGAACGCACCACCTCGAGCGCCACCTCGGCAATCGACTGGCCCGGATGGCGCGAGGTTTGCGGCGCGGGTTTGCTCATGGCGACAAACCATTGATCGGTCAGCATCGGCTCGATCACCACGCCGGTGCGGTCGCCGCGCGGCACCATCAATTTATGCGGTTTGATCGAATCGAGTGCGCCGGCGGCTTCGAGATCGGCGACGATTTGCTTGCGCGCGACGAAACGGTCCATGCCCTGATAACACGCCGGGGCGTTATGGTTGATTTTTGCGTCCAGGGTGAGGATTTCTATCATCGGCAGACCGTGCCGCTGGCCCACCTGATAATCGTTCAAGTCGTGGGCCGGGGTGACCTTGACCACCCCCGTGCCGAATTCACGGTCGACGTAATCGTCGGCGATGATGGGGATTTCGCGATCCGTCAGCGGTAGCCGTACCATCTTGCCGATCAGCGCCAGATAACGTTCGTCTTCCGGATGAACCATCAGGGCCACGTCGCCCAGCATGGTTTCCGGGCGGGTGGTGGCGACCGTCAGGTGGCCCGAACCGTCACTCAGCGGGT
>JAMFSV010000358.1 GCA_026225455.1 Burkholderiales bacterium | reverse complement strand
GTTATTCCGCGTGATTCATGAACTCAAGCGTGCCGGAGTGGGTATTGTCTATATCTCGCACCGCCTGGACGAACTGGAACAGATTGTCGATCGCGTCACGGTGCTGCGTGACGGCCGCTATATCTCGACCCATGATTTTGCCCAGACTTCGATCGACGACATTGTGGCGCGCATGGTCGGACGTTCGCTGGAAGATAAATTTCCCGAGCGCACCTCGGTCCCGAGCGACATCTGTTTACTCAAAGTGCAAGGTCTGACACGCAAGAATGTCTTCGGGCCGGTCAGTTTCGAAGTGCGGCGCGGCGAAATTCTCGGCTTCGCCGGGTTGATGGGGGCGGGCCGCACCGAGACGGCGCGAGCGGTGTTCGGTGCCGACGCGATTGACGGCGGCACGGTGCATTTCGATGATGAGTTGTTGCAGATCGCTTCGCCGATAGACGCGATCCGCCACGGCATTGCGTATTTATCTGAAGATCGTAAAAGCGAAGGGCTGGCGGTCAAGATGTCGCTGGCCGCCAATATCACCATGTCGAATATGGCCGCGGTATCGAATCGCTTCGGTTTTATCCGGTTTCGCGATGAGGCTGCGGCGGCACGCCGATATATCGATGCGCTGGATATTCGCACACCTTCCGAACATCAGATCGCGCGGCATCTGTCGGGTGGTAACCAGCAGAAAGTGGTGATCGGAAAATGGTTGTTTCGCGATTCGCGCGTGTTGTTTTTCGATGAACCTACGCGCGGCATCGACGTCGGCGCGAAATACGCCATTTATCAATTGCTTGACGCCCTGGCGGCGCGTGGTATCGGGGTGGTGATGATCAGTTCGGAGCTGCCGGAAATCATCGGCATGACCGACCGCGTCGCGGTGTTTCATGACGGCCGCATTACCGGTGTGCTCAATACCCGCGAGACCACCCAGGAAGAAATCATGCAATACGCCTCGGGGCTGAATCCGCAAGCGCAGCCGCAGCCGCAGTCGGCGCATGCGCCCGAGCAGCAGGCGCTGCGTAAAACTTTATTGAACTGAACCAGGAACCGCAACTTGAAACGCTCGCTCAACGACAAGCAAAAAGACCTGATCCAGAAATTCGCGGCACTGGGCAGCCTGGTCGTGTTGATCATCATGTTCTCGGTGACCAGCAACTCTTTCTTCACCGTCAGCAACGGCATGACGGTGGCGCTGCAAGTGACGTCGATCGCCTATCTGGGCATCGGTGCGACCTGCGTGATTATCACCGGCGGTATCGATTTATCGGTCGGCTCGGTGCTGGCTCTGTCCGGGGTCTCCGCCGCCTTGGCGGTCAAGGCCGGGGCTTCGGTGCCGCTGGGCATGTTGCTGGGCGTCGTCGTCGGCGCACTGTGCGGCATGGTTAACGGCTTGTGCGTCACCCGCCTCAAGCTGCCGCCTTTTATCGCCACGCTGGGCATGATGCTGGTGGCACGGGGTCTGGCACTGGAAATTACCGGTGCGCGCCCGGTCTCCGATTTGGGCGATGCCTTTGGCGCGCTGGGCAATGGTTCCTTGTTCCGCATCGAGACCATCGGCGCCGATGGCTTTCCCAATGTGACTTTTCCGGGGATTCCCTACCCGGTGATCTTGATGGTGGTGCTGGCCTTGCTGGTTTCGGTGATGCTCAGCCGTACCACCCTGGGGCGCCATATTTACGCGGTCGGTTCGAATGCCGAAGCGGCCCGGCTCTCAGGGGTGAATGTGACGCGGGTCACGATGTTCACCTATGTGCTGTCCGGCGCATTGGCGGGGTTGGCCGGCTGTGTGCTGATGTCGCGTCTGGTGTCGGGGCAGCCCAATGAAGGTGTGATGTATGAACTTGATGCGATTGCCAGCGCGGTGATCGGCGGAACCTCGCTGATCGGCGGGATCGGCACCATCTCGGGTACCGCCATCGGTGCTTTTGTGATCGGGATCTTGCGCAATGGTTTGAACATGAATGGGGTGTCCAGTTTTATTCAGCAAATCGTGATTGGTCTGGTGATTTTGTTGACCGTCTGGATCGATCAGGTAAGGAATCGGCGATGAACGTGCGGTACCGGCATTCGCGGCGATGAATTGATAGCAGTAAGTTTGAGACGGTGCGTCGGGCGCAAGCCCGGTTTTGGCAAACAAAAAAACAAGCTACTCAGGAGACAACATGAACAAATTTATCCCCGGCATGCTGGTCACGGCCTTGGCTCTGGCGGCCAGTTCCGCGTTTGCCGCCGGCGGCGAAATCGCCGTCATTGTTAAATCAGCCAACTCCAATTACTGGCAGAACGTGCAGAAGGGCGCCAATGCCAGCCTCAAGGAAGTCAATGGTTACACCATGACGTTCCAAGGGCCAGCCGCGGAGTCGAACATTGCGGACGAAGTCAATATGGTTGAGAACGCGATTAATCGGCATGTGGCCGGTATTGTGCTTGCGCCGTCCGACCCGGACGCGCTGATCCCGGCGGTCAAGAAAGCCTGGGAAGCACATATTCCGGTGGTGATCGTCGACTCGGCCTTGGGTGACGCGGGCAAACCTTATTACCAGTCGTTCCTGACCACCGACAATAAAAAAGCCGGTGAATTGTGCGCCCAGGAAATGATTGCCAAGGTCGGCACCACGGGCAAGATCGCGGTGATGTCGTATGTACCGGGCGCGGGCTCGGAGATCGGGCGGGTCGGCGGTTTTACCGACTATATCAAGGCCCATTCCAAGTTGGAGATAGTCGGGCCGTTTTATTCGCAGTCGCAAATGGCAACCGCGCTCAATCAGACCACCGATGTGCTCGCTTCGCACCCCGACCTGAAAGGAATTTTCGGCGCCAACGAGCCGACGGCTGTGGGTATGGGACGGGCACTGACGCAATCGGGCAAAGCGCATAAGGTGGTCGCGGTCGGTTTCGACGGCAACCAGGACCTGCAAGGTTTTGTCAAGGATGGCACGATCGATGCGATCGCCGTGCAAGGCTCTTACCAGATGGGTTATCTGGGGATGAAGACGGTGGTGAATGTGATCGAACACAAACCGGTACAGAAGCTGTTGGATACCGGGGTGGTGATGGTCAATCAGGGCAATATCGACAAACCTGAAGCCATGAACGTGCTGTATTAAAGCGCCCTAAATTCCTGGATGCCGGCCGTCCGTTGGAGGCGCCGGCATACAGGGCAAGATGTGCAACGTTACGCAGCCGGACTTACCCGGCAGAATTCACCAAGCAAGATTTACTGAGCAGGATTCACACCGGACATGATGAAGGTCAGCGATTTACGCAAACTCCCGCACTGCGATGTATCCCTGGGCGTCTTCGGCTTGGGCGGTGCCCCCTTGGGTGGTCTTTATCAAAAGGTCAGCGACAGCGACGCCGCGGTGGTGCTGGACGGCGCATGGGCGGCGGGCTTGTGTTATTTCGATACCGCGCCTTATTACGGCTACACCTTATCGGAGCGCCGCATGGGCGCCAAACTGGCGACCTTGCCTCGCGACAGCTTTGTGCTGAGCACCAAAGTCGGCCGCTTGATGCGCCCCGACGCCGGGGTGCGGCCTGGCGATGACGGTTGGGCTCAACCGTTGCCGTTCCGCCCGTTGTATGACTACAGCCATGACGGTGTCATGCGCTCGTTCGAAGATAGTTTGCAGCGCCTGGGCCTGGCGCGTATCGACATCCTCTACGTGCACGATATCGGCCGCGCGACACATGGCGAGCAACACCAGCATTATTGGCAGCAACTGACGCGCGGCGGCGGTTTTCGCGCGCTCGAAACACTGCGCGAACAAGGGCAGGTGGCGGCTATCGGCTTAGGTGTCAACGAATGGCAGGTGGTGCACGACAGCATGCAGGAAATCCGCCTCGATTGCACCTTGCTGGCTGGGCGTTACACGCTGCTTGAGCAAACCAGCCTGACGCCGCTGCTGGAGCAATGCACGCTGCACGGCAATGCCATTGTGATTGGCGGACCGTTCAATTCGGGCGTGCTGGCGGGCAACAATAAATTTAATTACGCCGATGCTCCGGCGCATATTGTCGAGCGTGTGGCCGCGCTTAAGCAGGTATGCCAAGCATTCGACGTGCCGTTGCCGGCTGCCGCGCTGCAATTCCCGATGGCCCATCCGGCCGTGGTGTCCTGTATTCCGGGCGCGCACAACCTCGCGCAATTGCAACAAAACATCGACTGGTTCGAACAAGCGATACCGCCCGAGTTGTGGCAAGCCTTGCGCGAAGGCGGCTTGATTGACGAGCGCGCTCCCGTGCCGCAAACCGGAGCCTGAGATGCAGATCGACGCACATCAGCATTTCTGGCGCCTGGCTGATCGAACCGGGCAATGGCCGCCCGCCAGCTTGAGCGAGATTCATCGCGATTTTCTGCCGCACGATTTGTTGCCGACCCTGGTCACCTCGGGTGTAGCCGGGACGATACTGGTTCAATCCCGTGCCGCCTTGGCCGATAACAATTTTATGTTGGAACTGGCGTTGCAGCACGATTTTATTCTCGGTGTCGTGGGCTGGGTGGACCTCAAAGATACGCACGCGGCGATGCAAATTACCCGCTTGGCGCAATACCCGAAATTCAAGGGCTTGCGTCCGATGTTGCAAAATCTGCCTGACCCGGATTGGATCAACGATACTGCCTTGACGCCGGCGATACAGGCCATGTTGCAGCACAAGCTGAGTTTCGATGCGCTGGTTTTGCCGGCTCATCTGGTGCCGCTCGCGGTGTTTGCCCGGCGCTACCCGGCCTTGTCCATCGTGATCGATCATGCGGCCAAGCCCTTGATTGCGACAGGACAAGACGAACCCTGGCAGACCGATCTTGCCGCACTCGCGGCCTTGCCGAACGTATCTTGCAAGCTTTCCGGCTTGCTCACCGAAGCCGGGACGCGGACTGAAATCGAGGCATTGGCGCCCTATGTGAACACGGTGCTGAACTGCTTCGGACCGGGACGTGTGATCTGGGGCAGCGACTGGCCGGTGTTGCGCCTGGCCGGCGACTATCAAGTCTGGCGCGAGATGGCGGAACACCTCTGCGCACGCTGGCATACGCTGCACGCACCCGCCGGAAGCACCTTCGCCGCCGTGCGCGAGGCGATTTTCGGCGGCAATGCGCAACGCTTTTACCGCCTGAACCCGACGCTATAAACCTGGAGCCGGCAGATGCAAAGAATGGGCATGGTGATCGGCATCGCGGCGGAACATATTGCCGAATACAAACGGCTGCATGCTGCCGCCTGGCCGCAAATATTGGCACGTATCACGCTTTCTCGCGTGAGTAATTATTCGATCTTTCTGCGTGAACCGGAGAACCTCTTGTTCGGCTATTGGGAATATCACGGCGATGACTTTGCCGCCGATATGGCCGCTATTGCAGCCGACCCGGAAACACAACGCTGGTGGCAGCTTTGCGGGCCATGCCAGGTGCCGCTGGAAAGCCGAGGCGCGGATGAACACTGGGCCGCCATGGAACTGGTGTTCCACATGGATTAAGACGGCTCGATCCGGCGCTCAGGATCGGCGGTCAAGACAACAGATGCAGAATTCAATTCAAGGAAGATCATGTTAACCATAGTTTGCGATAGCCCCGGGGTGCTGAGTGCACAGCAAAGAACCAAGCCGGTGCGCGGCGACGGCGAAGTCCTGTTGCGCGTCAAGCGGGTCGGCGTGTGTGGTACCGATCTGCATATCTTTAGCGGCAAGCAACCATATCTGGAATACCCGCGCGTGATGGGGCACGAGCTGTCGGGGTTGGTTGAGGAAGCCGCCGAAGACAGCGGTTTGAAGGCCGGCGATGCGGTGTATGTGATGCCTTACTTATCCTGCGGAAAATGTGTGGCCTGCCGCAACGGCAAGACCAACTGCTGCGTGAAGATCCAGGTGCTGGGAGTGCACCGCGACGGCGCGATGACCGAGTATCTGAGCCTGCCGCGTCAGTTCGTGCATAAAGCGGAAGGCGTTACGCTGGACCAGGCGGCGATGGTCGAATTCTTGGCGATAGGCGCACATGCGGTGCGACGGGCCGAGGTTCAGTCCGGCCAACGGGTGCTGGTGGTAGGCGCCGGGCCGATCGGCATGGCGGCCATGATTTTTGCGCAATTGCGCGGCGCGGTCGTGACCGCGCTCGATACGCGGCAAGATCGTCTGGATTTCTGTCTGCACAAAATCGGGGTGAGTTCGGCCGTCACGCTAGGCGAAGACGATGTGGTCAGGCTGGCCAAGCTCAGCGACGGCGAATTTTTCGATGTGGTATTCGATGCTACCGGCAATGCCCAGGCAATGGAACGCGGCTTCCAGTTTATCTGCCACGGCGGCAAGTATGTGTTGATCTCCATCGTGCGCGACACCATCAGTTTTTCGGACCCCGAATTTCACAAACGTGAAGCCACTTTGCTGGCCAGCCGTAATGCCACCCAGGAAGACTTTGCCACCGTGTTGCAAGCCATGCGCGCGGGTCAGGTGCCTGACCAGGCGCTGAATACACACAGGCTGGCGCTGGCCAATTTACCCACCGAATTTGAAAGCTTGCTCAATCCGGCGCTGGGCGTGGTCAAGGCCGTGGTCGAATGCTGAGGCGATTAAATCTGGGCGCCGGCGCATGTATTGTTTACCTTTGAGATTTTTTAGATGAACCAGCCGATACTGCAATTCGGTAGCAGCCGCTTCTTGCAAGCTCACGTCGACCTGTTCGTTTCGCAGGCCATGGCCTGCGGCCAAGCCCTGGGCGGGATTGCCGTGGTGCAGACCACCGCCAGCGCGGCCAGTTCGCGCAGAATTGCGGCGCTCGCCGCGACGTCGAGTTACCCAGTGCAGATCCGCGGTTTGGCCAACGGGCTTGAGGTCGATCAGCATCTGACCGGGCAGGCGATTCGTGCCGCGCTGCAAGCGGACCGGGATTGGCCTCAAGTGCGCGACGCAGTCTGCACGGAGGTGCAGCTTATCGTCTCGAACACGGGTGACCAGGGTTATCTGCTGGACCCCGCAGATGGACCGGAATTACTCGATTCTATCCGCCGTGTGCCGCGCAGTTTCCCCGCTAAATTACTGGTGCTATTGCACGCGCGCTGGTGCGTATTGCCCGAAGCGCCGCTGTCCCTGTATCCGTGCGAACTGGTTTCGCGTAATGGCGATACGCTGCGTGAAGTGGTCGCGACACTGGCGGCGCAGTGGTCCATGCCGGCAGCATTTATGCTTTATCTGCGCGAACATTGCGTGTGGGTCAACTCCCTGGTCGATCGTATTGTTTCGGCCGAACTGGAGCCGGTGGGAGCAATTGCCGAGCCTTATGCGTTATGGGCCATCGAACGGCAAGCACGGATGATTTTACCCTGTACCCACCCGGCGATCGTCTTGACCGATACCTTGCAGGATTTCGAACGGCTCAAACTGTGGCTGTTGAACCTGGGACACACCTACTTGGCCGAGCGTTGGTTGGCCGGGTTGCTGCACCCCCAAGCCACGGTGCGCGAGGCGATGCAGGACACCCTGTTGCGCGTTGAACTCGAATCGGTGTGGAACGATGAAGTACTGCCGGTGTTCGACATATTCGGTCAGCGGGCCGCCGCGCTCGACTATCTGGTTGAGCTGCGCGATCGTTTGCTCAATCCGTTTCTCGCGCATCGCCTGGCCGACATCGCACAGCACCACGCACAAAAAAAGCAGCGCCGCATAACGCCCGTACTGGAGCTCGCCCGGCAACACGGACTGCAGATCGCGCAGCCGCGTTTGCACGCCGCCCTCGCCAGCTCTTTATCCGCTTGAATTATCTTTGCCAGGAAGGACACGAATATGGAACACAATCCGCTGATATGTCTCAGTGAAGCAGACAATGTAGCCGTGGCGCGCCAGGAAATCGCCGCGGGTACCGCGCTGACGGTAGGCCAATGGCATATCGTCACGCGCGAATTGATACCCTCGGGTCATAAAGTAGCCTTGCGCGCCATCGACAATGGCGAGGTGGTGCGCAAATATGCCCAGGTCATCGGTATGGCAACGCAGGCCATCGAGCCGGGCTCACATGTGCATGTGCAAAACCTCGACATGAGCGGCGCCAGCCGGGCTCATAGCGTGGGTCATGCTTACCGCAAAGTCGCGCCGGTGGAACCTGCGGCGACCTTTGAAGGTTATGTGCGCAGCAATGGCCGTGTGGGAACCCGCAACTACATCGGGATTATCGCCAGCGTGAATTGTTCGGCGACAGTCTGCCGTTATATTGCCGATGCCTTCAAAGGCGAGGCCATGCAAGATTTCCCCGGCGTCGACGGGGTAGTGGCTATCACCCATGGCAGCGGTTGCGGCATGGGCGGCTCGGGCGAAGGCATCGATCTTTTACGGCGTACCTTGCGCGGTTACGCCGACCATCCGAATTTCGCCGGGGTGCTGGTGATTGGCCTCGGTTGCGAGGTCAATCAAATCGCGCCCTTGATCGAAACCCTGGCGACTCGCGACTCAGGTTTGTTTACCGCGTTGACGATACAGGACGAAGGCGGCACGCGTGAGACGGTGGAGCAGGGTAAAAATATTGTGCGCGATATGCTGATGCTGGCCACTCGGGCCAAACGCAGCACCGTGCCGGCCCATCACCTCACAGTGGGCCTGCAATGCGGCGGCTCCGATGGGTATTCGGGTATCAGCGCCAACCCGGCGCTGGGTGCCGCGGTCGACTTGCTGGTACGGCACGGCGGCACGGCAATTTTGTCCGAGACACCCGAGATCTACGGCGCCGAACATTTACTGACGGCCCGGGCCGCGGCACCCGCCATCGCCGAAAAATTAATGGGCCGGCTGCGTTGGTGGGAAGACTACACCAGCCAGCATCATGGCGACATGAACAACAATCCGTCGCCGGGCAACAAAGCCGGCGGCATCACCACGATCCTGGAAAAGTCGCTGGGTGCGGTAGCCAAAGGCGGCAGCACCGGTTTGATGGCGGTCTACGAATATGCCGAGCCGGTCAGCGAACATGGCCTGGTATTTATGGACACTCCAGGTTACGACCCGGTCTCGGCAACGGGTCAGGTTGCCGGCGGCGCCAACCTGATCTGTTTTACCACCGGACGCGGTTCGGTGTATGGCTGCAAACCCACGCCTTCGCTCAAGTTTGCCACCAATAGTCCGCTTTTCAAGCGCATGGGACTGGATATGGATTACAACTGCGGCGCTATCATCGACGGTACCTTGAGTGTGGCGCAAGCCGGTGCGGAAATTTTCCAGATGATGCTGGAAACGGCTTCCGGCAAGCCGACCCGCAGCGAAGAGCATGGCTTGGGCGATAACGAATTTGTGCCTTGGCAATTAGGCGCGGTGATGTAAGCATGCTACCTGCCGCCCCTGGTTGTATTGACCCATCGCCCGCGCAGCCTTGGCCGCCGCTGGATGTGGTCACCTACGGCGAAGCGATGGCCCTGTTGATTGCCGCTCAAGCGGGACCGCTCGCAGGTGTGACCCAGTTTGAAAAACGCCTGGCCGGCGCCGAGACCAATGTCGCTATCGGTCTCGCCCGACTGGGCTTGAAGGTTGGCTGGGTCAGCCGTTTGGGCGCCGATTCGTTCGGTGCTTTTATTCGCGCCAGTGTGATGCGGGAACACGTCGATTGCAGCCACGTGACGAGCGACGCGTTGCATACTACCGGCATGATGTTAAAAACCCGGGCGCAGGATGGCCAGGATCCGGAAATCGAATATTTCAGGCGCGGTTCCGCGGCCAGTCATTTATCGCTCGCCGATTTCGATGAAGCGTATTTCGGCTCGGCGCGTCATCTGCATGCTACGGGTATCGCCCCGGCCTTATCGGCCAGCACTCTGGCATTTGCCACCCATGCATTGGAATGGATGCGTGAGCAGGGCAAGACCATTTCGTTTGACCCCAACCTGCGCCCCACCTTATGGGCGTCGGAAAGTGTCATGCGCGAACAGATCAACCGTCTGGCCGGCTACGCCAATTGGGTCCTGCCGGGACTGACCGAAGGCCAGGTCCTGACGGGCTACACCAGCCCCGGCGATATCGCGGCGTTTTACCTGGAGCGTGGCGCACAATTGGTGGTGGTCAAATGCGGTGCCCAGGGCGCCTACTACCGCACCGCCGAAACCGAGGGCAGCATGCCGGCTATTCCCGTGGCGCAAGTGGTCGATACCGTGGGTGCCGGCGATGGTTTTGCGGTGGGTGTGGTCAGCGCTTTGCTGGAAGGACTTGCGCTTGAAGCCGCCGTGGCCCGCGGTAATTTGATCGGGGCGCAAGCAGTGCAAGTGCTGGGGGATATGGAAGGGTTGCCGACGCGGCAGCGGTTGGTGGCGCTAAATGCTTCGTTGGAAAAACATTAAGCCACCAGATTCATTTCCGGCTGCATCACCTCGATTCGATCGCGGCCATTTCTCTTGGCTTTATACAGGGCTTTATCGGCGTCGTGTATCAGTTCATCGGAGGACGAAGTAGTGTCCGGATAACGGGTTGCCACGCCTATGCTTACAGTCACGATGCCTTTTTTACTGCCGCCATGCACGATTTTTTCGTGGCGTACCGCTTTGCCGATGGCGTCGGCTATTTCAATCGCGCCGCGAAGCTGGGTCGTCGGCAACACTACACAAAACTCTTCGCCGCCATAACGCGCCACCAAATCGGCGGGCCGGTGAATGCACGTGGACAATACCGCGCCGATTCTGCGCAAACAATCGTCGCCCGCCAGATGGCCGTAGGTATCGTTAAATAGCTTGAATTCGTCGACATCCACCATCAAAAACGACACCGGCCGGCCGTCGCGCCGGGCACGGCGCCATTCGGTATCGACCGCTTCATCGAGATGGCGCCGGTTATACAGTCCGGTCAATCCGTCGCGGTTGGCGCGTTCGCTGACTGAGCGATATAAGCTGGTGATGCCGTGGAATAAAGATAACAGCACCGCCAACGAGGTGAACAGGCTGCCCACCTTGGCCGCGTACCAGCCCAGCGCAAAACGATGCACGCCTTTAGTGGTCAACCAGACATCGATGACTGCCGCGATCATCGCCACCGTTAACCATAATTGCTCGGGCGAACGGGTTTGCAGCGACGAGATCAGATATAACGCGAGCAGATCGATCGCCATAATTCCATAGGGAATGATCAGGTCATGCCCGGTAAAGAAGGTGGCTTTGTCGGCGAAGACGTTTGGCATGTAGGGCAACCAGATAGTTGCCGTCAGGGTGAGCAGAACCACCAGGGCTACCACGACCAGTACCGTGGTGCCGACCGAGTTGACGCGCGAGTGAGGGTGGCGCAGGCCAAACGCATAACGCACGATGGCCAAACCAAAACCCGCATGCCAATACGACCAGAGCCAGACAGGGGTGGTGGTGCTGCCGATAATGGAACCCTGGATCAATCCGCCAGGAAACGAAGCGGTCAAAGGGACGAAGATGACTGCAACAAAACAATAGGCCGCGCCGAGGCGGATGATATGCGAATTGCGTTCGGTTACCCCGCGGCTGAAGAGCAAGGCTGCCAGCAACACATTGATGACCAGCATCGACGAACCGAAGGCCGTCATGTAACCGGGGATCGGAAACAATTCGAGGCTGGCGAAAGGCGTGGCCACGATGCCGATCAGCACCAGCAACACGCCCATGACCAGCGCGAATACATATTGACGTATGCCGATTGAAACGTCTCTGGCTGGTAAGAATTTGGTCCACATGGCAAACCCGTTTTTCACTAGCCTGTACCGCTAAGGCAAAAAATGATTGCATCAATAGGTAAATATTATGGCTTCAATTGCCCCATTTACCCTATCCATTTTTCGCACCTTGTACGGCGGGAGCGCCATCTGTGGTCAAGCTGACACGGCCTCGTGTGCTCTTCCCGGCTGGACCGAATTGAAGTAGGTAATTAAGAAATCCAGCACGGTGGGCAATGCCGCCGGCATTGTGAAAAAACCGGGGTGGGCGGAGCGGTCGAGGGCCTTGGCCCAGCTTGATGCGCCAATTGACGCGTTAAACCCGCGTTCTGTGCCGAGCACGAGGCCACAACGGATTTCCGGCACACGGCGGGGCGGCGAACCATCTGCGCCGATACTTGTCTGACCCTATTCATGCAGCGTGACACTCGCTTAGTGTGCGTGGCAACCACTTATCGAGGCTATTGATGATGACATTCACAGGCAAACCCGCTAAAAGACAGGCCGCGAGTGTTTATGTGGCCTGCATGTTATGGCTCGTCGCCGCGCCCGCGTGTTTTGCGCAGACGGCACAGGACGATTTGGCCGTGCCGCCGAAAATCGTCGATTCTGAATGTTCGCCGGTGATGTTGAATTGCAACGCGCCGGTTATCCCGGCCGCCCCCGATAAAAAACTGGTGGATCCGGCCACCGCTCAAGATCAGGCGCAACGCGCAAAAATGCAGGCGGACCAGACACAAGCCGAGCAAAGTTTGCAAAATCGCATCGATTTCGCGCGCCAGCATCCGAATGCCATCTTCGTCTTCGGCGATAAACCGCAATCGCCGCAAGAGAGCGTACGCGATACCTTTGCCAGAGCGCTGGGTAATTCACCGACCACCTTAAGCTCGTCGACCTTCGACGCGGCCGGCCATCGAACTGAATGCGTGAATGCTTGTTACGGTCCGTTTTGCTGCATTACGACGGAGAACGCAAGCGACCCGCTCAAGTAGCCTGACGCGGCCCCTGGCTGGCCAGGTTAGCCAACTGGGTTATCTAACTAAGACATCTAACTCAATCAGCGAAATCTAGCTCCGCTGTCACGGACTGGCCGACTTCCAGCCACGCGCCCAGCCCTTGCAGCAATATCGCGTTTTGCCCGAACGCCAGGCCACCGTCCAGGCGGCTGTTGGCGCGATAGCCGGCCAATGTGTCCAGCGGTTCGTTGGGCTGTGCCGGGTCCGGGCGCCCTAGGGTTTGATTGATGGTGGGAATGGGGCAGCGCGGACACGGTTTCACGGGACGCAGTATCACCTCGGCGTCGGCCGTCGCGATCACTACCGTGGCGACATAATCTTCTTCGTACGGGTCCAGCCCGCTGATGACCAGATTGGGCCGGAAGCGATCCATGGCGAGCATCTGTGCGCCTTTGGCGCTCAGCCGTTGATTCAGGTCATTGAGTGAACTCTGGCCAATGATCAGGAAGGGGAAGCCATCGGCAAACTGGGTGGTGGCGCTAATTTCACCACTCCATCGACGGTCGGCGATACGCGACACGGCCGGGTCGAAGCGCAGCAGGCGCGCGGCACTACCCAAAAATGCGGAAAACCAGGCCGCCGCCTCGGTGCCCGCGTCGAGGGCGGGCAGCACCTCGTCCCAGATGGTCGCCATCACTCTCGGTGCCTCGGGCAGGGACGATGCGGCCAATGGCGTACGCAAAAGCGGCATATCCGGTGCCGAGATCAGCAGCTCGGACGGGCCGAACTCAACCTTGACCAGCGCCAGCCGCGAGCACTCGCGTTGTGTCAGAAACCGGCCGTCGGCATCGGTCACCATCCAGTGCCGGTCATATTCCAGGCCCCATTGCGTCAAGCGTGCGCGGGTTTGCCTTAGTCCGGCGCAGGACTTGATCGGGTAAACGTAGAGTTCGCTGAGTATCGGCATGGCTTGATCATAAGGGTTAATGCCTAAATTTTGGGGGGCGGTTGCGGGTCAATCAAGCGGTTTGTCGGCGAATCGTCCCAAACATTTTTGATCTGCTTGACTCGGACCTATACTGAAAGCTGTGTTCTCTCCAGATCTTATCCGCGCCTTATTTTCGAGCATAAATCGCAAGGAGTTGTGATGTCTTTTAATCGCATTCTGTTGTGTTATGACACCACGCGCGAAGGGCGCCGTGCCCTGCGTTACGGTGCCGACCTGGCGCAGCAACTGGGCGCACAAACCCATCTGCTCGCGGTCAGAGATAACGCCTATCTGACGGTGGGTTACGACGTCCTGGTGGCGCAAGCGGCGGAAGCCGAAGAGCAACTGGCAAAAGACATCCTGCACGAAGGGGTAGAGCGGTTAAAAGCGCGGGGCGTGTCGGCGACCGGTTATTTTGCTATCGGCAATCCACTCGACCAGATCCCGCATTTTGCCGAACGCCTCAAAGCCGACCTGATTGTAGTGGGCCACAAGCCATGCGGAGTGCTGGCTCGGTGGTGGAACGGCCCGGGCAACGGACTGTTGCTGGATCGCGTGAAGTGCAGCGTGCTGGTGGCCATTGCACCCGTGGACGACCCGGCCGATGTGCTTGCCGAGGCGGCGGCCGACGAGCCGGCCCAAGAGCCGGTGCGATAAATTTGCCGGATCGGGCTGCATCGCATCACAAGTCTGATCCAGCAGCGGGTGCGCTCTCCGGCACGCGGGCGCCCCCGCTTGCCACCAACCATGCCGAACCCTGCATGATTGAAATTCCAATCGCTGCAGGGATTCATCGCGCTCAAGCGATCGCCTGAGTTTTCACCTCAAATACCAGGTCGCGGCGCCATCTTGAGCCCGCGCCAAGCTTCAACCCAACCGTCGATGCGCCGGTTTGCGACGCAGATAGGCCTCCCGCCCGTGCAGTAATCCCCCCGGCCTGCTTAGGGCCTGTTCACGCTAATAATGGGC
>JAMFSV010000357.1 GCA_026225455.1 Burkholderiales bacterium | reverse complement strand
TGGCATTGCGCGTGCCCGACTGATATTCGATACCGTTGTCCAAACGGCCATACAGCGTTACGCTGCTCTGCGCGAATGCACTTGCGCCCAGGCCCATCAACGCCGCTGCCAACAAAGTCTTCTTCATTTTGCTTGTCTCCGTATTTATATTTTTTTAAAAGTATAGGACTGCGAAAAACTTGCATGGCGTGGCCCGCACGCTTTACAAAATTTCAATGATTACGACATGGGCCGCGCAGTGCGGACAAAACGCCACGGCAGCAGGCGAATGGAGCGCCACCTGCAAACAGCAACCGTTTTCAACCGTGTCGGGCAAAGCATTACTTGAATCATTGCCAGAGCTTGGCTGCCGAATGAACTGGTCATTTGATCAGTTTGCGGTCTTATGATCTTTTTTACCTGAATCTCTGTCAAGCGATCCTTGCAGTTTCGATGGTGCGGCGCAACACCGGCCGGCGCGCGTGCCGGCTGCCTATAGGCGGATAGGGCATGACGGCAAGTTGGGTCTGTTCGAGGTGATGGGTTTGTACAACAAAGTGAGTGCGCGGGCGGATAAATTGCTGAATGGCGCGGGCGCTATTGGATGGGGACTAGCGACGCCGAGCATTACGCGGGTTGCCGCAGGTGTGGGTGAGGGCTTTTCCGGTAAATTCGGAGGATAAGAAATAAGGTAAAATTACCTAACAATTGACGCGTCATAGCCGTCGCAGCGTAAAGCGCGCTGCCATGGCGCTTCGCCTTCCGCGCCACCGTCCTTGGTCCATGCTGTCCCGTCATCAGGGCGCTGCCCTGACATCTCGATAAGCCAAAGCCGCATCATGAGCCCCATCATGGGGCTTTATTTTTGAGGCGAGGCGGTAGCGCCACTCAGTATCCCAAGCATAAGAAATGAAAAACTACCCCGTATTGCATCCGTATTCACGGGCCTCGCGCGACCTTCCCCGCAAGAAAGCCGCATTTCTGGCGCTTGCCGCCGCCAGCGCGATATGGGTGCCGGCTTCAGCGCAAACGGCTGCGGCCGCCATGCCGCCAAGTGCATCCGACGCCGGCGACGCCACCGACATCAAACCCAAGAAAGCGCCGCCGTCGTCCACTGCGGGCGGCATGTTAACGCTGAATCCTGTGGTGGTATCGGATCGGCGTTCAGACGACTACCGCGCCAAGACGGCTTCGGTTGCCGGTTTTGCGTCCGCGCCGCTGTTGAATACGCCGGCTTCGGTTGCGGTCGTTTCGCGCGCGCAAATGGACGACCAGCAAGCGAAACTGGTGAGTGAGGTGGTGCGCAACGATGCTTCGGTCGGTAACGACTATGCCCCCGTGGGTTATTACGAAGATTTCAGCATTCGCGGTTTCCCTGTCGATCTGGCCAGCGCAATGCGGATCAATGGCATGACCATTTCCGGCGAGCAAAACGTCGCGCTGGAAAACAAGGAAAGCGTCGAAATTCTGAAAGGGTTGGCCGGGCTGGAAAGCGGGGTGGTGGCACCGGGCGGCATTATCAATTTTGTCACCAAGCCGGCGGTTGACGCGGGTTCGGTGACGCTGGGCGCGGATCTGCGCGGCGGCTCGTCGCAAGCCGTCGACCTGGGCCAGCGTTTTGGCAATGAGCAGCAGTTCGGCATCCGGATTAACGCCGCTCATGAAGATATTCACTCCTATGTCGACGATGCCAATGGTTATCGCGACTTCGGCTCGATCGCCACCCAATGGAAAATTTCACCCCGGGCCAGCGTGCAGTTCAACCTTGAGTACCAGGACAAGCAGGAAAACTCGGTCTCCGGCTATCAGTTGCTGGGTGGAACCGTGGTGCCGCCGGCGGCCTCGGTCTATAAAATGCTGGGCGAGCAACCATGGGCCAAACCGGTCACCGACGATTCCTTGAATTACGACCTGCGTTTCGATTATCAATTTAATGACAATTGGCGCGCTTATATCGCGGGCAGCCGCAGCCGCACCTTTATCGATGACAATGTGGCGTTTGCCTACGGTTGTTACAACGTGGCGAGCTGCGGGGCGGGCGGGACCCCGCCTTATTATTTCGGGGCGAACGGCGACTATGACGTCTATGATTTTCGCAGCCCAGGTGAGACGCGGCGCGACGATCAGGTACAGGCGGTCTTGCTCGGCAATTTTTCGACCGGCACGATACGCCACGACCTGAGTTTCGGTGCGAGTTTCTTCCGCCGCACAGTAGGCGAAACCGATGCGGTCAACGATTATGTCGGCAGCGACAATATCTACACCCCCAATCTCACGTTCTCGCCGTCGCCGGATAATCCGGGCCCGTACTACATGCATTTGGATAATCGCCAATATTCCGTGTTTGGCGTCGATCGAGTCAGCTTGAGCGATCAATGGCAGATCGTGGCGGGCGCGAGAGAGGTGCTGATGCGGCAACAGGCGGTGAGCGAGGTGAACACCCCCGCG
>JAMFSV010000356.1 GCA_026225455.1 Burkholderiales bacterium | reverse complement strand
GAAAAAGAACGTCCTTCGGCACACTACTGGCCAATGCTGGATTCAAAGAGACAAGGTTTGATCGAACAAGGCCATGCCGCGCTCCACATTCAGAGCGGTATGAACTCCATCGAGCCGCAGGCCAAGTTCGACCAGAGTGATGGCCACGGCGGGCTGCATCCCGACCACCACGGTTTGTGCATCGAGAATTCGCGCCATCGCCGCCGTGTTGCCTATCATGCGGCCGATGAAAGAATCGACGATGTCCAGTGTCGAAATATCGATCAAAACCCCTTTTGCGCCATCTTTGACGATGCGACTGGTCAAGTCATCCTGCAAGTTCATGGCCAGTTGATCGTGCATATCGACCTGAATCGTGACCAGCAACAGGCGGCCGATGCGAAGAATTGGAATTCTGTCCATAAGGGCTTAGTTGGTGGTGGTGGGATAACTGATAGTCGACCCGGTCCGCTTGAGCGCGATCACGAAAGCATCAGCCAGCGTTGCCTTGGTGATGACGTCTTCGAGATTGACCCCGAGATGAACAATGGTCTGGGCGATTTGCGGCCGGATGCCGCTGATGATGCAGTCGGCGCCCATCAAGCGCGCCGCCGCCACCGTCTTAAGCAAATGTTGCGCCACCAAGGTATCTACTGTCGGCACGCCGGTAATATCGATAATCGCGATCGAGGCACCCGTTTCCACGATTTTTTGCAGCAAGCTTTCCATCACGACCTGGGTACGAGCGCTATCGAGGGTTCCGATCAGCGGCAGCGCCAGCACATTTTTCCATAACTGCACTACCGGGGTCGACAATTCCAGCAGTTCCTGCTGTTGCCGCAGAATCACATGCTCGCGGCTCTTCTGGAACACTTCGATGGTGAACAGGCCCAATTTATCGAGCAAGGTACTGATCGCCCAGGTTTCGTCGGCAAGAACTTGAGGCCGGTCCGCCAGCTCGATGCGCAGCTTGGAAAAGAGCGGTTGCTTGAGCGAGAAGACAAAATTTGCGGTATCGATCGAGGAAAAACCTTGATGCACTCGCGTTTTAGAGATTTCGGCCAGCAAATGACGCACTTCATCCCACTCGCGTGACTCGATATCCTGCGCCGGCCCGGTTGCCGTCGCGACGCGCAGTCCGCGCAGGAAATTTTCGCATTGCTGCGTCACTTCACGCTCACTTTCTGTATAACGCCTGAGCGACGATGTGAGAAGCGCTCCCAACCAGTCCTGCAGCAATTCGGTCTCGAACTTACCAATTATTTTTGAAATCGTATTTTCATCTGCTGCAGACATTTTTTCTCCCGATATTGATTCAATTGAAGTGCCATCCCCGCGCGAGCGGATTATGCCTTGTCCGCCTTGGATATTTTTATGCGCGACGCTGCTAATCATAAAAAATTACAAATCCGGAAATTTCTACACGCTATTTGGCCAATCTGAAGGTGGTGTAGCCTTTATTGGGCGTAAACGACCGGATAGCTTCGTTAATGAAGCAATATTTGCGCCTGCTTTAAACGCAAGCCCCAACTCGATATTCTCGGGCACAGTGTGTGCTGCCCCCAGCTTAAAACCAGGGAGTATGCGTGACCCAAGCCCTCACACCCGATGCCTTGCCCGTTTTAGCCGAGGTCTCAGACCAGGCATTGGCCGAGACATTGGCCGAGACGGGGCTGCGCTATTCCACGGATACCCGCCGCGGCCTGACCCGGCGTCGCCACGATTTGTTTCAATACCTCGATGAGGCCGGCCAACGCCATACCGTCAGCTCTTCGGCGATCAATGTTTACTTGCGCGAAATCAGCGGGTTCGACTTTACCGCCAAGGATTACCGGACCTGGGCCGGCAGCGTGCACGCGCTGGCTGGACTGCGCACCCTGTCTTTTGCGACGGAGGCGGAGGGAAAAAGAAATATTGTCGCGATGGTAAAAGACACTGCCCGCCTGCTGCGTAACACACCAGCGGTATGTCGCCGCTGTTATATCCACCCCGACCTGTTGAATGCCTATGCGGCCGGCCGCTTGGCAAACCTGCCTCGACCCAAGCGGATTAGCGGCTTAAAAAATGATGAGGCATTGTTGCTCGATTTTTTGCGCCCCGCGACGCCGGCCCAGCAAAGTGCCGCCGCCTGAACCCTCCTCCACTTTGTGCTCCCGGGCATAACGCTTGCTGCCTTGGCTGGAACGATACATCCGGCGCCGATCAGCGCACGCGATAAGTGTTTATCCTGGAGAGGCACCCATGTTTAGCCGCACGAGCAAGGCAGTTTTACTCAGCGCAGCTTTTACCGCGTCGTTGCCGTACACGGTCTCAGCCCAAGTCAGCCAGGCCGCGTCGACCACCATGGCAAACAAATTGCCGCGGGTCGACAAGCAGTTTGTGCAAGCCGCCACCATGTCCAACTCCACTGAAATCGATGCGGCAAAAGTCGCCCGCAGCCGCTCCAAGGACGACGATGTGATCTCTTTTGCCCAACATATGACGGTAGACCATGCCGAGCTGACGGCGGAACTGCAAATTGCCGCGCCGCACGGCATAAAAGCACCCAAAGACAATTCGGACATGGCACTGCTGGACCATCTGAACCACACCGTACCGGCCGAATTCGATCGCTTTTATGTTGAAAAAATCGGCATCGAAGGCCATAAAACCGCCATTGCCGCCTTCCAGAAAGAAATCGCCCATGGTCAGAACGATGACCTTAAGCAAGCGGCGCAAAAGGCCTTGCCCACCCTCCAGCAACATTATCAGATGGCTCTGGATCTGGCTAAAAAGAAGGGTTTCTCCCCGCAACCGTGATCCCTACGGGTCGCCCAGGAGTACTTGATGCAAACCGACCTCCCCCTTGAAAGATCTACCGCAACCCCCGCCGCGCATCGCGGCATGCGGCAAGTAGCCCGCTGGAGTGAACTCAAACAAGACCGTCCATTTCGCCTTGAGATCGGCGGCAGTAAAATTATCCTGGTGCGCGACGGTGAAGAGGTTCGTGCCTTCGGTGCCGAATGTCCTCATGCAGGTGCGCCACTTGATGAGGGTGCCGTCTGCCAAGGGCGCATCGTCTGTCCCTGGCATAAAGCCTCATTCAAGGTCAGCGACGGCGCCCTGCTTGAACCGCCCGCCTTGAACGGTCTGACGTGCTACCCGGTGCATCGCGAAGGCGAGGCGATCTGGGTCGGCACTACCCCCATCGTGCCGCCCGTCAAAACCCCCGCCCCCGATCGGCGCGTGTTTGCCATTGTCGGCGCCGGCGCGGCCGGGACTTGCGCCGCAGCCACCTTGCGTGAAGCGGGCTTCGGCGGCGAGATTGTACTGATCGCGCAAGAGAGCGGCCTGCCTTACGATCGCACGGCTTTAAGCAAGTTTGTCGTGGCCGGAGAGATGTCGCCGGAAGACGTGCCGACCTTATGCAAGCGGAATTTCTTCGCCGAGCGGCAGGTTCGGGTTGAGAAAGGTACGGTTACCCGTCTTGAGGTCCAGCACCGAACTATCGAAATCGACCGCCAGCGCAGCGTGAAGTACGACATGGCCTTGGTGGTACCCGGCGGCAGCCCCAAAAAACTCTCGATACCGGGTTCCGGCTTGGCCGGCATTCACCTGCTGCGCACCGCCCCGGATGCCGCGGCAATCCTCGACGATGTCGAAGCGGGTCAACGCGCGGTGATTATCGGCAGCGGTTTTATCGGCCTTGAAGTGGCATCGGCCTTGCGCCAGCAACATCTCGAAGTGAGCGTGATTACGCCGGAACAGATCCCTTTTGCCAAACAGTTCGGGCCCGCGTTGGGCGGCATGTTCCGCCGTCTGCACGAAAAATATCAAGTTAAGTTTGTCCCGGGCAATGCGGTGCGATTTGAAGGCGACACCGCGGTCACGGCGGTGGTATTGGAAAACGGCGAACGGATCCCGGCCGACCTGGTCGTCATCGGCACCGGCATCGAACCTGCGACCGCGTTTATCCACGGCATCGCTTTGCGTGACGACGGTGGGATTGCGGTGGATACCGGCATGCGCGCGGCGGCCGGATTATTTGCTGCCGGCGACGTGGCCGCCTATGCGCCGCCAGGGTCAGCCGAACTGATACGGATCGAACATTGGCGCGTGGCGCAGCAACAAGCCCGGGTGGCGGCGCACAACATGCTCGGGGGCGACGAAACGTACGGCGATGTGCCGTTTTTCTGGACTTACCACTATGGCAAACGCTTCGAATATCTGGGGCATGCGCGACATTGGGAGCGGATTTTGATCGAAGGCCAGCCCGAACAACAGGATTTTATTGCCTTGTTCACCGAGGGCGATGCCGTGGTAGCCGTTCTCGCCTGCGGCCGGGAGCGCGAGACTGCCTCCTTGATTACCTTGATGCGCGATGGCCTGAGTGTCAGCCGCGCCAAGGATATTGTCGGCGCCACACAAACTCTGGGCGAGCCCATCTAGACCTTACCGGTGGAAAACCAGCTTAACCTTTCACATTATGAGGTGTCGCATATGAGTCAGACCGTCAGTGATTTTTTGGTGGAACGCTTGTACCAATGGGGGGTGCGCCGCATTTACGGCTATCCCGGCGATGGCATCAACGGCATGTTCGGCGCGCTGCAACGCGCTGCGGGAAAGATCGAATTTATCCAGGCCCGCCATGAAGAAATGGCGGCCTTTATGGCCGCGGCGCACGCCAAGTTCACCGGCGAAGTGGGGGTATGTATTGCAACCTCGGGGCCCGGCGCT
>JAMFSV010000355.1 GCA_026225455.1 Burkholderiales bacterium | reverse complement strand
GGTGAAAACGTGAGCATGTTCATGATCAGGTCACGGTCCAGTTACGCAGCAGATTGTGATAACAACCGACCAGAGTGCGGCGTGCCGCGTCGTCGGCCTGGGTCGCGTTCAGCCGCTGGATGGCCGTATCCATATCGAACAAGATGGTGCGGTGATTGTCATCGCGCACCAGGCTTTGAATCCAGAAGAAGCTGGCGAGCCGGGTGCCGCGGGTCACGGGTTCGACCCGATGCACGCTGCTGGCCGGATAGACAATCATGTCGCCGGCCGCAAGCTTGACCTGATGCATGCCGTAATTGTCTTCTATCTTGAGCTCGCCGCCGTCGTAATCGTCGGGATTGGATAAAAACAGTGTGGCCGAGACATCGGTGCGCAGTTTATCGCCGTTGCGCAGCAGCCGTACCGCGCCGTCGACATGATTGCCAAAGGTCATGCCGGCGGCATAGCGATTGAACAGCGGCGGATAGACTCGATTTGGCAATACCGCACTGATAAACAGGGGATGACGTTCAAGCGCCGCCAGTATCGTGTCGCCCAATTCACGCGCCGGTGCCGACCCTTCGGCCAGTTGCTGGTTATGCTTGACGGGTGCGCCTTGATAACCGGCCGTGGCCCGGCCGTCAACCCAGGCGTCGCCCGCGTTCGACAGCCGCGTGACCATCGCGGCCAGTTGCTCGGGATTCAACAATTGCGGAATATGCAGCAACATAACTGGCTCCTGTGCGGCTCCCGTGCCTCAGAATTTATAGGTGGCGGTTGCCATCACGGTGCGGCCGACGGCCGGCACCGAGCGCCCGCCGTCCGACTGAATCAAGGCATCGTAATAGAACTTATTGGTCAGGTTCAACAGGTTCAAGCGCAAATCGTATTTTTTCTGATGATAGGCCACTTCGGCATCCCAGCGGGTATAACCGCCGACTTCCACCAAGTCGGTATTGGCTGCATAACGCGACGACATATAGGTCAGGCCGCCGCCCGCTTCCCATGCCGGGGTGAAGGCGTAGGTGCTCCACAAGGTCATGGTATTGCGCGGGGTATTGGCCGGCGTGTGACCTTCGGTACCGTCGGCGGCTTTCACTACCAGCGCGTCCATATAGGTGTAACCGGCGATGACCTGCCATTTGTCGCTCAGGCGCCCGGTTGCGCTCAACTGCCCGCCGCGGACCCGGACATCGCCGTTCAGCTCGTATTCACCCGCCGAATCTTCGGTGCGTGAATTATTTTGCTCGACCTGGAATAGGGCGGCATTGAGCGACAATTTGCCGTTCAGTGCATCCCACTTGGCACCCGTTTCATACGATTTGTTGGTCTCGGGGGCGAGGTTTTGCGTGCCGTTGGTGACGGTCAACTGTTCCAGCGACGGATCGAACGAGGTGCCGTACGAAACGTAATACGAGGACCAGTCATTGGGCTGGAAAATTACCCCGGCGCGAACACTGGTGAAGGTGGTGGTTTGTGACGCATAGGCCGGCAGGCTGATCGAATTGCTGATCTCGGCACGATAGTCGTCCCAGCGCACACCGCCCACCAGTTTCCAATGCTCGCCCAGCGACAGGGTGTCGTTGAAATAACCGGCGAAGGTGTTGGCCGATGCCTGGGCCAGGTTGCCCACGGTGGTGGTGACGTTTGCCGGGGTCGATTCGTAGACTGGATTCAGCAGCGATACGATAGGCAAATTGCCGCGGGTATAAGCTTGGTTGGCATAGGTGTCGCGGCCGAGTTCGATACCGACATCCAGATTGTGTTTGATAAAGCCGGTATCGAATTTATAGAATACATCGGTATCGTTGTAGAGCGAATGATCGTCGATGACCCGGTCATGGCTTTGCAACTGTACGAACAGTTGCGAGGGCGAAAGCGTCGTGTAGTTGCCGTTCGACAATGCCGGGCTGCCTGGCGTCGATCCGGTCAACACCGATTGAGGGGCCGTCTCGCGCGCATCGATTGCGTAGTGTGCAAATTGCGTCTGATTCTGGATCGTCAGATTGTCATTGATCTTGTGCTTGATCTTGTTATTCAAGATCTGCACGTCTTGAATCGTGCGGTCGTTGGTCAGGCCGTAGAACGTATTTCTCGAGACCGGCGCCGGATGTCCGTCGAGCGCTTGCACACCGTAGTCGGGCATATCGTCGTTATGCTCGATCAGGGCCGAGAAGGTGATTTCGGTCGGGGTGCCGATGCCGAAACGCAAACTGGGCGCTACGCCATAATCCTGGTTCTTTTCCACGTCGCGGGTCGATTCCATCGACTGGCCAAACGCATCGATGCGAAACGCCGAGGTATCGCTCAGTTGATGGTTCAAGTCGACCGTGCTGCGATAGCGGTCATCGCTGCCCACCGTCCCGGAAACTTCTCCGGAGTCGTTCAGTTCGGCTTTTTTACTCACCTGATTCACCACGCCGCCGGTCGAACCCCTGCCGAACAACATCGACGACGGGCCGTACAGGACATCGATCGATTCCAGATCGAAGGTGTCGCGATAATACTGGCCACGGTCGCGAAAACCATCCAGGTAGATATCGGTGCGAGCCGTAAAGCCGCGCAAGTTAATATTGTTGCCGATCTGGCCGCCTTCGGCGCCGCCGATAGTGATGCCGGGAACGTTGCGCAAGGCATCCTGGAACGAGGTCACGCCCTCGGATTCCATCACGGCTTTGGTCACCACCGTGGTCGACTGGGCGATATCGCGTATCGCCGTCGGTGTCTTGGCGCCGACCGACGAACGGTCGGCCTGGAAATCATTCTTATCGGCCGAACCCGATACCGCGACCTCCGGCAAGGTTGGGACATCGCTGGTGCCCAGCGCTGCCGGCTGGTTCTTGGCCCCGGCCGCCGTGGTACTGGCCGGCGTCGTGCTGGCCGGTGTGGTATTGGAGGGGGCGGTATTGCCCGGATTCGGTTGCGCTTGTGCCAAAGCCGAGGGCAGGTGTGTCGCGAACATGAACGTTAGCGCTGCGGCAAGAGGAGTCTTATTGAACATGGTTTATTGTTGTAAGAGGCTAGGTTGACTTGCTCGGTACAGAGACCATGCTGTTTATCGCGAGCGATAAAATCCCCGTCACCGGCGGCATAACGTGATGTCGCCGGTGCAGCATGACTTCCGTCATCGGTTCAGCGTGTTGTGTTTCAGGACTTCGGGCGATTAGCCGGCGCGGTGACAAACCCGATTTTGCTCAAACCGCCGGCTTGGGCTGCCGACATCAGGTCGGCCACTTTTTCATAAGCCACCTTGCGGTCGGCATACAGATGCAATTCGGGCCGCGGTGTCTGGTGTGCCGCCTGTTCAATCCGTGCCGACAACTGGGCCGCGTCGACCGGTTGGCCGTCCCACTGAATCGCACCATCCGCGGCGATGGCGACATCCACATGCGGCGGCTTCTCGTTGGCGACTTGACTGCTGGCATGGGGCAGGTCGATTTTTACCGCATGGTTGATCACCGGCAGCGTCACCAGGAAGATCACCAGTAACACCAGCATTACGTCGACCAACGGCGTCATATTGATTTCGCCCATCATCGCGTCTTGCTCGTCGTCGACGAAACTATCTTGCGTCATGCTCATTGCGGTTCTCGCTCGGGTCTGGGTGTTTTTGCTCGCTGCGCGG
Organism: Burkholderiales bacterium; assembly: GCA_026225455.1. GTDB lineage: Bacteria > Pseudomonadota > Gammaproteobacteria > Burkholderiales > Burkholderiaceae > LMUX01. The sequence goes on along the minus strand of JAMFSV010000355.1, from coordinate 21,954 downwards.
AGACCGCGACTCAGGCCATGCGATCGCGGCTGGCTGCGGGGATGGTGCTCGATGCCGTGGCGGCGGCCGAGGGTGCCAGCGGAGCCAACGTCAGCCGCCCATGATCGGGGTAGGCCGGGTGGGCGCCGGTAACGAAATACGCATGCAGACCGTGAGCGAAACGGTTCAGGCGCGTAGTGGTAGCTTTGTTGCCGCGAGTCAGGGCGTTAAAGCCGAGTACGGCTGGGATGGCGACGAACAAACCGAAAGCGGTCATGATCAGCGCTTCGCCCACCGGGCCTGCTACTTGATCGATTGAGGTCTGGCCGGTTTCGCCGATTTGCACCAGGGCATGGTAGATGCCCCAGACCGTGCCGAACAAACCGACAAAGGGCGCGGTGCTGCCGATCGACGCCAGCACGGACAGCCCCGCTTGCATTTCGGCAATGCTTTGATCCATGGCACTGCGCAGGCAACGTGTCAGCCAGTCGCTGATGCTCATCTTGTCGTGCAGATGGGGCTGGGTCTGATGATGGTGAGCGGCCGCTTCTTGTCCGGCCAAGGCCAGGTCGAGGAAGGGGTTGCGGTGTGCGCGATTGAGCTTGGCGATGCCGCTTTCGATATTTTCGGAATGCCAGAAATCATGATCGGCATTGTCGCGCAGGTGGCGTAAGCGCAGCAGGGCATAACCCTTGACCGCAATCACGGTCCACGACATCACGGACATCAGCAGCAAAATTAGGGCAATCGCGCGGATGACGAAGTCGCCCTGTTGCCAAATATGGATGATGCCGTATTGATGCATTCTGAGGTCCTAAATAAAAAGAGCCTGCCTCGCGTATAGAGCTGGTTGGCAGGCATGAGAAACTAAACAAGAATCATTATCATTACTATTTCTATATTTGGCAAGAGTCTCGCTAAAAAATTGCCTGGTCAATTGCGCAAGGCGGCGTTGAGCCACCCGCTCAAGCAGCTTATTGAGCGGGTGTTACCTCGGATGTGCGGTGCATGGAGAAGCGGCGGAGATGGGCAAGATTCAAACCCGGTATGGCGCCTGGGCGGTGAGCATCAAACGCTTTCAGCTCACAGCTTGCTATCGGCAAAACCCGCGATGGGGTCCGCTGCCTGTGCATTGTCGGGCGCCGTCGGCGCGGTGCTTGGGCCGAGCGGCTGCGGGGTGGACGCCGAGGCACGGCTGGCGGGAGCGATGGACCGGGGCACGACGGGTGCGGCAGCCGGTGTAATAGAGGGGGCAACCGTGCCCGCACCCGATAGATTGGCAATTTCGGCGATCGGATCGGACTGAGAATTTGCCGCGGCAGCGGTTTCAGCAGCGGAGGCCGGCGGAGAATTGCCCCGGGCCTCAGACGGCATGCCCTCCGCGCGGTTGCCGGCGGGTTCGGGCGGGCTCTCGCCGGAGGGCTCAGGCGAGACCGGCCGGTTGCTCTCCGACCCGGCTGGATTGAGGCCGGCCGTCTCGGCTGAGGGTAGCTGCGCCGCGGCGGACTGCGGTGTTGCGTAGTCGGGACTGGCGCCGAGGCGGGTCCGGTTGGCCAGGTTCGAACCCGGTTGCAACACTGCCACGGCTTGCAATGCCGGCGCAGGTGCCGCCGCTTCAAGCGGAGCCGTGTCGAACGGATGGCCATGCGGCGCGCCGGAGGCAACCCGGCGGATGCCGTCGAAGCGCTTGGCCCAGTATGGGTTGCTGACATAATCGATGCGCACGGTGCCGCCCGTCGAGGGGGCGTTGACGAAGCGATATTGCCCGACATAAATGCCGACGTGGGAATGAGCCCGGCCGGTGGTATTGAAAAAAATCAGATCGCCGGGCGAGATTTCATCGGGGTTGATGCTGGTGCCGACGCTTTCCATTTGTTCGGTGGTGCGCGGCAGATTGACCGCGGCGGCGCGGCGTACCACGTAGGTGACCAAGCCGCTGCAGTCGAAGCCGCTATCCGGCGTATTGCCGCCCCAGCGGTAGGGCACACCGACCAGGCTCATGGCTTCGATGGAAATTTCTTCCTCGCCGACGCTGTGGTCGATAAATTGCGGCAGGCCCGGCGGTATGGTGCGTGGTGCGCTGGGTTCGGAGCGTGCATAGGGCTGCGCTCCGCCGTTCGAGGTCCGCATGGGCGCAGTCGAACACGCTGCGAGCATCGCGGCGAACAGCAGGCAAGAGAGGCGGCAAGCCCGACGAAACATCGCACGGTGGTGCGCCAATTGTTGCTCCGATGGTGGTGCGCCAAGTAGGGTGCCGGCGGCAGGGACGGAAGCGCTGCCGCCGAAGGTGAAATTCCGCCAGGGCATAACTCCGTACTTCATCATGCCGGACTTCGCTTAAGCGATGATAGCGGCGACCTTTGTTCCAAATCAAGAAAATATATGAGGAATCGCGTGTAAATGCTTGTTGTATTTGTGATTTCAGCACAAACGGGCATAAAAAAGTCCCCCTGAATCGACTTCAGGGGGACTTTTCTGCAAACCCGCGTCGGTTCCGCGGCCTATCGCTTTGCCATGACGGCAGACAGGCTACAGAATTTCCGACGCGTAATCGGCCAGACGCGAACGTTCGCCGCGCGCCAGCGTGATGTGACCGCTATGACGCCAGCCTTTGAAGCGGTCGACCACATAGGTCAGGCCCGAACTGCCTTCCGTCAGGTAAGGCGTATCGATCTGCGCAATATTGCCGAGGCAAATGATTTTGGTGCCGGGGCCGGCCCGTGTCACCAGAGTCTTCATCTGCTTGGGCGTCAGATTTTGCGCTTCGTCGATGATCAGGTATTTGTCGACAAAAGTACGGCCGCGCATAAAACTCATGCTCTTGACCTTGAGCCGGGATTTGATCAGCTCCTGGGTCGCGGCGCGCCCCCATTCGCCGCTCGAATCGTCGGTTTTTTGCAGGACTTCGAGGTTGTCGTCGAATGCACCCATCCACGGTTGCATCTTCTCTTCCTCGGTACCCGGCAAAAAGCCGATATCCTCGCCGACCGGTACGGTCGCCCGGGTCACGATGATCTCGTTGTAACGTTTGTCGTCGAGCACCTGGGCCAAGCCCGCGGCGAGCGCCATCAAGGTCTTGCCGGTACCGGCCTGACCCAGCAAGGTGACGAAGTCGATCTCCGGATTCATCAGCAGGTTGAGCGCGAAATTTTGCTCGCGATTGCGCGCCGTGATGCCCCACACGTTGTTCTTGTGATGGCCGTAGTCGCGCAAGGTCTGCAACAGCGCCGTCTTGCCGTTGATTTCCCTGACCTGGGCGTGGAACGGCGGCTCGCCGTTGCGCGGTTCGAGGTAGACAAATTGGTTGACCAGCATCGCGCCGCACAAGGGGCCGGTGACGCGGTAATAGGTGGTGCCGGTTTTGGTGTCCTGCCAGCTTTCCATGCCGCGGCCATGCTTGCTCCAGAAATCCTGGGGCAACTCAAGCACGCCGGGGTAGAGCAGGTCTTTATCCTCGAGGACCTGATCGTTGAAATAATCTTCAGCCGGCAAGCCTAGCGCATGGCATTTGACGCGCATATTGATGTCTTTCGACACCAAAACCACTTGGCGATCGGCGAATTGCTTTTGCAAAGCCCGCACGACCCCGAGAATCTGGTTATCGGCTTTACCTTGCGGCAAACCCTCGACCGGCTCGATATCCGCCAGTTGGGTCTGGAAGAACAAGCGCCCGGCGGCCTCCCGGTTGCCCAGTCGCGACAGCGGAATGCCTGCCGTCATCTGGTCGCCCAGATTGGCCACCAGCGCATCAAGCGTGCGGCTCACCTGACGGGCGTTGCGCGCGACCTCGGACATGCCTTTTTTATGATTGTCGAGTTCCTCGAGCGTCATCATCGGCAGATAGACGTCGTGCTCTTCAAAGCGGAACAGGCTTGATGGATCGTGCATCAATACATTGGTGTCGAGCACAAACAGCTTGCTCACGACCGGCCCGGTGCTCTTGGGGCGGCGCGGTTGACGCGCCGTCTGCACCGCGTTCAAGGTGGTCGGGTTGGGCTGAACCGGGGCCTGGGCCGGCGTGTGTGCCGGGGCCTGCTTCGGCGCCGCCGGAGACTGGTTACGCGCTTGGGTTTCAAGCGCTGCGGGCGCTTCGCGGCCGGCGGCAGCGGGCGTTTCCTGCGCTGCGGTCGCGGCCGGCGGTTTGCCGCCACGCGCGGCGACCGGCTGCAGCAATGCGGCCGTGACCGGCTGCTTGCGGCGGCGATTGCCGGCGGCGCTTTCGCCGGCCGGCGGCATCGCTGCGGCTACCGGCAAATCGGCCGGAGCCGCGCTGCCATAAAGCTCGGGTTCGGATTCGACGGTGTCGCCGTCGGTAGGCAATTTTTTGCTGCTTTTGGCCGGGCGTGCGCGGGCCTTGTATTCATCCGGGGAGAGGAGGTTACCGAGTTTTGAGGGCGGAGTAGGCAAAGGCATATTTTTCCTCTATGAAAACCGAATCGGCAAAGCCTGGACTGACGGCGCCCGGTACGTGCAACAACCGTCAGAAAGTAAAAAAGCCGCGCCCCGTGGTGCGGGGATAGCGGCTTTGCAGATCAGTGCAAACTTCCGCGTAAAAGTTACGCAAGCTTGACTGAACAGTCTCGGAATTTCGCGAGTTTTAATAAGGCAGGCGATCATTGAGATTGACTATAACCCGCCTCAAAGCGCTTGTACAGCCTCCAGCACGTCGTCGACATGACCCGGCACTTTGATGCCGCGCCAAGCCTGTCGCACTACCCCTTGTTCATCAATCAGGAAGGTTGTGCGCTCGATGCCGCGCACTTCCTTGCCATACATTTTTTTCATTTTGATGACGTTGTAAGCCGTGCACACTTGCTCGTCGCTGTCCGAAACCAGCACAAACGGCAGTTCCAGTTTTGCCTTGAAATTATCGTGCGATTTCAAGCTGTCGCGGGAGACGCCGACGATCACCGCGCCCGCCGCCTCAAATTTTGGGGACAGATCACGGAAGGCCAGGCTTTCGGTGGTGCAGCCCGGAGTATTGTCCTTGGGGTAGAAATAAAGAACCACACGTTTGCCACGCAACGCCGCGAGCGAAAACGGCCCCCCTGTTGCCGGGGCGGTGAACTCGGGTGCTGGCAGGTCTACTTCGATGCTCACGAATGAATCTCCGATTTTTACTTCTACTGGGGCTGGATGATCAGGTCGCCCGAGCGGCCGGCAATCTCACCCCAGGTGACCGGGTAGGACGGCAGTTGGTCGAGGTCGAGCGAGGCATAATAATCGCCCATGGTCACGAGCGTATGTCCCTGCGCCTGCCAACCCGCCAGCAGGGCTTCGAAGACCGGCGCCAGACGTTGTCCTTCGAGTTCGGCGTGCAAGGTAAAAACCTGGTCTTCGCTTTCCCGGGCGGTTTTCTGCAACAGGCGCGCCGCGATATTCGAGGCGTCGGTACCGTCGACGCCCAGCAGCTCATCGAGCGTCGGCAGCGTGGTCGGCAGTTGCACGTGATTCAACGGGCGGCCATTCAGCACCGGCCGGTAAGGACCGCGACCGCGACCGTCCGAGGCGTAGGCCATCTGCCACGCATCGATTTGCTCAAAAGCAAAATCGTTCATTTGCCAGCCTGCGGCGCCGTGCGTGACCGGGGCCGCGCCGAAAATCTCGGCGAAGCGGGCATGACTGCGCTGCATTTGTTGCCGGGTCCAGTCGCGTGGACGCTGGCGCACGTTATCTTGCCAATAGACGTGATCCCAGGTGTGGATGCCGGTTTCGAAGCCGGCATCGCGAATCGCCCGCATCTCGGCGGCCGCCCGCCGGCCGATATCGGGACCGGGCAGCAAGGTGCCGTACATCAAGGTTTTCAGGCCGTAATGTTCGACCACCGAGGTGCGCGAGACCTTTTTCAGGAAGCCGGGTTTGAATACGCGGCGCAAGGCCCAGCCCGTGTGATCCGGACCGAGGCTGAACAGAAACGTGGCCCGCGCGCGGGCGCGATCCAGCATGCGGGCCAGATTCGGTACCCCTTCGCGAGTGCCGCGCAGGGTATCGACATCGATCTTCAGGACTATACGGGCCACGTGGGGGTTCCTTGGACGCGCGGGTCAGTCGACCAGTGCGCGTGCTTCCGCCACTTGGCCGCGGTACGCTTCAAAGATGTTGCGCAGCGCCTGATCCATGGTGGCGACCGGAGCCCAGCCCAATTCGTCGCGTGTGTTGTCGATCTTCGGCACGCGGTTTTGCACGTCCTGATAACCGGCGCCGTAATAGCTGCCGGAGGAGGTTTCGATCAGTTGCACGTGTTTGGCGGCAGCGGCGTATTCCGGGAATTCCGCGGCCAGCGCCAGCATCATATGAGCCAGTTCGCGCACCGAGAAATTATTCTTCGGGTTGCCGATGTTGTAGATCTTGCCCGAAGCGATATTGTCTTTGTTGGCGATGATATGCATCAGCGCGGTGATACCGTCGTCGATATCGGTGAAGGCGCGTTTTTGAGCGCCGCCGTCGACCAGGCTGATATTTTCGCCACGCACGATATGACCGAGGAATTGCGTCACCACGCGCGAGCTGCCTTCTTTCGGGGTATGGATCGAATCGAGACCCGGGCCGATCCAGTTAAACGGACGGAACAGGGTGAAATTCAGGCCTTCCATGCCATAGCCCCAGATCACCCGGTCCATCAATTGTTTGGAGCAGGCGTAAATCCAGCGCGGTTTGTTGATCGGGCCGTACACCAGCGGCGACGCTTCCGGGTCGAATTCGTCGTCTTCGCACATGCCATAGACTTCCGAAGTCGACGGAAACACCAGATGTTTGCCGTATTTGACCGCCGAGCGGACGATGGGCAGGTTGGCCTCGAAATCGAGTTCGAACACGCGCAGCGGCTGCTTGACGTAGGTCGCCGGGGTGGCGATGGCCACCAGCGGGAGGATCACGTCGCATTTGCGGATATGGTATTCGACCCATTCCTTGTTGATCGTGATGTCGCCTTCAAAGAAATGCATGCGTTCATGATCGGCCAGGCTACCCAGGCGATCTCGCTGCATGTCCATGCCGTAGACTTCCCAATCGGTGGTTTCAAGAATGCGTTTGGAAAGATGGTGGCCGATAAAGCCATTAACACCGAGAATCAGGACTTTTTTCATAGGGAATGCAATGAGTGACGACTAGGGGTGACGATTAAGGGTGAACCAGGCTCGCGAATTCGGCGGGACTGACTTCGCGATTCCCCTGCAACAGGCTCTGGATGACGATCGCCCGACCGTCTCCGCAAATGCCCAACAGCGTATTATCGCTTACTTGCAAACCGCGCTGCAAATTTGAGACTGGCGGCAGGTCCGGGGCCAAGCGTGCCCGGGCGATGACAAAGCGGCTTCCGCCCTGATCGGTAAAGGCGCCGGGGTAGGGCGGCGCGACCGCCCTGACGAGGTTATAGACCTGCTGGGCGGTCTGTGTCCAATCAATCCGGCCGTCTTCAGGCTTGCGACCGCCGTAGTAACTGCCCAGCGCCAGATCGTTGGGACGCCGCGGCGCGGTGCCGGCCAGCAAACCCGGCAATACCGCCCACAGGGTCTGCTCCGAGGCCACCGTCACCTTGTCGAAGACTTGGCCTGCGGTATCGTCCGGCAAAATCGGCACCGAGGTTTGCCCCAGAATTGCCCCGGCATCGGGCTTGGCCGCCATTTCATGCAGGGTTGCGCCGGTTTCGCGCTCGCCTTTGAGCACCGCCCAATTGATCGGGACCCGTCCCCGGTATTTGGGCAGCAAGGAGCCATGCAGGTTGTAGGCGCCCAGCGGCGCCAGCGCCAGCAATTCGAGCGGCAGCATATGCCGGTAATAAAACGAAAAAATAAAATCGGGGCGGGCCTCGCGCACAGCCGCCGCGACTTCCGCTGCGGCCGGGTTCTCCGGCATGATGCAGGGGATGCCATGCTCGGCGGCGACGGCGGCGACGCTATCGAACCAGATATTTTCCTCGGGATTGTCCTGATGCGTGACGACCAGGCTTATTTCGAGGCCGAGTTCGGCGCCGCGGGCCAATAACACCCGCAAGCAGCGCACTCCGACGTTGTGATAGGCGAATACGACCGCGCGCTTGGGGCTCTGCATTACGGTGTTTCTCCATCCTGGGCAGCGCCGGGCGGACGCGCCGCAGAGACCGCGCCGGGCACCGACACCGGCGAATTCAGCGAAACATAACCGGCCTGCGTGGACCCGGGCGTTTCACGCTGATCCAGCACCGCCTGTACCAGATAACGCGGCCGGGCACGGACTTGCTGGTAGATCCGGCCGATATATTCGCCGAGCAGGCCGAGCGCAAACAAGATCGTGCCGAGCAGGAAAAAGGTAATCGCAAACAGGGTGAACACACCCTGGACTTCGGCGCCGAGCACAAAACGGCGCACCAGCAGCAGCACAAACAGGCCGGCCGAACCCATGGCCAGCAGGATGCCCATAAACGACAGCCATTGCAGCGGCACCACCGAAAAGCCGGTAACCAGGTCGAAATTAAGCCGGATCAGGCTATACAGCGAGTATTTCGATTCGCCGGCATAGCGTTCTTCGTGCGCTACCTCGATCTCGACCGGATTTTGCGCAAAGGTATAAGCCAACGCCGGAATAAAGGTATTGACCTCGTTGCAGCGATTGATGGTGTCGATGATATGGCGGTTGTAGGCGCGCAGCATGCAGCCCTGGTCCGTCATCTTGATGTGGGTGATGCGTTCGCGCAAACGGTTCATCATGCGCGACGCCTTGCGCCGGAACAAGCTGTCCTGGCGTTGCTGGCGGATGGTGCCGACGTAGTCGTAACCCTCGCGCATCTTGGCCACCAGCTTGCCGATTTCTTCCGGCGGATTTTGCAGGTCGGCATCGAGCGTGACGACGATTTCGCCGCTGGAATGCTCGAAGCCGGCCAGGATCGCCATGTGCTGACCATAATTGCCGTTCAGCAGCACCACGCGCGTCACGTCCGGGCGCACCCGGAATTGCGCGGACAACATGGCCGCCGATTTGTCGCGGCTGCCGTCGTTGATCAGGATCAACTCATAGCTGGTGCCGAGTGCGTCGAGTGCCGGGTACAGCCGCGCAAAGAGTGCGGCCAATCCGGCTTCTTCATTAAAAATGGGGACGACTACGGATAGTTCCGGCTGGTTCATAGGGGCAGTGTCGGGGGCGGTATCGGTGGGCAAAGTCAAATTCGGTATTGTTCGCAAATTTCGTTGACGGCGCGGCAAACCCGTTCGACATCTTCGCGGCGCATCGATGAAAAGAGCGGCAGTGTAACGCTGGCGCGGCCGAATTGCTCGGCATGCAAAAACATTCCTGGGCCAAAACCGCGCGCGCGATAGAGTTTGAACAAATGCAGGGCCGGGTAATGGACCCCGCTGCCGATGCCGCGTTGGTGCAATTGCGCCATAAAAGCGGCCCGATCTATGCTCAATTTGTCCAACGGCAACATGATCTGGAACATATGCCAGTTGCTGTTTTCAAAGTCGCGCGGCGGCAATTGGGTGCCCAGCTTGAGCGCGGCGCCGCCTTCCAGTTGCTCGAAATAATGGCGCACCAGCGTCAGGCGCTGGGCATTAAAGCGCGCCAGGTGCTGCAACTGGCCCAGGCCGACCCGTGCGGCAACATCGGTCAGATTGTACTTGCCGCCCAGCACGTCGCATTCCATGCCGTCGTAACCGGTGCGGGTAATGCCTTGCAGGCGGTATTTGACGGCGAGTTTGGCTTCTTCTTCGTTATTCAGTACCAGCGCTCCGCCTTCGATCGAAGTCAGGTTTTTATTGGGGTGGAAACTGAACGACACCATATCGCCGAAGGACCCGATGCGCCGGCCTTTCCAGGTCGAGCCCATGGCTTGCGCGGCGTCTTCGATGACGCGCAATTTGTGCTCGCGGGCGATGGCGTACAGGCGGTCCATATCCACCGGCAGCCCAGCCAGATAAACCGGCAAAATGGCGCGGGTGCGCGGGGTGATGGCGCGTTCGACCAGGTCCAGGTCAAGATTGCGGGTGAGCGGATCGATATCGACCAGCACCGGGGTCGCGCCGACTTCCAGAATCACATTGGCGGTCGCGACCCAGGACATTGGCGTGGTGATCACTTCGTCGCCGGGGCCGATGCCGGCGATGCGCAGGGCGATTTCCATGGTCGCCGTGCCGGAATTGAAGGTTTTGACCGGGCGTCCGCCAAAATAAGCCGACAATTCGGCCTCGAAACGCTGGTTTTGCGGCCCGGTGGTAATCCAGCCGGAACGCAACACGTCGGCGACCCCGGCGATGGTTTCTTCATCGATTTCGGGGCGCACCATCGGCAAATAATCGGCTTGCTGGTCTTGGCTCATAGGCGTTTTATAGGGGTGATCCGTCGGTGGCTGAGTTACACAACTGGAATGATCAGATAAGTTCGTGGATCGGCGGCGTGTGCCGGGCGGTTCAACTGCGGGCCATGATATATACGCCGAGCAAAATGATACCGATACCCAGGATGCGTTGAAGCGAAACGATTTCGCCGAAAAAATACCAGGCTGCCAGGGCATTGACCACATAACCGAGCGAAAGCATCGGATAAGCCAACGAAACGTCGACCCGCGACAGCGCAAGGATCCAGACAATAACGCTGACGACATAACACGCCAGTCCGCCGATTATCGGCAATTGGGTGCCCAATTTAAGCGCGATGGGCAAGGCGTTGGCGGCACTGAATTCGAAATGGCCGACGGCATTGGCGCCTGCCTTCAGTAGTAATTGTGCGCATGCGTTCAACATCACGCCCGTCAGAATCAAAGCAAACGAAATGGCATTCATGTTCTGCGGCGGGATTCCAGATTAAAAGAGTTGCCATTGTGCCTGTCCCCCGGTCACAGTCAATCGCTACTTGACCGAGGGTGCCGCGGCGGGCGCGGCGTCAATAAGGGTCAGAGTTGCGGTTTTTCGATAATAACGCGCCGGTCGTCGCGGGTGACCACTTGCATGGGCAAATGCTGGGCTGTGAATTTGGCGAACAATTCGGGTGTGACCAGTGCTAGCGCCGCGGGGTCATGATTCCAGCGCAGGGTAAATTCCGCCAATGTCGGGATCCATTTTGACGGCTCCTGGTGCACGCCGAAATCCAATTCGTCCGGGTTTTGCACGCTGATCATGGTATGGCCCAGGTAGAACGGCACCGTGTGATCCAGCACACCCACCATATAAAACGGCGCGTCGGCCGGCATTCCGGCTTCCGCGGCTTTGATTGCGGGCACCAGCAACACGCCCGAACTATAACGGCCGAACACCTCGTGGCCATTGCCCGCCAGGGTGGTGGCCAAGATCCAGGCCACGCCGAAGGCCAGCACGGCTTGGAAGGGGGCTTGCGGGGTCTCGCGCCGGTTCAGCCACAGCGCCACGATAATCCCGGCCAGGGCCACCGCCAGCGCCGCCAAGGCGTACACGCCATAGGCCGCGTAGAGCGGATAGGGGGTGCGATCGTCGCCCGGTTGCAGCACGTAAATGGCGTATACCACGCCCGCCGCGGCCAGCACGGTAAACCCGGCATAACCGAGCAGATGGCGTTTGAGCTGGCCGCGCGTCGTCAGCGGCAGATAAGCCCCAAGCAGCAAAGCCAGCGCGGGGGCAATCGGCAGCACATACGAAATCAGCTTGGACTCTGAAATGCTGAAGAAGAAGAAAATAAACCCGGACCAGACCAGCAGCAAAATCACCGGCGAAAACCGGTTTTCCTGCCGCGGCAACCGCACCGCATGGCGGATACTTTGCCACGCTACCGAAAGCCAGGGCAAAAAACCCAGCAGTATCACCGGTACAAAATAGAACAACGGCCCGGTGCGATGATGGCTGGGGGTGAGGAAGCGCCGGAAATGTTCATTGATAAAGAAAAAATCGAAGAATTCGGGGTTCCGCTCGTCCACCAGCACAAACCACGGCGTGGCGACCACAAAAAACAGCAGCAGGCCGCTGACCAGGTGCAGGCGCTTCCATAAGGCCCAATCACGAGCAATCAGCGAGTACAAGATCAGCACCGCGCCCGGCAATACCACGCCGATCAATCCTTTGGACAACACCGCAAGCGCCATCGAAACCCAGCACAACCACATCCAGTTGCGCGCCTGGGCGGCCGACAGGTTAGGGCGCTGGGCCAGCAACAGCGAGCACAGGGTGAGGGCCATCATGAACGACAAGCCCATATCGAGGGTGTTGAAATGGCCCAGCAGATTCCAATAGGGCGCGCTGGCCAGCGCCAGCGCCGCGAACAGTCCTGCCGGTTTGTTGAATATGCGGCAGCCCGTATAACCGACCAGCAGGATGCCCAAAAAGCCGGTGAGGGCGGTGTACAGACGTGCTTGCCAGTCGCCTATGCCGAGCCAGGCGAAGGTCAGGGCGTTCATCCAGGTTTGCAGCGGCGGCTTTTCAAAGTATTTGTAACCGTTATAACGCGGGGTGATCCAGTTGCCGGTGGTCAGCATTTCACGCGCCATTTCGGCATAACGCCCCTCATCCGAGGGCACCAGGTGGCGCAGATCGAGCTGGCCAAACCAGACAAGCACCAGCAACACGGCCAGCAGTACCAGCAGCGTGCGCGACAGCAGCGGGGGGGCAGCCGATATTGCAGCCGGTTTCGAAGTTGTTTCGTACATCGGGATAGCGAGGCCTTATAAGAACGGATTTCCCGGCACAGCAGGCTCATGACAACGGCCTGCTGCGCGTGATCTGGGGCAAACGGCTGGGAATACACTGCAGGACCTGTATCGTCAGAATCCGAGACGCCAGCCGCCATTATCAAGGCGTTTGATTAAGCCGGCATTAAGCGCCGCGCAGTTATACGTTACCTGGGTCAAGTTGCTCGACGATTCGGCCCCGTGAGTTGGCTCATGAGTCGGTCCATGAGAAGGAAACCGCATGCGCCGGGTAGTTTAGACCGATTCGATTAATAATACGGCGGCGACTTTACGGCCTTCGGCCATCAGTACATTATAAGTGCGGCAGGCAGCCTGAAAATCCATGGTTTCAATGCCGATGCGGCGTTCGGCCAGGGCCGCGGTCAGTTTCGGATGCGGGAAACGCAGCCGTGCACCGCTACCGAAAATCACCAGTTCGGGTTCGTCTTCGAGCAACATCGCAAAATGGCCGGGCTCCAGGCTGTCGAACGAGTTGACGGGCCAGGCGCGCACCGGTTGCTCCGGCATGATGACAACGCTGCCTACATGACGTTGCAAATTGATGTCGACATACCCTTCGCCATATGCGGTAACGGTATTGAGCGCGGGTAATTGATCCGGGTGTAGTTTCAAAGCGGTGGTCCGGGTTCAAGGATGTCAGCATTGACCGCGGTATTCGCAGTATGGGCTGGCATCCCGCTGGGTTCATTCGGCCGATCGCACGCTGCTGGCAGTACTGTATGCCTGCGGCATGCAGCTTGACGATGCGCGCCGGTGCAATCGGATGGAGCGGGGGCCGGTAGCGTGCGGCCCATCGCCGGCGGCAAATTATGCTGTGTGCGGCGGGTGGGCGAGTGTTGTTGATACGACTCGACAGTACACCCGGCGCCGGATTGGTTGCCTAACCGTGCGATAATCCGCTAAATTATATCTTTTTGTCGGGCCTTTGCGCATACCGCGTGCGAGGGTGCCGTGCTGATGTTGGAAGTTATGCTGGAAGCGCATCGCTTTTAGACCTGACGCGACTATCCGCCTGCCGCTGGCGGGCCTGCCATGGCGCCACAAGCGCCGGGGCCGCCGGATGCCCCCTGCAGATACGGTCGAACCCCGCCGGTCAAGTGCCTGGCGGCCGGTTTTCGAATTCCCCTTTTACTCAATTTGCGACGCGCTGCCGTGAAACCTATTCTCAAATCAAACAAGCTGTTGAACGTGTGTTACGACATTCGCGGGCCGGTGCTTGAAGAAGCCAAGCGGCTCGAAGAGGAAGGTCATCACATCATCAAGTTGAACATCGGCAATCTGGCGCCGTTCGGTTTTGATGCCCCGGACGAAATCGTCCAGGACATGATCCGCAACTTGCCCGCGTCGTCGGGCTATTCGGATTCGAAAGGGGTGTTTGCCGCGCGCAAGGCGATCATGCATTACACCCAGCAAAAGGGTATTGCCGGCGTCGGACTCGATGATATCTATATCGGCAACGGGGCATCCGAGCTGATCGTGATGGCCATGCAAGGTTTGTTGAACGACGGCGACGAGGTGCTGGTGCCGGCGCCTGATTATCCGTTATGGACGGCTGCCGTATCGCTGTCGGGCGGCACTCCGGTGCATTATCTGTGCGACGAATCGAACGGCTGGTTGCCGGATCTCGACGATATCCGCGCCAAGATCACGCCCAACACTCGCGCAATTGTGGTGATCAACCCCAATAACCCGACCGGTGCGTTGTACCCGGACGATTTGCTCAAAGACATCATCGAACTGGCGCGCCGGCATCAATTGATTATTTGTGCCGACGAGATTTACGACAAGATCGTCTATGACGGCCTGACTCATACCTCAATTGCCGCCTTGTCGGAAGATGTGTTGACGGTCACCTTCAACGGTCTGTCGAAGAGTTATCGTTCATGCGGCTTCCGCGCCGGCTGGATGGTAGTGTCGGGCCTGGGCGGCGAAATGCGCCGCAGCGCCAACGATTACATCGAAGGCCTGAATATCCTCGCGTCGATGCGCTTGTGCGCCAACGTCCCGGGGCAATATGCGATTCAGACCGCACTGGGCGGTTATCAAAGCATCAACGACCTGATCTTGCCGGGCGGCAGGCTGTTCCGTCAGCGCGAACTTGCCTACGATATGCTGACATCGATCCCGGGGGTCACCTGCGTCAAACCCAAGGCGGCCTTGTATCTGTTCCCCAAGCTCGACCCCAAGCTGTATCCGATCAAAAACGATCAGCAGTTTATTCTCGACCTGTTGCTGCAAGAGCGGGTGCTGGTGGTGCAGGGCTCGGGTTTCAATTGGGCGACACCGGACCATTTCCGCGTAGTGTTTCTGCCGAACATGGACGACTTGCAGGATGCCATCGGCCGGATCGCGCGTTTTCTCGATACCTACCGTAAACAGCACTCGGTGTAAGCTCGGGGTGGTGGTCGTGAACTCTCGGCCCACTGTTTCCAGGCATGTTGATGATTAACCCAATTAGCTGGCCCAATTTTTCTTGAATAGCGTATGGAACCAATCAAAGTAGGTCTGCTGGGACTCGGCACGGTGGGTAGCGGTACCTTCAAAGTACTGAACCGCAATCAGGAAGAAATTCGCCGGCGCGCCGGCCGCGGCATTGAAATTACCCGGATCGCGGTGCGTAATGTCGCACGGGCTCGGGCTATCGCGGGCAATGCGGTTGAGGTCGGCAACGACCCGTTTGCCTTGGTCGACGATCCGGCGCTCGACATTATCGTGGAGACCGTCGGCGGCACCGGCCTCGCGCGCGAGCTGGTGTTGCGTGCTTTGCGTAACGGCAAACATGTGGTGACGGCAAATAAAGCCTTGCTGGCCCTCCACGGCACCGAAATTTTCGAAGCGGCGAGCGCGTCCGGCGTGATGGTTGCATTTGAAGCGGCGGTCGCGGGCGGCATCCCCATTATCAAGGCGTTACGCGAAGGGTTGACGGCGAACCGGATCGAATGGATCGCCGGGATCATCAACGGCACGACCAATTTTATCCTGTCCGAAATGCGTGAGCGCGGTGTCGATTTTGCCACCGCCTTGGCCGATGCGCAGCGCCTGGGATATGCCGAAGCCGACCCGACCTTCGATATCGAAGGAGTGGATGCCGCGCATAAAGTCACCATCATGAGCGCGATTGCGTTCGGCGTGCCGATGCAATTCGAGCACGCTTATATCGAAGGCATCAGCGGCCTGCATGCGGTCGACATCAAATATGCCGAAGAATTGGGCTACCGCATCAAACTGCTGGGCATTGCCCGGCGCGCTGAACAGGGTATCGAATTGCGCGTCCACCCGACCCTGATCCCGAGCAAACGTCTGCTGGCCAATGTCGAAGGGGCGATGAATGCGGTGTTGGTGCATGGCGATGCCGTCGGGGCCACGCTGTATTACGGCAAGGGTGCCGGTGCCGAGCCGACCGCGTCGGCGGTGGTAGCCGATCTGGTCGATGTTACCCGCTTGCATACGGCCGACCCCGAGCATCGGGTGCCGCATCTGGCGTTCCAGCCGGACAGCCTGTCGAGCACGCCGATCCTGCCGATCACCGAAGTGCATAGCGGTTATTACCTGCGGCTGCGCGTGGCGGATGTCACCGGGGTGCTGGCCGACATTACCAAGATCCTTGCCCAAGGCGGCATTTCGATCGACGCGCTGTTGCAGAAAGAATCGCATACGGTCAACCAGCAGGGCCGGCCCGACGGCGAAACCGACATTATCCTGATTACCCACGTGACCGTGGAAAAGAATATCAACGCCGCGATTACGCAGATTGAAGCACTGAGCACTGTGGTCTCGACCGTGGTCAAACTGCGCATGGAAGCGCTCAGCTAAGCAGCGGATTCGAGGGCCAAGGCTGGGGTCGGTGCATCGGCTCCAGCTCATCGGAGCAAGGTATCGGCAGGCTTGATTGGCCCCGCTTCATGGTCCGGCTTCGCAGTTCAGATGCTCGACCCCAACTTGCCGTGTCTAACCCACGGCCTTCGACCCGCAGTCATACGAATGCAGTTATACGACCTTACGCCATGAACTATATTTCCACTCGCGCCGCGGCCGATTCGTCCGAGCGACATTCTTTTTCCGACATCCTGCTGGGCGGCCTGGCCAAAGATGGCGGGCTCTACCTGCCGGACGCCTATCCGCGTGTCAGCGTCGCCGAATTGCAGCAATGGCGTCAGTTGTCCTACGCCGATCTCGCCTTCGAAGTCCTGAGTAAATTTGCCGACGACATTGCGCCGGACGAACTGCGCGGACTGACTCGCCGCACCTATACCGCGGAAGTTTATTGCAACGGCCGCGACCGCAGCCGGGCCGGGGAAATCACACCCTTGAAAGTATTGGGCATCGAACAAGGTGCTCCGCTGGCTTTGTTGGAATTGTCGAACGGACCGACGCTGGCGTTCAAAGATATGGCCATGCAATTGCTGGGCAATCTGTTTGAATCGGCCTTGGCACGTAAAGGCCTGACCTTGAATATCCTGGGTGCCACCTCGGGCGACACCGGCAGCGCCGCCGAATATGCCATGCGCGGCAAGACGGGATTGCGCGTTTTCATGCTCTCGCCGCACGGCAAAATGAGCGCCTTCCAGGCCGCGCAGATGTACGGTCTGCAAGACCCGAATATTTTCAACCTGGCCGTCGATGGAGTGTTCGACGATTGCCAGGATATCGTCAAAGCGGTATCGAACGACCATGCGTTCAAGGCGCAACAGCAGATCGGTACGGTCAATTCGATCAACTGGGCGCGCGTGGTGGCGCAAGTGGTGTATTACTTCAAAGGGTATTTCGCCGCTACGCCGCAGCGTACCGGTATGGGCCAGCCGCCGCTGGCCATCGATGCGGCGCTGCCCAAGGTGTCGTTTGCCGTGCCTTCGGGTAATTTCGGCAATGTCTGCGCCGGGCATATCGCGCGCATGATGGGTTTGCCGATAGCCAAGCTGGTGGTGGCCACCAACGAAAACGACGTGCTTGACGAATTTTTTCGCAGCGGTTCATACCGGGTGCGCAAAGCGGCTGAAACGTTCCATACCACCAGCCCCAGCATGGATATCTCGAAGGCATCGAATTTCGAGCGTTTTGTGTTCGATTTGCTGGGCCGCGATCCGCAGCGTGTGGTGCAATTGTTCCGCGATGTCGAACATAACGGCGGTTTCGATTTGTCGCGCGGCGAAGATTTCGCGCGGGTCAAGGAGTTCGGTTTTGTCTCCGGGCGCAGCGCGCATATGGACCGGGTTGCCGCGATCCGCGACGTCTATCAGCGTTATGGCACCATGATAGACACGCATACGGCCGATGGGATCAAAGTGGCGCGGGAATATCTCGAACCCGGGATTCCCATGGTGGTGCTGGAAACCGCCCAGCCGGTCAAGTTTGGCGAGACCATCCGCGAAGCGCTTGGGCGTGAAGCGGACCGGCCGCAGGCCTTTGAGGGCATCGAGTCGTTGCCGCAGCGGTTTGAAGTGCTGCCGGCCGACGTGGCCCGGATCAAAGCATTTATCGCCCAGCATACGGGGCTTTAATTGGCGCTTGCCGGATAAGCGAGCGCTGAGCGGGCAATCAGCGGCATGGCCGATGCAGGCGCCAGCGAAGTGTGGCACAACCGTAGACCGGACTTACGATCAGGATCAAGCAGCGATGAATCAGACGTCTCTCTCGTCATCTTCCAGTCGGCCCGAACTGTTAAGCACCGCGCAGGCGCTGGACTTGTTACTGGCCGCGGTACGCCCGGTAACGGAAGTGGAAACCTTGGCGACGCTGCAAGCTCATCGGCGCGTCTTGGCGGCAAGCATTATTTCGCCGCTGGATGTGCCGCCGATGGCGATCAGCGCGATGGACGGTTATGCCGTGCGCTGTGCCGATTGGGCGGCGATTAACCCGCAAGCGGCAGGGCAGTCGTCGATGCGCATGCCCATTTCGCAGCGGATTCCCGCCGGCCATCCGGCCCAGCCGTTGGCCGCGGCCAGCGCCGCGCGCATCTTTACCGGCGCTACCGTTCCGCCCGGCGCGGATGCCGTGGTGATGCAGGAAATGGCCACGGCCGAGGGCGACCACGTCAGCTTTGCCGCCGCGCCGAAAACCGGCGAATGGATCACCGCTCAAGGCGCCGATATTCGTGCCGGCACCGAAATCCTGGCTGCCGGCCGGCGGCTGGACGCGCAAGCCGTGGGTCTGGCCGCCTCGGTCGGGTGCGCCGGCTTACCGGTGCTGCGCCGAGTCAAAGTTGCGGTGTTTTTTACCGGCGACGAATTGACCATGCCGGGTGAAGCGCTAAAACCCGGCGCGATCTACAACTCCAATCGTTTTACCCTGCGTGCCTTGCTGGAAAATCTCGGCTGCGAAGTCAGCGATTTTGGTATCGTCCCGGATCAACTTGCCACTACGCAAGCCACTCTGAAAGAAGCTGCGCGCGCACATGACTTGGTCTTGACCTCGGGCGGCGTGTCGGTCGGCGAGGAAGATCATGTGAAACCCGCCGTGGAATCCATGGGCCGTTTGAATCTATGGCAAATCGCGGTCAAACCGGGCAAGCCTTTGGCATTCGGTGAAATCGACCGCGCCGCGGCGTCACCCGCATTTTTTATCGGCTTGCCGGGAAATCCGGTATCGAGCTTTGTCACCTTTCTCCTGTTTGTCCGGCCGTTTGTGCTGCGTCTGCAGGGTGTGATCGATGTCGCGCCGAGGGTGTTCTCGGTGCGTGCCGACTTTAGCCAAACCAAAGCCGACCGGCGCAATGAATTCCTGCGCGCGCGCCTGAACGCTGACGGCGGGCTGGATCTGTTCGCCAATCAGTCGTCGGCGGTGTTGACCTCGACGGTATGGGGCGACGGCCTGATCGACAATCCGCCCGGCCATGCCATCGCCGCCGGCGAGTTTGTGCGTTTTATGCCATTCTCTGAGTTGTTGGCGTAGCTCACCGAGTGAGCCACGGCTCAAGCTCCCATGGCTCAAGCTCATGAATCGATCAATTTACCCAACGCGTCGATTCGGAGAATAAGCCTCCCACGAGGCGATCAATGATGCGCGTTGGTTCGTCCGACTATTTTGCTGGTTTTAGGTGGTTTTACCCAAGATGAAGATCCAATTGAAATTTTTCGCCAGCGTGCGCGAGGCGCTGGGTGTGGCCGATGAAGCGGTGCAATTGCCCGACAGCGTAGTCACCGTCGGCGATGTGCGCAGCTGGTTGCGCACGCGAGGCGGTGCCTGGGGCGAGACCCTGGCCGAAGGCAGGTCGTTGCGCATGGCCTGCAATCATGAAATGACGGGGGCCGAGACGCGTTTGACCGAAGGCTGCGAGGTCGCGTTTTTCCCGCCCGTCACTGGCGGTTAGTCCGCAGGAGTCAGCATGACCGTCAAGGTTCAGGCAGAGGATTTCGACCTGTCCACCGAAGTCGACGCCTTGCGTCGCGCGCACCCCGAGGCGGGTGCACTGGCCTGTTTTATCGGCCTGGTACGCGACCTTAATCAGGGTGTTGCCGTCGCGCAGATGGAACTGGAACATTACCCCGGCATGACCGAAAAAGCGCTGCAGGCGATCGTCGAACAAGCGCAGGCGCGCTGGCCGCTGGCCGACGCGCTGGTGATCCACCGCTACGGCAAGCTCGCGCCCACCGACCAGATCGTACTGGTGGCTGTTGCCACCGCCCATCGCGGCGACGCCTTTGCCGCCTGCGAATTCATTATGGATTACCTGAAGACCGAGGCGCCGTTTTGGAAAAAGGAAGTGACGGCTGCGGGGGAGCGTTGGGTGGACGCGCGGGAGATGGATCGACGGGCGTTGGATAAATGGAACGAGGTGGTGCTCGATCCTGTATCCGGCAGTCGCCCCTGATATCTAATGGCCATTTAGCTGCTATTGCCTTGCTTGTTCTACAGCTTCCACAGCGTCATACGTCTCCTCAATCACCGTTCGAAATCTTTTTGCGTGGACCTCGGCGCTGATGCGCTTTGCCCGAAGCGATCTGTAACAGCCGCCTGTGATCGGCGGCAAACCTGCCGCATCGTACTCTGTCGCGCCAAGCGGTAATCCGCGCGACATGGATATCCGCGCTCGATCCATAGACCTGTTTTCAACCTGCCTTCCGCTAACCTGAGATCCATGGCCATCCGGCCTGTTGCCGCTGCAACACGCCAAAGGCAGAATTGGCTTCCTCCTCAGCCCTACTTTTCTTGGCAGTGATCTTGGCAATAATTAAATCGCTTGCCGGAAAGTATTTTATAAACTACCATTCAATTGTTCGAAATACGGCAGACCGAGACCTTTCGGAAATGGCGCACGCAGCTCAAGGATAAGCGCGCACGTGGCCTGATAGCGTCCCGCTTGGACCGTCTTGCCTTTGGTCATGCTGGAGATGTGGACGCGGTTGGGCACGGGATTAGCGAGTTGCGCATACACCACGGCCCGGGATACCGCATCTATTTCCGTCTACAAGGCAACATGCTCATTGTCTTGCTATGCGACGGAGATAAAAGTACGCAAGCAGCGGACATCAAGCAGGCAACGCGCCTGGATGCTGAATGGAGTGAATTAAATGGCTGAAAAACTGACGAGCTATGACCCTGCCGAGGATTTGGCTTCTGCCGAAGCCATGGCGATCTTTATGGCGGAAGCATTCGAGACCAATGATGCCGGGTACATCGCGCATGCGCTTGGCGTTGTCGCCCGGGCCAAGGGCATGGCGCAGATTGCCGGACAAACCGGCCTTTCCCGCGAGCAGCTTTATCGCTCGTTCAGCCGGAATGGCAATCCGACCCTGAAAACCATGCTGGCCGTGATGCAGGCGCTGGGCATTGCGGTGACGGCCAAGGTTCACGCCTGAATAAAAGTCGTCGGGTGCATCGCTCCAGCCGGTGCGCGACGCGCTTGCGATGCTCTTTGAAAGGAAAGAACGGGCGAGTGAAATTGCGCCTCGAATAGTTTGATGGGTCTATGCGGATCCTATCGACTCGTCCTTCCGACGCGGCCGCAACTTCTCCAGCAATGCCTGCTGTGCTTCCGGCACCTTGAATTCCCAGCCAAAACGGCTCAATTGCAGGCTATGCGCAATGCGTAGCGCGGGTTCGATAAACTGGATCGCCGCATCGGGCTCGTAACGCTGCTCGACGGTATCGAAAAACAGGGCCAGCCAACGATTGAAATGCTCGGGGGTGAGGCCGGCGAGCGGCTGATGGGCGGCTTTCAGGTTGCCTTGGTACGATTTTTCGCCGAGCACCAGACTGCTCCAGAAATCGACCATTTTGGGCATATGACTGTCCCAGCGGCCTTCCAGCATTTTGGCGAAAACCGGCCCGATCAGGGCATCGTCACGCACTCGTCCATAAAATGCATCAACCAACTGCGCGATATCGGCACGCTCAGGCTGCCTCTCAGGCTGCCT
>JAMFSV010000354.1 GCA_026225455.1 Burkholderiales bacterium | reverse complement strand
GAGGGGCTCAAACAAGCGCTGCTTCAATTGCTCCTCGAACGGCGCCCCACCCACCCGTTCGATGGCGATCGAGACCAGGTGGTAACCACCGTTGTTGTAGATCATCGTCTCGCCCGGAGCGAAGTTGCGACCCCTCTGGCGCACCTGCATGGCCAACGCAGCTCCGTTCGGCGAGTGTGCCAAACCATGGGTCAGGAAGCCCACATCGGTATAGCAGCGCGCGCCGCCACTGTGTTGCAAAAGCTGCCGCAGCGTGGGGTCGCCGCCTGGACCGGTGAGTTCGGGAATATAGCGGCGAATCGGTGCGTCGAGCTCAAGCTTTCCGTCCTCGGTCAGCAGCAGCGCCAGCAGCGCGGTGAAGTGCTTGCTGGTCGAACCGATCCGCATGCGCGTGTGCGGCGTATTGGCCACCGACAGTTCCATGCTCGCGAGCCCGAAGCCCCGCCGGTACAGCACCGTGCCCTGGTGGGCAACACCCACCACCAGGCCAGGCGCGTCGCTGCGGTTGAAGGGCAAAAACACTTCATCAAGTGCGCTGGACAACTCTGAATCCACCATTGTTCGTCTCCACGGGGGTTGGCGCCGAACCGGCGCACGGGAAAGCGCTATTTTGCCTAAAATTATATAAAAAAGATAATTTTTCTAAATAGGCAAATTTATACTTAAACGACACCCGCGCTTGTCACGCCGATCGCCTAACCGCCTCCGGCCAACCAAAATGCTCGAAAATTGTCACCGGCCGCAAAGCGATAAAGGAAATACCATGGATGGATTGCTTGAATTTCTGAAGGAAGACAAGACATGGGTCTTCATTAACATTGGTTGCCGATCGTACTGCCCGTCATTGGACTGTTTATTTCTACGGCATCTAAAACGAAATCGGTCGACCGGCTGTACGCAAAACCGAAAGCAAGAAAACACCGGTTTTTACACCAGTTGTCGTCTTGTTCAAAGACGGTCAACTCGGCCGGGTACGCTGTTAATGTGTTTAGCCGGCCTGTCCGATTTTTCTGATGGACTGCTAAAAAATCACAAAACAGCGCCAAGTAGTGCCGCAGGTGACACGCGATCATGTCACCCGTCCAAACCGTCCGAGAAATATGGCAATTCTGCCATCTAGCCCAACGTAATTCGATTTAGAGCGGCGCACTTTGCACCTGTCAGGTGTACTGACCTCCTTAGCCTGCGGCACATTCGCCTCCGCGCGTATCAATCCGGCGCGCATACCGCGGGTTGAAACGTCATTCTTCCAGTAAACACAACACTCTGTTGATGCTGCTACCATTTCACAAATGTTATTGCCGCCGTATTATCACGCGCCAGCGCATTGAGTTTGCCGGTCGGCGCTTTTGCTCCATTTGAACGCGGCCTGCACCGTTTTACTTTCCCCCTTTCTGGATATCGCATGCTCGGCCTAGTTCGCGTCGCATTAAAGCGGCCCTATACGTTTGTCGTTCTCGCGTTGCTGATATTGATCATCGGCCCGCTGACGGCCCTGCGTACACCCACCGATATTTTCCCGGACATCCGCATTCCGGTGATCAGCGTGGTGTGGCAGTACACCGGCTTGCCGCCCGACCAGATGGCCGGGCGCATCACCTCGCCGTTCGAGCGTACGCTCACCACCACGGTGAACGACGTCGAGCATACCGAGGCGGAGTCGATTGCCGGCTTCGGCATCATCAAGATTTTCTTCCAGCCCGGGGTCAATATCAGTACCGCGAACGCGCAGGTCACCGCCGTTTCGCAGACCTTGCTCAAGCAGTTTCCGGCCGGCACCACACCGCCGCTCATTCTCAATTACAACGCTTCGACCGTGCCTATCATCCAATTGGCGCTGTCGGGCAAGGGGCTATCGGAGCAGCAACTGGGCGACCTTGGCTTGAATGCGATCCGACCCATCTTGACCACCGTGGCAGGCGCCTCGATTCCCTACCCGTTCGGCGGCAAGTCGCGCCAGGTGCAGATCGATATCAATTCCGCCGCACTGCAGGCGCGGGGCCTGTCGGCGCAGGATATCAACAATGCATTGGCGCACCAGAACCTGATCACGCCGGTCGGCACCCAGAAAATCGGTTCCTACGAATACACCCTGCAATTGAACGATGCGCCGTCCGATATCAAGGCCTTGGGCGATCTGCCGATCAAGGCGGTCAACGGCACCACTGTATATATCCGCGATGTGGCCAGCGTGCGCGACGGCAGCCCGCCGCAGACCAATGTGGTCCACGTGGACGGCACTCGCTCGGTGTTGATGACGGTGCTAAAAAACGGCTCGGTCTCGACCCTGGGCATCATCGCCGGTATCAAACAGCAAGTGGCGCTGGCGACGGGATCCCTACCGCCCGAGCTTAGAATCAACCCGATCGGCGACCAATCGCTGTTTGTCCGCGCCGCTGTCAGCGGCGTGGCCCGCGAAGGGGTGATCGCGGCCGCCCTGACCAGCCTGATGATTTTGCTGTTCCTCGGCAGTTGGCGCTCCACCATTATTATCGCCACCTCGATTCCGCTGGCGATTCTCGGTTCGATTACCGCGCTCTCGGCGCTGGGCGAAACGCTCAACATCATGACCTTGGGCGGCTTGGCGCTCGCGGTGGGGATTTTGGTGGACGATGCCACGGTGACCATCGAGAACATCAACTGGCACTTGGAAAACGGCAAGGATGTGGAAAGCGCAATCCTCGATGGCGCGGCGCAAATTGTCACGCCGGCGTTTGTTTCGTTGCTGTGCATCTGTATCGTGTTTGTGCCGATGTTCTTCCTCAATGGCGTGGCACGCTTCCTGTTTGTGCCGAGGGCCGAGGCGGTGATTTTTGCCATGATCTCCTCGTTTTTCCTGTCGCGCACGCTGGTGCCGACCATGGCCCAGTATCTGCTCAAGCCGCATGTTCATGTCGACCCGGCGACAGCGCCGCGCTCGCGCAATCCGCTGGTGCGTTTCCAGCGCCGCTTCGAAGCCCGCTTCGAAAAAGTGCGTAACGGTTACCGTGGCCTGCTGGCGCTGGCGCTGAGCACGCCGGTCCGTTTCGTCAACCTGTTCCTCGGTTTTGTGGTGATCTCGTTTGCCTTGGTGCCGTTCCTCGGGCGCAATTTTTTCCCGGCGGTGGACTCCGGACAAATCCTGCTGCATGTGCGCGCGCCCATCGGCCTGCGCGTCGAACAGACCACGCAGATCTTCGCCGCGGTCGAGCGTTCGATTCGCCAAGTGATCCCACCGGAAGAACTGGGCACCGTGGTGGACAATATCGGCCTGTCGATCAGCGGTATCAATACTGCATATAACAATACCGGCACCATGGGTTCGCAAGACGGCGATATCCAGTTGGCCCTCAATGAAGGCCACCGCCCGACCGCCGAATACGTGCGCCTGTTGCGCGAACGTCTGCCGCGCGAATTCCCCGGCGTCACCTTCTCGTTCCCGCCGGCCGACATCATCAGCCAGATCCTGAACTTCGGCTCACCGGCGCCGATCGACCTGCAGGTGCGCGGCAATAACCTGCCGGCCAATTTTGCCTACGCCTCCACCCTGCTGCGCGAGATTCGCGGTATTCCTGGGGTCGCCGATGCCCGCATCGCCCAATCGCAGGCCAACCCGGGCTTCGAGATCAATGTCGACCGGACCCGGGCGCAACTGCTTGGAGTCACCGAGGGCGACGTTACCAATAGCCTGGTGGTGAATCTCGCAGGTTCCAGTCAAGTGACGCCCACCTATTGGTTGAACCCGAAAAACGGCGTGTCTTATCCGATCGTGATCCAAACCCCGCAATACCAATTGGCTACGCTGGGTGACCTGAACAACTTGCCGATCACCGCCACCAACGGTAACACCGCCGACGCGCAAATTCTCGGCGGCCTGGCCAGTGTCAAACGTTTCGGCAGCAATGCGGTGGTCAGCCAATACAATATCCAACCCATGGTGGAGATTTTTGCCTCGACCCAGGACCGCGATCTCGGTGCCGTCGCAGCCGACATCCGCCAAGTGCTGGCGCGCCATGCCGGCGAGTTGCCGCGCGGCACCACCACTGCGCTGCTGGGCCAGGTGCAAACCATGAACAGTGCCTTCACCGGCATGTTGTTTGGGCTGCTCGGTGCGGTGGTGCTGATTTATCTGTTGATCGTGGTCAACTTCCAATCGTGGGCCGACCCCTTTGTGATTGTCACGGCCTTGCCGGCCGCCTTGGCGGGGATTGTGTGGATGTTGTTCGCCACCCATACCACCCTCTCGGTGCCGGCCCTGACCGGGGCCATCATGTGTATGGGCGTGGCCACAGCCAATGCGATTCTGGTGGTGAGCTTTTGCCGCGAGCGCCTGGCGGTCCACGGCGACGCCATGCAAGCCGCTCTGGAAGGTGGTTTCACCCGCTTTCGCCCGGTCCTGATGACGGCGCTGTCGATGATTATCGGCATGGCGCCCATGGCCCTCGCTTTAGGCGAAGGCGGCGAGCAGAATGCGCCGCTGGGGCGCGCCGTGATCGGCGGCCTGGTGTTTGCCACCGTCGCCACGCTATTTTTTGTCCCTGTTGTGTTTGCCCTAATTCATTCACGCTCCGGCTCGAAGTCCGCGCCGGCTGCTGTATCCGGAGAGCCTGTCCATGTCGTCTGAACCCCTGTTGCCCGTCGCCACGCCTCCTCGCCGACTGCGCACGGCCGGTATCGTCGGTGGCGTCATCGTCATCTTGATCGTCGCCGCGGGGCTCGCCACACGGGCCGCCGACAACCATCAATTACGTACCTGGACCGATGCGCAAGCGGTACTCACCGTGCAAGTCTCCCCGCCGCTGCGCGGCACCGACAGCGCCACGCTGGATCTGCCGAGCCGGCTCGAAGCTTATACCCGGGCGCCGCTGTTCGCCCGCGTCAGCGGTTACCTGAAAGCCTGGAATGCCGATATCGGCGCGCACGTCAAAGCGGGCCAATTGCTGGCTGTGATCGAAACCCCCGACGTCGACCAGCAATTGCTGCAGGCCCGGGCCGATCTCACCACGGCCCAGGCCAATGCGTCGCTGGCGGAAACCACCGCCAAACGCTGGCAGGCCATGCTGTCTTCCGATTCGGTGTCGCATCAGGATGTCGACCAGCGCACCGCCGACCTCGCCGCCAAACAAGCGATGGTGCAGGCGGCGCAAGCCAACGTCGAGCGCCTGGTGGCAACCAAGGGTTTTGCCCGTATCGTGGCGCCCTTCGACGGCGTGGTGACGGTGCGCAACACCGACGTTGGGGCCTTGATCAACGCCGGCAGCGGCAGCGGCAACGGGCCGGAACTATTCGAAGTAGCGGATGTGACCAAGCTGCGCGTGTATGTGCAGATCCCGCAGAACTATGCCCCCTTGATTCATGCCGGCAACACAGCGCAATTGAGTGTGCCGGAATATCCGGGCCGCAGTTTTACCGCCACCGTAGCCGCCGCAGCCGACTCGATCGATGCCGCCTCGGGTTCTACCTTGGTGCAATTGCTGGTGGATAACCGAGGCGGCCAGTTGCTGCCGGGCAGTTTTGCCACGGTGCACTTCAACCTGCCGGTCGACGCGCAGGCATTGCGCGTACCGGCCAATGCACTGGTGTTCGATCAACACGGTTTGCGCATCGCCACGCTCGATGCGGCAGGCCACGTCAAATTCAAAGTGGTCACCATCACCCACGATTTCGGCGAAAGCGTCGCGATCGGCTCGGGCCTGAACGCCGACGACCGGGTCATCTCCAACCCGCCGGACGGCTTGAATGACGGTGACCCGGTCAAGGTCGCGAGCACCGGAGCTACCTCACATGGCTAGCCGTTCGTTCCCCCTGCTGCTGGCAACCACGCTGGCGCTGGGCGCTTGTTCCCTGGCCCCCGACTACCATGTGCCGCAGGTGCCGGTGGCCCCCGCGTACCAGGGCAATGAGGGCAACGGCCCGTGGAATATGGCGCAGCCGGCCCAACCCTTGCCGCGCGACGGCTGGTGGAAAATTTATCAGGATGCCCAGCTCGATGATTTGCAGCAGCGTTTGCTGCTCAACAATGCCGACCTCAGTGCGGCATTGTCCCATTACCAGCAGGCCCAGGCTTTAGTCTCGTCGGCCGAGGCCGCTTTGTATCCGACCTTAAGCGCGCAGGGCAATCCGCAGCGCGATCGCCAGTCGGATAACCGGCCGCTGCGCGGCAACCCTTCACCCGACGAGTACAACTCGGTCACGCTGGGCGGCGAATTCGACTACGAGATCGACCTGTGGGGCCGCGTGCGCGACAGCGTCGCCGCCAGCCGCGACGAAGCCGCAGCCAGCCGCGCCGACTTGGCCGGGGTGCAGGTCAGCTTGCAAACGCAACTGGCCGACAACTACGTACAGCTACGCGGCTTCGACCAGGAAGATGCGCTGCTGGACCAAACCATTACCGCTTTCGCCCGTGCCTTGGAGTTGACGCAAAGTTTGCACAACGGCGGCATCGTGTCCCAGCTTGACGTGGCCCGGGCCCGCACCCAGTTGTCCTCGGCCCGCTCGCTGTTATCGCAAACCCACGCCCAACGCAGCCTGGTCGAACATGCGATTGCGGTGCTGGTCGGCGCGTCCGCGTCGCAGTTCCGCTTGGCGCCGCAAACCGATCCCTTCGCCTTGCCGCCGATCCCGCTCGGCGTGCCCTCTACCTTGCTGCAACGCCGCCCGGACATTGCCGCCGCGGAGCGCCGCACCGCCGAAGCCAATGCCAAAATCGGCGTCGCCCGCGCCGCCTATTTCCCCTCGCTGACCTTAAGCGTGCAAGGCGGCTACCAGAGCGACGCCTACAACAACCTGCTCAGCGCACCCAACCTGTTCTGGGCCGGCGGCCCCATGCTGGCCAGCTACATCTTCGACGGCGGCCGGCGCGCGGCCAACGTGGCCTCGGCCAAAGCGGCCGAGAACGAAAACGGCGCGCGTTATCGCAGCGTGGTGCTGGTCGCGTTCCGTGAAGTCGAAGATAGCCTGACCCTCCTCACCGACCTGGGCCACGCCCTGGTCGATCAGCAAGACGCGGCAGCCGCAGCCCAGCAAGCGGTCGACCTGGCGCTCAATCAGTATCGTAATGGCGCGGTGTCCTACCTTGATGTGGTACAGGCGCAAACCGCGTCGCTCGACGCGCAACGCAGCGTGCTGGATTTACAGACGCGGCAATTGCGCGCCAATGTGGCCTTGGTGCGGGCGTTGGGAGGTGGGTGGTCGACGGATAGTGCCGCCCATACAGTGAGCTAGTTGGAGTAGTCGCTAATTCAGCTGCGAGCGGGCTGAATTAGCGCTACGAGCGTTAAATCCGCGCCAGCGGCAATGTTGCCAGCCGTTGCAGCACAATCTCTTTCATTCGCACAGGCGTCGGCAGTTGGTCCAGCAAACTTGGCCAAGTTTCGTGCGCCACTTTGACGGTGGCCTTTACTGCGGCTGTCGCGATGCGTTCGGCAATACCCGCCGCGCGCGCCATGTGCCGATAATCATCCAGTGTTTGCGACCGTTGCATCTTGTCGATAGCAAGGTTGGTACCGTAACTGGCAAAGCCCGGCAATGCCGCAACACACACAATGTCATAAGCGGGCGTGAGCTGAGGCCGAATTCGG
>JAMFSV010000353.1 GCA_026225455.1 Burkholderiales bacterium | reverse complement strand
TCTTCGCGATAGTCAGGATTGCGCCCACCCGCCCGGGCGACCAGCACGTCGTCCAGGTAGAGGTCGATTTTAGCCACGTCGAGATCGTCGACACCGGCATAGCCGATGGCCGCGAGAATCCGGCCCAGATTGGGGTCGGACGCATAAAAAGCGGTTTTTACCAGGGGCGAATGGCCGATCGAATAAGCAATCTTGCGGCATTCTTCGACGCTGGCGCCGGCTTCGACTTGCACCGTCATAAATTTGGTCGCGCCCTCGCCGTCGCGAATGATCAATTGCGCCAGCGTTTGCGAAATCTCGACCACGGCATCGCGCAAAGCGAGATAGGCCGGACTGTCGGTCGAGGTAATCGCCGGCAAACTGCCTTTGCCCGAGGCAATCACGATAAACGAATCGTTGGTCGAGGTATCGCCGTCGATGGTGATGCAATTGAATGAGCGGTCCGCCGCGTATTTGACCAGGGTGTCGAGCACCGGCTGCGCCACGGTCGCATCGGTGGCGAGGAAGCCCAACATGGTCGCCATGTTGGGACGGATCATCCCGGCGCCCTTGCTGATGCCGCTCAAGGTCACCAGATGACCGTCGATCGTGACTTGTTTCGATGCCGCTTTAGGCAGCGTATCGGTGGTCATGATGGTTTCAGCCGCCTGGTACCAATGGGCAGCCTGACGGTTGGCCAAGGCTGCCGGCAAACCTGCCTTGAGGCGTTCGACAGGCAGCGGCTCAAGAATCACCCCGGTGGAAAACGGCAAAATCTGCTCCGCGTTCAAGCCGGTCAGGCGTGCCAGTTCGACACAGGTTTCACGGGCGTGCGCCAGGCCGGACTCGCCGGTGCCCGCGTTGGCATTGCCGGTATTGACCACCAGCGCACGAATACCCGGCCGGCCCGGCTGGCGGGCGTGTTCAAGGTGTTCACGGCTGACGATCACGGGTGCCGCGCAAAAACGATTGGCGGTAAACACGCCTGAGACACTCGCGCCTTCTTCCAGCGAGATCACCAGGACGTCTTTGCGGTTTTGCTTGCGGATGGCGGCTTCGGCCCAACCCAGGGTGACGCCCGCCACGGGCAGCAATTGTTCGGCATTGATAAGGGGGAAATTGACAGCCATGTTCGTATGCGGTCCGAAAGATTTTTCGCCGCAGCCACGCCACGGCATCAGGATGCGGGCCGGGCGGCCGACCCGCTGAACATTGGCAAGCAATACATCAGTAGGCTTGCCGGCAAGGCCTGGCGTCGTAGCTTGAGTTGAAACCGCAGGCCTTGCCGTGGGAATTATCCCAACTTACCGTGACATTGCTTGTATTTCTTGCCGCTGCCGCATGGGCAGGGGTCGTTGCGGCCGACTTTACCGGCGATCGGTTCGAGCGCGACGTTTTCACCGCTAGCCAATGCCATCGCGGCGGAGGCCGCGGCCGTCACGGGCAACTCTTCGACCACCGCGGCGGCGGCCGCCGCTGCGCGTTCGTCGAAATCGGCATGCCGATATTCGACATGCTCAAGTTCGCCCGCATGCTCTTCAAGCTGCTCGGTCACTTCTTCAAGCTGCTGCGGCGACTGAACTTGCACATTCATCACCACCCGCGTCACTTCCTGCTTGATCGAGTCCAGCAACTCGGAGAACAATTCGAAGGCTTCGCGCTTGTATTCCTGCTTCGGGTTTTTCTGCGCATAACCGCGCAGATGGATCCCCTGGCGCAAGTGGTCGAGCGCCGCCAGATGTTCGCGCCAGCGGCTATCCAGCGTTTGCAGCATGATCGAGCGTTCGAAGCTGTTGAAGCCTTCGCGGCCGACCATTTCAACCTTGGTCAGGTAAGAAGCTTCGGCTGCATCGAGCACCACGGCAAGAATATCTTCGTCGTCGATGCTGTCCGAATCCGCCACCATCTGCGTCAAAAACGTCTCGATGCGCCATTCGTTACGCAGAACTTGTTCCAGCGCCGGCAAATCCCATTGCTCTTCGATGCTGCCTTGCGCAACAAAGCTGCGTGACAGGTCGCTGAATACGCCTTGGCGCATGGCGGCGACGGTTTCCGAAATATCGGTCGCTTCCAGCAACTCGTTGCGCTGCTGGTAAATCACCTTACGTTGATCGTTGGCGACGTCATCGTATTCAAGCAACTGCTTACGCACATCGAAGTTACGCGCTTCGACTTTACGCTGGGCCGACTCGATCGAGCGAGTTACGATACCCGCCTCGATCGGCTCGCCTTCGGGCATCTTCAGCCGATCCATGATGGCACGCACGCGGTCGCCGGCAAAAATGCGCAACAGCGGATCTTCCAGCGACAGATAGAAACGCGAGGAACCCGGATCGCCTTGACGCCCGGCGCGACCGCGCAACTGATTGTCGATGCGGCGCGATTCGTGACGTTCGGTGCCGATGATATGCAAACCGCCGGCTGCCTTGACCGCGTCATGCAGTGCTTGCCATTCGTCATGCAACGCTTGAATGCGGCGGCGCTTTTCGTCGTCGGACAGGTTCGGGTCGGCTTCGATAAAGCTGGCTTGCTTCTCCGCATTGCCGCCCAGCACAATGTCGGTACCGCGACCGGCCATATTGGTGGCGATGGTAATGCGTTTGGGCCGGCCCGCCTCGGCCACAATTTCAGCTTCGCGCGCATGCTGCTTCGCGTTCAACACTTCATGCGGCAACTTGGCCTGGTCGAGCAAACCCGACAGCAATTCCGAGCTTTCGATCGAGGTGGTGCCGACCAGCACCGGTTGCTCGCGGTCATAACAATCGCGAATATCGCGGATCACCGCGTTGTAACGCTCGTGGGCGGTCTTGTAGATCTGATCTTGTTTGTCGGTGCGGCGATTCGGACGATTCGGCGGCATCACCACGGTTTCAAGACCGTAGATTTCCTGGAATTCGTAAGCTTCGGTATCGGCCGTCCCGGTCATGCCCGACAACTTGCCGTACATGCGGAAATAATTCTGGAAGGTGATCGAAGCCAGCGTCTGATTTTCGTGCTGGATCTTGGCGCCTTCCTTGGCTTCCACGGCCTGATGCAAACCTTCGGACCAGCGGCGGCCCGACATCAGGCGGCCGGTGAACTCGTCGACAATCACGACTTCGTCGTTTTGCACCACATAATGCTGGTCGCGGAAAAACAGGGTATGGGCGCGCAGCGCGGCATACACGTGATGCATCAGCGTGATGTTCTGCGGCGCGTAGAGACTTTCGCCCGCGCCGATCAAACCCCACTCGGCCAGCGTTTCCTCGGCTTTTTCATGGCCACGCTCGGTGAGGAAAACCTGACGCGATTTTTCGTCCAGCGTGTAGTCGCCCGGCACTTCAACCCCGGTACCGTCGATTTTCTCTTCGCCGATCTGGCGCGTAAGCATCGCCGGCAGGGCATTCATCCGGATATACAGCTCGGTGTGATCCTCGGCCTGACCCGAGATGATCAGCGGCGTACGCGCTTCGTCGATCAGGATCGAGTCGACCTCGTCGACCACGGCGAAATTCAGCACCCGCTGCACGCGTGCCTCGGTGTCGTACACCATGTTGTCGCGCAGGTAATCGAAACCGAATTCGTTATTGGTGCCGTAGGTAATGTCGGAGGCGTAGGCCTGCTGCTTTTCCTCGTGTTCCATCTGCGACAGGTTGATCCCCACCGACAAACCCAGGAAGTTGTACAGGCGAGCCATCCACTCGGCATCGCGCCGGGCCAGATAGTCATTCACCGTCACCACATGGACGCCGCGCCCGGACAAGGCATTGAGGTAAGCCGCCAGGGTTGCCACCAGCGTTTTACCTTCACCGGTACGCATTTCGGCGATTTTGCCGTAATGCAACACCATACCGCCGATAAGCTGGACATCGAAGTGGCGCATTTTAAGCACGCGCCGACTGGCCTCGCGGCACACCGCGAAAGCCTCGGGCAACAAGGTGTCCAGTGCTTCGCCATCGGCGACGCGCTGTCTGAACTCATCGGTTTTGCCGCGCAACTGCTCGTCGCTTAATGCTTCGATCTGCGGTTCAAGCGCATTGATCACGGCAACGGTTTTCTGGTACTGCTTGACGAGGCGCTGGTTGCGGCTGCCAAAAACTGCTCTGAGAAGTCCGGAAATCATCGGATCGTTATCTGCGTCGCGGCCGTGCACCGACGCCAAACAGCGTCGAACGCACCATGCCCCTTCGACTTAGGCCTGTAGGTTCAAAGAGCGTGTATTCTATCATTGTCAATGTTGCAGCCGTGGGTCCTGTCACACCACAAACACGATATCCGCAACAATCGCCGCACAATATCGCCCCCGGCACGCCTGCAAAACGCAAATCCGGCACCTGTAGGTGAGCCGAAGGTAGCCTAAAAGAGTTCTTCGGCTGACCGTTCAGCCTTTTAAACACTGGCACTGCGCCTTTTCCGCCGGGCTCGCGCCTCGATTTCCCGCAAAATGAGTACTTTTGTTCCATTTAAAAAGCCCGTGAAGCCGCGCACCTCGCTGCCGGTGTCGGATTTGCTCGACCGCAGCGATGCGCTCGGGCGCCTGCGTGTCGGAGTCCAGCAAGCCACCGCTTTGGCACAGGACTTGGCGCGCCTGCTGCCCGATTACCTGGTGCCGAACGTCGACACCGGAGGCATTCAGGACGGGACGCTGACGCTGCTCACCGGGCATGGAGCGCTGGCTGCACGTTTGCGCCACCTGGAACCCGGTCTGGTCAATGAGTTGCAGCAACGCGGCTGGCCGGTCAAAAAACTGAAAATCCGTATCAGCCCGCAACCGATGCCGCCGGCCGCCGCCGCGCCCAAGGCCCAGATGAGCCCGACGGCTTTGGCTTCGCTCAGCGCCTTATGCGGAGCGCTGGAAGCTTCACCCTTGCAGGAATCGCTGCAGCGCCTGATTGCGCATCACACCGCTGGGGCAAAAAAACCGCGTTAGCAAAACAAAACGCCCCGCTTTTTATGGCAGGGCGTTGCATACCGCGCTCACTTCAGCGCCGTTCAGGACCTCAAACGAAGGCCGTTTGGGCGTCAAACGAGAAGCCGCGCGGTGCGGCTTGCTGGTCTTCGAAAGAAATCACTTCATACGCGTCTTCATGGGCCAACAATTCGCGCAACAAGGCGTTGTTCAGCCCGTGACCCGATTTGTATGCCGTATAGGAGGCAATCAGCGGACGGCCCAGCACATATAAATCGCCAATCGCATCCAGCATCTTGTGTTTGACGAATTCGTCGTCATAACGCAAACCGTCGTTATTCAAAATCCGGTATTCGTCGATCACGATCGCGTTATCCAGGCTGCCGCCCCGCGCCAGGCCGATCTCACGCATCATTTCGACTTCGTCGGCAAAACAGAAGGTGCGCGCCCGCGCGATTTCCCGCGAATAAGACACGTCGGCCAAATCGACTTCGAGCTCCTGACCGGTCCGATCAACCGCGGGATGACTGAAATCGATCGTAAACTTGAGTTTGAAACCGAAAAACGGCTCAAGACGGGCATATTTGTCGCCGTCGCGCACTTCGACAGCGCGTTTGATGCGGATAAATTTCTTCGCGGCGGGCTGCTCTTCGATCCCGGCCGATTGGAGCAGGAACACAAACGACGCAGCGCTGCCGTCCATAATGGGGATTTCTTCCGCATCGACATCGACATACAGATTGTCGATGCCCAAACCGGCACAGGCAGACATCAGATGTTCGACCGTCGAAATACGGGCGCCGTCTTTTTGCAGCACGGAGGCCAAGCGCGTATCGCCGATGTTCGTCGCCGCAGCACGGATTTCCGGCGCGTTGGGAAGATCGACGCGAGTAAAGACGATGCCCGTGTCGGGACCGGCCGGACGCAGGGACAAATGTACTTTGCGCCCTGAATGCAAGCCAATACCGGTTGTCTTGACGATCGCCTTGATGGTGCGTTGCTTCAGCATGTCTACATTAAGCTTATTAATTAAATCAATCGGAAATTTCTATGCCATAGCAATAGTTTACATCCTAAGTATACTCACCACTTGCGGTTTTTGCAGAAACAACTTGTTTCTGCCTGTTACAGCCCCCCTGAGACCGGTACGGAGGCGTAACCGGTCGCAGGGGCCCGCACATCTCTTCGATAAAAAACAACACAACACGCCCTAAAGCGTGCTTAACACCGCCGCCGCAGCGCTGACTTCAAATTTGCCGGGTGCCTCGACGAATAGTGCCTTGACCACGCCGTCGTCGACCACCATGGCGTAGCGCTGGGAACGAAGCCCCATGCCACGCGCCGACAAATCCTGCTCCAGACCAGCCAAGCGGGTGAATTCCGCGCTACCGTCCGCCATCATGCGCACCTTGCCCGAGGTGTGCTGATCGCGTCCCCACGCACCCATGACAAACGCGTCGTTGACTGACACGCACCAGATTTCATCGATGCCTTTCGCCTGAAACGCGGCGTAATGCTCGAGGTAACCCGGTACATGCTTGGCTGAGCAAGTCGGGGTGAAAGCTCCGGGCAAACCGAAGATCACCAGACGTTTGCCTGCCGCCAGTTGTTGCACGTCCAACGCGTTTGGTCCAATTGCACATCCGTTTTGCTCGCTGTCGAAAAACTCGTACAGCGTTGCATGCGGAAGCGCTTCGCCTGTCTGAATCATGGCCAGTCCCCACTTCAACGTTAATTCAAAGCTTAAATCCGATGCAATGTGCACAGCTCATGCCGACGCCGGAAACAGCACACCGGTCCAGAGGCGGTCTGCTGTCTTGCAGCAGACCTCAAGCGAAGGGGGCAATCATCCCTCCGGGCCCGAGGCCGGATACTTTTCCCGACATAACAGCCTGCCGTGGCGGGTTTAGTCTGCCTGCTTACGCAAGAAAGCCGGAATGTCGTAGGTATCGACACCCTTTTCCTGCAATGCAGCCACATGTGCCGACGCGGTTTCCCGCGAACTGCGCCATACGGCCGGCGTGTCCAGCGCGCCGTAGTCCGTGGTGGTGGCGGTCGACGGCTGCTGGCTCATCATCACGGGAGCATTGTCCGTACCGGTTTTCAACAAGGTCATCGGCGTTGCCATGGCCTTCTTGGCGGCACGGCCCAAGCCGGTTGCCACTACCGTCACGCGCAAAGCATCGCCCATTGCGTCATCGTACACCGCACCAAAAATCACAGTCGCATCGTCCGCGGCGTAACTCTTGATGGTATTCATCACTTCGCGCGTTTCCGACAGACGCAGCGAACGGCTGGACGTAATGTTGACCAGCACCCCGCGCGCACCGGACAAATCGACGCCTTCGAGCAAGGGGCTGGCGACAGCTTGTTCGGCCGCCAGGCGAGCGCGATCGACACCGGTCACGGTAGCCGTACCCATCATGGCTTTGCCTTGTTCGCCCATC
Organism: Burkholderiales bacterium; assembly: GCA_026225455.1. GTDB lineage: Bacteria > Pseudomonadota > Gammaproteobacteria > Burkholderiales > Burkholderiaceae > LMUX01. The sequence goes on along the minus strand of JAMFSV010000353.1, from coordinate 16,869 downwards.
ACCGTCTTCACGTCTTCGAAATCGACGTTGACCAGACCATCGACGTTGATGATTTCAGCGATACCGGCAACCGCGTTGTGCAGCACGTCATCGGCGCATTGGAAACACTTGTCCATCTCCGCGTCGTCGCCCATGACTTCAAACAGCTTGTCATTGAGCACTACAATCAGCGAATCGACATTGTCTTCGAGCTGCTGCGACCCGGCTTCGGCCACCCGCATGCGCTTGCCGCCTTCAAACTCGAACGGCTTGGACACCACGCCGACGGTCAGGATACCCATCTCTTTGGCAATCTCGGCCACCACAGGTGCGGCACCGGTGCCGGTACCGCCGCCCATGCCGGCAGTGATAAACACCATATGCGCGCCGCGCAGCGAGTCAGCGATACGTTCGCGCGCCTCTTCCGCCGCAGCCCGGCCCATTTCCGGCTTGGCGCCTGCGCCCAAACCGGTTTTACCCAGTTGCAGCACAGAACCGGCTTTCGAACGGCTGAGCGCTTGCGCGTCAGTGTTCATGCAAATGAAATCAACCCCTTGCACGCCGCGGTTGATCATGTGCTGCACAGCATTGCCGCCAGCGCCACCAACACCCACTACCTTGATAATGGTGCCGTTGGTTTCCGTTTCCAGCATTTGGAATTCCATTTTAATTGCCTCCGTCAAGAACCACATCACTCGGCTTTACCCAGCAAGAGATCGGGCAACCTCTTCGCTGCGTGCCAGCAGCCGCAGCCGACACGAATTTAAATCCTGCAACCGCCACAACCTTAAAAATTACCCAGGAACCAGTCCTTCATGCGGCCCCAGACTTGTCCAATCGAACCTGACTGCACCGCAACCTTGCGTCCCCGCAAGCGCTGCGATCGGCCCTCAAGCAACAACCCCATGGCGGTCGAATAACGTGGGTTGCGCACCACGTCGGCCAGACCGCCGATATATTCGGGAACGCCGATGCGCACGGGTTTGAGGAAAATGTCTTCCCCCAGCTCCACCATGCCGGCCATCATCGCCGCGCCGCCGGTCAATACCACACCCGACGACAGCAGTTCCTCGTAACCGGATTCACGTACCACCTGCTGCACCAGCGAAAACAGTTCTTCGACCCGCGGCTCGATCACCGCAGCCAGTGCCTGACGCGACAGCGTGCGCGGACCGCGCTCGCCCAAGCCCGGCACTTCAATCATTTCATCGGCATCGGCCAGCGCTTGCTTGGCGATCCCATGACTGACCTTGATATCTTCCGCATCCGGCGTCGGCGTGCGCAGGGCCATCGCGATATCGCTGGTGACCTGATCGCCGGCGATCGGAATAACCGCGGTATGGCGAATCGCACCTTCGCTGAAGATCGCGATATCCGTCGTGCCGCCGCCGATATCGACCAGCACCACGCCGAGCTCTTTTTCGTCTTCCGTCAGCACGGCAAGACTGGACGCCAGCGGTTGCAAAATCAGGTCATTCACTTCCAGGCCGCAACGGCGCACGCACTTGACGATGTTCTGCGCTGCCGAAACCGCGCCCGTCACGATATGCACTTTCACTTCCAGCCGGATCCCGCTCATGCCGATCGGCTCGCGCACATCCTCCTGCCCGTCGATGATGAATTCCTGGGTCAGGATGTGCAGCACCTGCTGATCGGTGGGGATATTGATGGCTTTGGCCGTCTCGATCACCCGGGCCACATCGGCCTGAGTCACCTCTTTATCCTTGATCGCCACCATGCCGCTCGAGTTGAAGCTGCGAATATGGCTGCCGGCGATGCCGGTAAACACATTCGTGATCTTGCAGTCGGCCATCAGTTCGGCTTCTTCAAGCGCGCGCTGGATCGACTGGACGGTCGCTTCAATATTGACCACCACACCTTTCTTCAGGCCTTTGGAGTCGCTTTGACCGAGACCGATCACTTCGTAGTGACCCTCGCCCTTCAACTCCGCGACCACGGCGACCACCTTCGAGGTACCGATGTCGAGCGCGACCAGCAGGTCTTTGTAATCTTTACTCATAGCGTCCTGACTCTTTGCGTATGTTTTTGTACATGCATGCTGGATTGCCCAGATTTGGTTTCTACCGCGCCCAGCAGCAACAGGTGCCGTGCCAGATTTATTGTCGAGCTCATTTTTTGCTTGCTCCCCCAGCTTGATCCGGAATAAATCGAACACCCGCGACCTGGACCGCGAAACCATTCGGGTAACGCAGATCGACCGACTCGATCTGTTCTCCCCAACGATGAGTCACTTCGGACCACGCCGACACCAGCCGGTTGGAACGTTTCATCAGCGTTTCCTCATCTCTTTCACGCCCCAGTTCAACTGACATGCCGTCGGAAAATTTCACGCTCCACGCATAACGCGGCGAGAGTGTGACTTCGACCGGCTTCACGCCTATCGGTGCAAACCAGTGCATAAATTCGTAGTACTTGGCGAGCACATCCTTGGCACTGCCTTCCGGCCCGGACAAGGCGGGCAGATCGTCCTGATCCAGCTCGCCCTGGTTGGCGGTAAACAATTCCCCTTCGGCACTCACCAACTGATCGTTACCCCAGGTTGCCACCGGCTTATATTCTTCCAGCGTGACCGCCAACTGATCGGGCCAGACCCGCCGCACCCCGGCACGCCGTACCCACGGCATCGACTCGAAGGCAACTCGCGCCACATCCAGGTTGTCGGTAAAAAAATTGCCCTGCAGATGCCCTGCCAGACTGGCACGGACCGTCGGCACATTAATGTGTGCTACATCGCCGTCAATCTCGATCGCGCGCAAGGTGAACATCGGCCGGCCTATCATCCACAGCGCCGCGCATGCCACCAATACCCCTGCCGCCAGCGCATACAGCATGCTGGCCGCGAGGTTAAGCTGGCGTACGTTATTCCACACGGTCAGGTTCCGTTTTCAATTCAACACTGTTTCAATTCAAGCCAGCGTGAGCGACAACACGCTCAACACCAGCGCTTCATAACTGATGCCCACCGCTCGCGCAGCCTTGGGCGGCAGCGAATGGTCGGTCATGCCGGGAGCCGTATTCACCTCAAGGAAAAACGGCTGCCCCTGTCCATCGACCATAAAATCGGCACGGCCCCAATCGGCACAACCGAGTAACTCGAAAGCCCGGCGCGCCAAGACTTTCAAGCGCTGCTCTTCGGCCTCACCCAAACCGCAGGGAATCAGGTACTGGGTTTTATCCGAAATATATTTCGCGTCGTAATCATAGAAATCTCCTTCGGGGACGATCTTGATAATGGGTAAATCAAGCTCACCCGCAATCGACAAGGTGTATTCGCCGCCGCCCTCGATACTTTTTTCGACCACTACCACGCTGTCGTAATGCGCGGCCGCGGCCAGCGCACCGGCGAGCGCATCCGCCGCTTTCACCTTGATTACCGCCACGCTCGATCCTTCGCAGGCGGGCTTGACGAACAGGGGCAAACCCAGTTTCGCGACAATTTGCGCGGCGCGTGCGGCATAGTCGTCGCCACGCAGCACCACTTCAAACGGCGGCGTCGGAATCCCGCACTGTTGCCACACCAGCTTGCTGCGAAACTTGTCCATGCCCAGCGCCGAACCCAGCACACCGGTGCCGGTATAACGAATCCCGAGGAATTCCAGCGCGCCTTGCAAAGTGCCGTTTTCGCCGTACCCGCCGTGCAAGGCATTAAAAACGCGTACAAAACCTTCCTGCTTCAATTCGAAGATCGAGCGCTCGCTCGGATCGAAGGCGTGGGCGTCGACACCGCTCGCTTTCAATGCCTGGAGTACCAGCGTGCCCGACTTGAGCGACACGGCGCGTTCGGCCGACTCGCCACCCAGCAGCACGGCAACCTTGCCGAATCGTTTGGGATCCATCTGGCTTATATCCATCTGCTTCACATCCATCTGCTTCACATCCATTTGACTCATCTCAGACCTTTTGCCCGGACTGCTCTTTGTATTCCGGTGCCAGCCGCGCCGCTACACCGCCGATCGAACCGGCGCCCATGGTAATCACCACATCGCCATCCAGGGCCAGAGTGGTAACCGCATCGGGCAGCCCTTCGACCGTATCGACAAACACCGGTTCAACCTTTCCTGCAACCCGTACCGCACGCGCCAGGGCACGGCCATCGGCCGCCACGATAGGTGCCTCGCCGGCCGAGTAGACTTCGCTCAAGACCAAGGCATCGACAGTCGACAAAACTTTGACAAAATCTTCAAAACAATCGCGGGTGCGGGTATAACGATGCGGCTGGAATGCCAGCACCAGACGCCGCCCCGGAAAGGCGCCGCGCGCTGCGGCAATGGTCGCCGTCATCTCGACCGGATGGTGGCCGTAGTCGTCGACCAGCGTGTAGGAACCGCCACCCGCCACGGGTACTTCGCCGTAATGCTGGAAGCGCCGCCCAACCCCATTAAATTCCTTCAGCGCACGTTGAATGTCCGCATCGGAGACTTCCAGTTCGGTAGCAATTGCAATCGCCGCCAGGGCATTCTGCACATTGTGCAAACCCGGCAAATTCAATTCGATATCGAGCGGCCGCGCATCTTCGCGGGTCACGGTAAAACGCATCATGCCGCCATGCGCGGATACATTCACCGCGCGGACTTGCGCATCGGCCGCGAAGCCGTAACGGATAATCGGCTTGGACACGAAAGGCAGGATTTCACGCACGTTCGGATCGTCGACGCACAACACCGCAATGCCATAAAAAGGCAGGCGCTGGGTGAACTCGATAAAAGCCTGCTTCAGGCGCGCGAAGTCGTGACCATAGGTATCCATATGGTCGGCGTCGATATTGGTGATGACTTCGATCACCGGAAACAGATTAAGGAACGATGCATCCGACTCGTCCGCCTCGGCCACGATAAAATCGCCGGTGCCCAGGCGGGCATTGGCGCCGGCGCTGTTCAAACGCCCCCCGATGACGAAGGTGGGATCCAGACCGCCGGCCCCCAGTACGCTGGCCACCAGACTGGTGGTGGTGGTTTTGCCGTGAGTCCCGGCAATCGCGATGCCTTGCTTGAGGCGCATCAGCTCGGCCAGCATCACTGCGCGCGGCACCAGCGGAATCCGGCGCTGGCGCGCGGCCAGTACCTCGGGGTTGTCGCTGCTGACCGCGGTAGAGACGACTACGGCATTGGCACCGATGATGTTGATCGCGTCATGGCCCTGGCTGATTTTTGCACCGAGCGCAACCAACCGCTCGGTCACCGCGTTCTGGCTGAGATCGGAGCCGCTGACTTTGTAACCCAGGTTCAACAGGACCTCGGCAATCCCGCTCATGCCCACGCCGGCGATGCCGACGAAATGTATATTTTTGACGATATGTTTCATGATTGTCCTTTCCCGCCGCGCTGCCTGGCCGTGCTTGCGCCCAGCTCGGCGCAGACCTCCGCCACACGCTGGGTTGCCGAGGGTTTGGCCAGCGCATACGCGCGTACCGCCAAATCGGCCAGCGAGGCGCGGGTTTGAATACTGAGCCAATCGGCCAATTTTTCTGCCGACAAGTCGCGCTGCTGGATCGCCAGCGCGGCGTCATGAGCGGTCAGAAAAGCCGCATTCGCGGTCTGATGGTCATCGACCGCATGAGGGAACGGCACAAATAAAGCGGCCACACCCACGGCGGCAATTTCAGCAATGGTCATCGCGCCGGCGCGGCAAATAACCAGGTCGGCATCGCTATAGGCACGTGCCATATCGTCGATAAACGGCAGCAGCGTAATGCTCGACTCAGCGGAGGCTAGCAGGCCCGCGGCCCGATAGTTGTCTTGCAACGCGGCCAGATGTTTGGCCCCGGCCTGATGCACCACACAGGGCCGCGCCGTGTGCGGCAAGCGCGCGAGCGCGGCCGGCACCACTTCGTTCAGGGCCGCGGCGCCCAAACTGCCGCCGACCACCAGCACTCGCAACGGGCCGCTGCGCTGTGCATAACGCACGGCCGGCGGCGGCAATTCGGCCAAGGAAGCACGGATCGGGTTACCGGTCCATTCCGCATGGGGTAAAGCATCCGGAAACGCCACCAGGGTGGTACGCGCAACACGCGACAACACCCGGTTGGCCAGGCCGGCAATCGAATTTTGTTCGTGCAGCACCAAAGGAATGCCGCTTAGCGCGGTCATGATGCCGGCCGGAAAGGTAATGTACCCGCCCATGCCCAACACCACATCGGGCTGTACCCGGCGCAACACGCGCGCGCTTTGCCAGCAGGCGCGCAGCAGATTGAACGGCAAGCTCAGCTTGGCGCGCAGGCCCTTGCCGCGCAATCCGCCGAAGCGCACGAACTCCATCGGGATCTGGTATTGCGGAATCAGAGTCGCTTCCATGCCCTTGGGGTTGCCCAGCCACACGACCCGCCATCCTTGGGCCTGCAGCCACTGCGCCACCGCCAATCCGGGAAATACATGGCCGCCGGTGCCGCCGGCCATGACCAATAATGTCGGTGCGCGGCTCATACCTTGCCTCCGCGCATCAATACCCGGTTTTCATAGTCGACCCGCATCAGCAAAGCGAAGGCCACGCAATTCAGCAGGATGCCTGAGCCGCCATAACTCACCAGCGGCAGAGTCAAGCCTTTAGTCGGCAGCAGGCCGAGATTCACACCCATATTGATAAAAGCCTGAACCCCAATCCAGATACCCAGGCCTTTGGCCACCAGCCCGGCAAAAGTGCGATCCAGGGCCAATGCCTGCCGCCCGATTTCGAACGAACGGCGCACGATCCAATAAAACAGCAGGATCACAATCAGCACGCCGACAAAACCGAGTTCCTCGCCAATCACGGCGAGGATAAAGTCGGTATGCGCTTCCGGCAGGTAATTCAATTTTTCGACACTGCCGCCCAGGCCCACGCCAAACCATTCGCCGCGGCCAAAAGCGATCAGCGAGTGGGTCAATTGATAGGCCTTGCCCTGTGCGTATTGTTCTTGCCATGGATCGAGGTAAGCAAAGATCCGCGCGCGCCGCCAGGGCGAGGCCCAGACCAGCAGGCTAAACGTGCCGAAGGCGGTCAGGACCAGACCGCCGAACAGTTTGCCGTTGACGCCGCCGAGGAACAGCACACCCATGGCGATGGCCGCGACCACCATAAATGCGCCCATATCGGGCTCCAGCAGCAGTAAGGCGCCCACCACACCCACCGCCAGCGCCATCGGCAGAAAGCCTTTGCCGAAGCTATGCATATATTGCTGCTTGCGCACCGTGTAATTGGCCGCATAAATGGTCACGGCCAACTTCATTACTTCGGACGGCTGCATATTGGTAACACCCAGCGGTATCCAGCGCCGGGCACCATTGACACCTTTACCGATATGCGGAATCAGCACCAATATCAGCAGCACCAGGGTCATCACAAATAACCTGGGCGCCATGCGCTCCCAGACTTTGACCGGAGTACGAAAACCAATCGCGGCACCCACCAGTCCGGCAAACAGAAACACCGCCTGGTGCGCCAAGAAATAATAGTTGCGGTACGAGGCGTATTTGGGCGAGTCCGGCATCGCGATCGAAGCCGAATAGACCATCACCAAGCCCAGCGAGAGCAAGGCAATCACCACCCACAACAGAGGCTGGTCGTAATCCAGCAGCTTGGAACGGGTCGGACTGACACCATTCACAATATCCGACAAACCGCCGGCACTGGCGCCGCTGAATGGCGCGGCTTCGCGCTCTTGTTGCCCCTGCGGGCCAAACAAACGCGTGCGCAATTGGGCCAGAAAGGTCATAACATGACCCCCTGCTCGGCGGCCAGTTCTTCGACGGTATGACGGAAAACTTCGGCGCGATGCACGTAGTTGCGGAACATATCGAGACTGGCGCATGCCGGCGACAACAAAATTGCCTCACCTGCTTGCGCCTGACTTGCGGCTTCACGCACGGCGGCTTCAAGGCTGGCGCAATCGAGCAGCGTCACACCGGTGATCGCGAGCGAGGCGCGCAACGCCGGGGCGTCACGGCCAATCAACAACACCAGCCGGCACCAGCGTTCGACCGGGGCGTTCAGCGGCTCGAAGTCTTGACCCTTGCCGTCGCCGCCGGCAATCAAGATCAGCCGCTGGGCCAGACCGTCGAGCGCGGCAACGGTAGCGCCAACATTGGTCCCTTTGCTGTCGTCGAAGTAATCGACGCCATTCAATGAGGCGATCAATTCGACTCGATGCGGCTCGCCGCGATATTCGCGCAAGCCGTGCAACAAGGAGGCCAAGGGCAAACCGATAGCCTGGCACAAGGCCAGTGCCGCCATCGCGTTCGAGGCATTGTGCAGGCCCCGGATACGCAAGGCATCGACCGGCATCAAACGCTTCACCGCAATATCCGGCACCACCTGGCCCGCGCGACCGCGCCGCCGCACCACCGGTGCCGCTTCGGTGCCGCTGCCTTCGGTGCGTTCGTTCAAATCCTGCGCGCGCACCAGCCAGGTCATGCCGCCGTCGCGGTCAAGCCCAAAATCGCCGTCATTCTCCGGGGCGCTTAAACCGAAGGTGATGATAGACGCGGCGATCGATGCCGCCGACGCAGAGTTCGAGTCCGCATTCGCGGTTACTTCAGGTTCATGCACCAGGGCCGGTGCCGCGGCGGCCAGCGCCATGCTCTGCGGGTCGTCGCGATTGCACACCCGCACCCGGGCGCGTGCATAAATACGACCTTTGGCCTGTACATAGGCGGCAAAACTGCCATGCCAGTCGAGATGATCCTGCGTCACGTTCAATACGGTCGCAGCATCCGCGGTAAAGGTATCGGCGGTTTCCAATTGAAAACTCGCCAACTCCAGTACCCAGACTTGGGGCAGCGATGCCGTGTCGATCGCTTCGGATAATTTATCGAGGATGGCCGGGCTGATATTGCCCGCGACCGCCACGGTTTTACCCGCGCGCGCGCAGAGCAAGCCGGTCAGCGCGGTGGTGGTGGTTTTACCATTGGTGCCGGTAATCGCCAACACCGCGGGCCGGTAACCGCTTTCAGCCAAAGTCTTGAGCGCTTGAGCGAAAAATTCGAGTTCGCCCCACACTGGAATGCCGCGCTCGCGAGCTGCCGCGAGCAAGCTCGCCGTGTCTTCGGCCAACGGCGACAAACCTTGGCTGATGGCGATCAAAGCGATGCCGTCATCAAGCAGCGCAGGGGTAAACGGGCCGGCAACAAACGCCGGCGCATCGCTCAGGGTATCCAGCAGCGCCAGATTGGGAGGCGTGGAACGCGTGTCGGCAACGCGCAGCCGGCAACCATGGCGCGCGCACCAGCGTGCCATGGCCAGACCCGATTCCCCGAGTCCCAGCACCAGCACAGCCGGTCGTTGCATTTCACCGAACATGGTTCTGTTCACGCTTTCCATAAATTCGCTTTACCGCAGTTTCAGAGTCGAAAGACCCACTAATACAAGAATCAAAGTGACAATCCAAAAGCGCACTACAACCTGCGTTTCCTTCCAGCCTGACAATTCAAAGTGATGATGCAGCGGCGCCATTTTAAAAATGCGCCGCCCTTCGCCATAACGGCGCTTGGTATATTTGAACCAACTGACTTGCAGTACCACCGAGAGGGTTTCGGCAACAAACACGCCACCCATGATGAACAAGACGATTTCCTGACGCACGATCACCGCCACCGTGCCCAGCGCACCGCCCAATGCCAGCGCACCGACGTCACCCATAAAAACCTGCGCGGGGTGCGTGTTATACCAAAGGAAGGCCAACCCCGCGCCCGAAAGCGCCGAGCAAAAAATCAATAATTCGCCGGCACCAGGAATATGCGGGAACAGCAAATATTTTGAATAAACCGCGCTGCCCATGACGTAGGCAAATACACCCAAGGCACTGCCGACCAGCACCACCGGCATGATGACCAAACCATCCAGCCCGTCGGTCAAATTGACCGCATTGCTGGAGCCGACGATGACCAGGTAGGTCAGCACGATAAAACCGACCACGCCCAAGGGGTAGCTCATCGATTTGACGAAGGGCAGCAACAAATCGGCACGGGCCGGCAGCGACACCGAAAAGCCGCTTTGCACCCAGTCGAGAAACAGGTGAAACACCCGCACATTATTGGCTTCGGATACGCTGAACGCGAGATACACCGCGGCAAATAGGCCGATCGCCGATTGCCAGAAAAACTTTTCGCGCGATGACATGCCGCGCGGATCTTTATGCACCACCTTGCGATAGTCGTCGACCCAGCCGATCACGCCGTAACCGAAGGTCACCAGCAGCACGATCCAGATAAACCGGTTGGTCAGATCAGCCCACAGCAACGTCGACACGGCAATGCCGATCAGGATCAACACCCCGCCCATGGTCGGGGTGCCCGATTTGATCAAATGCGATTGCGGGCCATTGGTACGCACCGCCTGACCGACTTTAAGCTGAGTCAGTTTGCGGATCACCCAGGGACCGCTGATCAGACCTATCATCAGCGCCGTGATGGTCGCCATCACAGCACGAAAAGTCAGATAGCTGAACACGCGCAAAAAGCTTGCGTCATTCTGCAGCCATTGCGCCAGCGCCAATAACATGCTCGGTCCTCTTGATTCAGTGCGCACCGGGCATCGCGCCCGGTGCCGCAGATGCCGGCGAGACGGTAAGCGCGTCGACAACACGCTCCATCCGCATAAAACGCGAACCCTTAACCAGCAAGGTCGCACCTTGATCGAGGCCGGCTGCGAGCAATCCCTCGAGCAGCGCCTCCATCGAATTAAAGTGATGCGCATGAGCACCAAACATCTGGCAAGCCGCGCGGCTCGCCTCGCCTAGCGCATACATCGCATCGATACCGCTTTCACGCGCATAAGCGCCGATTTCACGGTGGAATTCGGGGCCGTGGTCGCCCACTTCGCCCATATCGCCGATAACCAGAATGCACGGCGCGGGTTGTTGCGCCAGTACCGCGATCGCCGCCCGCATCGAGTCGGGGTTGGCGTTATACGTATCGTCGATCACTGTCGCCCCGGCACATTGAGCGTGGCTTGCGGTCTTGACTTGCAAACGCCCTTTGACCGGTTCGAATTGCTCCAGCCCGGCGGCAATTGCGCTTAACTCCACCCCGGCGGCCAAGGCCGCCGCAATGGCCGCCAAAGCATTACGCGCATTGTGTTCGCCCAATACCCGCAGGGTAATTTGCATGGCACCTTGCGGCGTTACCACACTCAGGCAACGCCCATCGTGTAGTTGACCGCGCACATCGCCTGCCGCGTCAGCCAGCGATTGGCCGGCTGCGATCAAGGCAAATTCCAGCGTGCGGTGGCCGGTGGCCGCAACGCGCCAAATTCCCGAATAGGGGTCGTTGGCCGGATACACCGCCACGCCGTCCTCAGGCAAGGCGTGGATCACGCTGGCGTGTTCAAGCGCGACGGCTTCGACCGTCGCCATAAATTCCTGATGTTCGCGCTGAGCATTGTTGACCAGCGCAATCGTCGGTTCGGCCAGCGCAGCGAGCACGGCGGTTTCACCAGGGTGGTTCATGCCCAACTCAACCACCGCCAGAGCATGCTCAGCCGTCAAACGCATCAACGTCAGCGGCACCCCGATGTCATTATTCAAGTTGCCGCGCGTAGCCAGCCGCCGTGTTTCGCCCACGGCCGCAGCAAAAATCGTCGCAATCATTTCCTTGACCGTGGTTTTGCCGTTGCTGCCCGTTACCGCCACCAAGGGCAAGCTAAAACCACGCCGCCAGCCATGGGCCAAAGCACCGAGCGCGGCCAGGGTATCGTCAACCAGCAAGGCCGGCAGCGCATAACCTTCGGGCAACTGCTTGACCAGCACAGCAGCCACGCCACGGGTGGCAACCTGCGATAGAAAATCATGCGCGTCGAAGTGTTCGCCGCGCAGCGCGACAAACAAATCGCCCGGGCCGGCGGTGCGGCTGTCCGTCGAAATCCGGTCGAAAGCTTGGGCTGGGTCGCCCTCAATCCGGCTACCCGGAATCAGTTGCGCGGCTTGCGTCAAAGTCAATAAACTCATGCGCCGTCCCCTTTGGCAGATGCATGCTGCGCACGCGCGGCCAAGGCCAATAACGCATGGTCTTGATCCGAGAATGGCCGTTTTTTCCCGGCGATTTCCTGCGTCGCTTCGTGTCCCTTGCCGGCCAGCACGATTAAATCTTCGGGGGCTGCGGCACGTATCGTCTGCAAAATCGCAATCGCGCGATCGTCGACCCGCCGTGCTTGCTCAGGCGCGTTCATTCCGGCGGCAATCTGATCGATAATTTCCGCGGGCACTTCACTGCGCGGGTTATCGCTGGTCAGCACCACTTGATCGGCCAAGCGCTCGGCGATCGCGCCCATTAAAGACCGCTTGGTGGCATCCCGATCGCCGCCGCAGCCGAACAGGCAAATCAACTGGCCTTTGCGCTGGGTTGCGGTCGGGCGCAAGGCACTCAAAGTCTTTTCCAGTGCGTCCGGGGTGTGGGCATAGTCGATCACCACCAGCGGTTCGGCGGCCGGCCCACGTCCTTCGATACGCTGCATCCGTCCGACCACCGGCTGCAATTTGGCGAGTTGTGCCACCGCCGCATCAAACGGCACGCCTGCCGCGAGCAAACCACCGAGCACCGCGAGCAGATTGCTCACATTAAAATCGCCGAGTGTCGCAACTTCGATTTCCGCGCTGCCGAAGTCGCCATCGAGCTTGAACGCGGTGCCGTTGGCCGTCGCCCGGATACCGCTCGCCGTCAATTGGGCGCTGCTGTGAAATGCTGCCGATGGCGCTTCGATACCATAAGCAATCGCTTGCACTGCCGTATCGCGGAGCTTATCGAGCAAGCGGCGACCTGCGGCATCGTCTCGATTGATCACCGCATGACTCAAGCCGGGCCAATCGAATAAACGGGCTTTGGCCGCTTCATATGCAGCGAAAGTCTGGTGATAGTCGAGATGGTCCTGCGACAAATTGGTGAAGATCACGATATCGAAGGCGGTGCCGTTGGCGCGCCCCTGGGCCAAACCATGCGACGACACTTCCATCGCCACCAGCTTGGCGCCCGCGCGACGCAAGGTCGCCAGGTTATGCTGCAACTGCGGCGCATTGGGTGTGGTAAAGCCGGTGTAAGAAAGCGCGCCCGTCATCCCCGAACCCAGCGTGCCGATCAAACCGCAGGCCTGACCATAGGCGGTCAGGGCATGGGCCAGCCAGTGCGTAATCGAAGTCTTGCCGTTGGTGCCGGTAACGCCCAGCATGCACATGGCGGCACTCGGCTCGCCATACCAGCCGGCGGCAATGGGACCCGCCAACACATCAAGCTCGGCCACAGACAACAAGGGCACCTCGGTGCCAGCCAAGGCCTGGACCGCTTGCCCTGCGGGTTGGCATAAAACCGCGGCAGCACCACGCTCAATCGCGTCCAGAATATGCGGCTGGCTGTCTGCGCCTGGCACGGCGTAAGCCAGGAATACATCGCCCGCCTCTACCGCGCGGCTATCCGAACGCAGATTGGCCGATGCGGCCACGTGCAACCTTAACCAGGCCAACACCTGCTCGACGGCGAGATGGACACGGACATCGTCGCTGCCGAAGCGGATCGGGGCGGCGATCAAGGTATCACCGGTATGCGCGCTCATCGGGTCACTCCCGCGGCGCCGGCTTGCGTGGCATCACTCACGACCATGGGTTTGACGGGAATATCCGGGGCAATATTCAAGGTGCGCAAGGTGTCGCCCGCAATGGCCGAGAAAGCGGGGCCCGCGACTTGCCCGCCGAAATGCGAACCGGTGGTCGGGTTATCGATCGAGACCGCAACGATGATGCGCGGGTCGGACATCGGTGCGATACCGACGAAGGACGCCCGATATTTACTGTGGTCGTAACCTTGGGCCGTATGTTTATAAGCCGTACCGGTCTTGCCGCCTACGCTATAACCCGGCACTTCCACATCGTCGTGCGCGGTACCGCTGCCGGACACCACCGCCTGCAACATGGTGCGCATTTCCGCAGCAGTCGCGGGCGAGATCACCTGCGGCCCTGCAACCGTCTGCCCATTGGTCTTGAAAATCGAAACCGGTATCAGTTGGCCGTCGTGGGCAAAGATGGTGTAGGCATGCGCCAATTGAAACAACGAGACCGAAATCCCGTAACCGTAAGCCATGGTGGCCTGCTCGATGCGCCGCCAATCCTTCCATGGACGCAGCCGCCCGGCCACGGCGCCAGGGAAACCGATTTTCGGCGCCTGACCGAAACCGACGCTGGTAAACATGTTCCACATTTCTTCAGGACGCAATTGCATCGCAATTTTGGTGGTGCCGATATTGCTCGATTTCTGGATCACGCCACCCACCGTCAGGGTGCCGAAATTGCTGTCGTCGGTAATCGTCGCGCCATCGAGCGTAAACCGGCCATTGGTATTGACCAGCGTATCCGGAGTAATGCGATGCAGATCGAGCGCCAGTGAAATACTGATCGGCTTCATGATCGAGCCCGGCTCAAAGCTGTCGGTCAAGACACGATTGCGCAGTTGTTCGCCGGTCAGGTGAGTCCGGTCATTGGGGTTGTAGGTAGGATAGTTGGCCAGCGCCAGCACTTCGCCGGTGCGCGCATCGATCACCATTGCGGCGCCCGCCGCCGCATGGTGGCCTTCGACCGCGCTTTTCAACTCGGTATACGTGATGTATTGGATCTTGCTGTCCAGCGACAAGGTCAGGTCTTGCCCATTGCGCGGAATAGCCAGTTCGTCGACATCTTCGATGGCGCGCCCGAGCCGGTCCTTAATTACGCGACGGCTACCCGGCACACCGACCAGCGTTTTCTGCTCGGCCAACTCGATGCCTTCCTGACCTTCATCTTCTATATTGGTAAAACCCACCAAATGAGCGGTAATTTCGCCTTCCGGATAGAAACGTTCGTATTCGGTACGCTGATAGATGCCGGGAATACCCAGTGCGGCAACCTTGTCGGCCACGTCGTTGGGGACTTGGCGCTTGATATAGACAAAGCCCTTTTCTTCGCCCAGCTTGGTATGCAGATCCTTCGGATTCATGCTCAACAACTTGCCCAATTGCTTGAGCTTGTCGGCGTCGATATCGTCAGGCACATCTTCGGGGATCGCCCAAATGGCGCGCACCGGCAAGCTGGTTGCCAATACCACACCATTGCGGTCCATGATTTTTCCGCGCGTGGCCGGCAACTCAATGGTGCGTTGATAACGGCTCTCGCCTTGCTTCTGATAAAAACTATTACCCGGCCCTTGAATCCAGAAAGCTCGGGCCGCCAACGCAAAAAACGCGACGAACAGCAGGAATACGACCAGCTTCGAGCGCCACATCGGCAAATGCACCGACAGCACCGGACTGGAGGAAAACTGGACATGTTTGCCGGCCGCGTTCTTTTTCATCGACGCACCCCGGACGCAACATTGGGCACGCTTGCAACACCTGCGCCCTCGCCGGCAATTGCGCTTGCCGCAGCGCCGACAACGCCGGTGGCTGCGCCGCCTGGAACTGCGCCGGCAACCCCATTAGGCAGCTCAGTCAAACCATCGCCATCGTCCGGTGCCGCACCGGTCTCGGCATCGGCGGCAACGTTCACCACCAGATATTGGGTGCGGCCCGGCGTCACCGGCTGCATTTTGAGCTGGTCGGTGGCGACGCGTTCGATCAGCGACGTTTTGGACAGCGCACCTTGTTCATATTGCAACTCGGCGCGGGTTTGCGCCATTTGATGCGCTTCGCTTTGGAGCCGGCCCAATTGAATGAAAAACTCGCGCTGGCGATTGGTTGCGGCGACCGTGGACAAGGCACAGGCGACCAGCACCAATAGCAGAAAAGTATTCAGGCGGCTCATAACGCCACCTTTTCGGCGGTACGCATGACCGCCGAACGCGAACGCGGGTTGGCTGCGACCTCGGCCTCGCTGGCCCTGACGCGGCCCAGCAGTTTCATCGGGGGCACGGGTAGATCGGCGGCCCGGATCGGCAACCGACGATCAATGTGCGGACCGTTCGCCTGAGCCTGCATAAAGCGCTTGACGATGCGATCCTCCAACGAATGAAAGCTGATAACCACCAGCCGCCCCCCTTGCTCCAGCAATTCTGCCGCAGCCTCCAGCGTTACTTGCAGCTCCGCAAGCTCTTGATTGACGTGAATCCGTAAAGCCTGAAAGGTGCGAGTTGCCGGGTTCTGCCCCTTCTCGCGAGTCTTGACGACGTTAGCCACGAGCGCGGCAAGCTCGCCCGTGCTGGCAAGAGGCCCGAGGCGCTCGGATTCTGCCCGGCGAGCAATAAGCGCCTTTGCAATCTGAACAGCAAACCGTTCTTCCCCATAATCGCGTATGACCTCCGTTATCTCTTGCTGGGTTGCCCGCGCCAACCAAAGCGCAGCGGACTCACCGCGCGTGGTATCCATCCGCATATCGAGCGGACCATCGAAACGAAAACTGAAGCCACGAGCGGGATCATCGATTTGCGGCGACGAGACGCCCAGGTCCAGCAGAATTCCCGAGACTTTTGCCACGCCGCGCTGTGCCAGCGCATCGCGCAAGTCGGCGAAACTCTCATGCACAATCTGAAAACGCGGATCGGTAATTTGAGCGGCGGCGGCAATCGCCTGCGGATCTTTGTCGAAAGCGATCAGGCGGCCGTCGGCATCGAGCGTGTCGAGCAGCTTGCGGCTATGGCCGCCACGACCGAAGGTGCCGTCGACATAACTGCCGTCGCGACGCCACACGAGTGCCTCTATCGCCTCTTCGAGCAATACCGTCTGATGTTGCAAACTTTGGTGTTGCAACCCGTTTCCGTCCACGTTCGTCATTGCGAGCCGCGGTCAGAAAGTGAAATTCTTGAGGGCATCAGGCATGCCCTGCGCCATGGCCGCCTGCTCCTTGGCTGCATAAGTCTGCGCATCCCAGAGTTCAAAATGACTACCCATACCCAGCAGCATCACTTCTTTATCCAGGGCAGCGGCAGTACGCAACTCGGGCGAAACCAGCAC
>JAMFSV010000049.1 GCA_026225455.1 Burkholderiales bacterium | reverse complement strand
TTTCCGGCCGTCTGGCCGCGTCGCGCGTCGCTTGCTTGGAGCGGCCAAGCGGCGCGACACACTCCTTGCCTGCCGACCGGAAAGGGCTGTTCGCAAGCCCATTATTAGCGTGAACAGGCCCTAGTACAAACGCTGTTTCGAACGATTCGAGAGCAGCGCACGAATTGATCCGTTCTTTGGCCGTTAGCCGAAGAAATCGGGACGCGCAAAACGCGAGGCGATAGATCGCCTGCAGCGAAGCTGCGCTTTAAATCGGGTGCGTGGGGGAATACGATGCGCACCGCCTGCCTGTTGGCAAGACGGTGGCTGAGAAATACTCGCGGGGCGTCTTGCCGGTCAGGCTGAAAAACCAATCGAAGATCGACTACTGTGGCTGTCCAAGGCGTTAGCCCCTGTAATAAGAACAGGCGAATTGTAGGTAGCGCCGCTCGCGCAAGTCAATCATTTTTTTACCCAAGCCGAAAATTATTTTATGGCCTCGGACGATTCATCTTTTCTGCCCGCGGCAATCCATGGGCGTGACATTTATGCAAATGTGGCGGCTTTTCCCGGTTCTGCTCAATGCGCGTTTTGCCTCATTCAACAGGATTTTTTGCCGACCCATTTTATGGAATTTTCCCTTGCCTTTTTTTCCATAGCCCGCCTATCCTGGCTTTTTGGAGAATGGCCTATGCACGCTTGGCAAGTTTTTAATCTCGATGCCTTTATCGATTCTTTGGTCAGTCTCAGCGCGGCGTTTGTGCTGGGCTCGATCATCGGCTATGAGCGGCAGTACCGTCAGCGAACCGCAGGCTTGCGTACCAATGCGCTGGTCGCGATCGCCGCCGCGGCATTTGTCGATATGGCGCATCAGATCAACGGCAATACCGGCACCACGCAGGTCGCGGCGTACGTGGTTTCCGGCGTCGGGTTTCTCGGTGCCGGCACCATCATGAAGGAAGGCTTGAATGTACGCGGCCTGAATACCGCGGCAACTTTATGGGGCTCGGCCGCGGTCGGCGTATGCGCGGGGGCGGGTTTGCTCGCGGAAGCGATATTGGCCGCGATCTTTGTTTTGGCCGCCAACACTCTATTGCGTCCGGTGGTCAATTCAATCAACCGCAAGCCGATAGATGAGCACACCAGTGAGCTCACCTATCAATTGCATGTGATCGTTTCCAGCGACGAGCAAAAAGATGCGCTCGCCACACTCGACAGCCTGCTGGAACATGCAGAATATCCCTTGGGCGATTTGGATATTGAACCGTTTGGCGAAGACGATGTGGAAATTACCGCGACCTTATTGTCGACCTCGGTGAACGCAGACAAATTGGACAGCATCACTCAACAACTCAATACCAATCCTAATGTGATTCAAGCCTTCTGGAACCCGAGCACCACGGAGTAAGCGGTAATCGAAATTGCCTCACAACACGCGCGGGCAAAGTAAACAAAATCGGCCCACCGTTACATTATTCGCCGCCGACGAAGTAACTGTGGGCCCTTATCGCTGGACCATCAGGCCCGCGACCTTACTGTGCCTTGCTGTCTTTTGACATACTGTCTTTCGACATAGCATCTTTGGACATGCTGTCCTTTTTCATCGAATCTTTTTTCATGCTGTCTTTGGCCATGCCGTCCTTGGACATACTGTCCTTGGCCATCGAACCCGAAGCCGGCTTCATGGCATCTTGCGCATACACGCTGGAAACAGCACACATCAGGCAAGCGGACATTACTGCGGTCATGATCTTGTTCATCGAAAGCTCCTTGGTGTCATTGAGACAAATGGGCGAAATCGCCAAATAATCGATCCTGGTCACGTCACTGTTGCTCGTGACCCAATCCAATTCATGGCACTTATCGACACAAGCTGCTGCGTTGATGTCGCAACCGGGAAACCCGACGTCATCCGCATTTTGCTGGCGTAGATAGGTGTTCATACCGATTAGTCGCGACCCAAGGCACGGCCTTACAGTTTTTTTTAAATTTTTTTAATCACTGTAAAACCGGCTCCAGAATGGCCTGGGAGAAACAGAAGAAAGCAGAAGAAAGCCGGGGCCTGCCGAGTGTCACGGTCGCCCCGGCAGCCGCCTAAAATAAATGCCGGAAAATCCAGAACAGCACGCCTGAGAGACAAATCGATACCGGCAGGGTCAGCACCCAAGCCATCACCAAATTGCGCACCGTGCTGACCTGCAAGCCAGAACCATTCGCCGTCATGGCCCCGGCCACACCGGACGACAGCACATGAGTGGTGCTGACCGGCAAGCCAAATAGGTCGGCGCCGCCGATGGTGACCATCGCGACCAGCTCGGCACTGGCCCCCTGCGCATAATTCAGATGCTCTTTGCCGATTTTCTCACCCACTGTCACCACGATGCGTTTCCAGCCGACCATGGTGCCCAGGCCCAAAGCAATCGCCACCGCGACCTTGACCCAGGTCGGAATAAATTTGGTCGAGCTGTCGAGGGTGTTTTTATACAGCTTAAGCGCATCCACATCGGTTTTGACCAAGCCCAGACGATGATTCTTATCGATCAGGCGCAAGGCTTCTCCGGTCAGATACATATCGTTGCGGATATTGCCCGCGGCATTCGGCGGTACCGTGTCGACCGAACCGAAACTGGACACGTGAACCGCGATCTGCCGGATCAAATCGGCCAAGGCCACAGTCGGCACAGGTGCCGATTGCGGTTCATGGAGAAACGCCGTGACGGCCGGACGCGGGTCGGTAACCGCGGTTTGCTGAGTGCCCAGCACAATCGTCTGGTGATCGAACACCGCGGCAGCTTTTTCCGAGTAAGCCGCAAAATGTGCGACTTCCGCGGCAGGAACCGCGTGATTCAAGGCATATACCGTCGGCACCGTGCCGATCAGGATCAGCATGATCAAGCCCATGCCTTTCTGACCATCATTCGAACCATGAGCAAAACTGACGCCGGTGCAGGTCAGGATCAGCAGCAGCCTGATCCAGAACGGTGGCGGCTGATCGCCCTTGGGCGCTTCATACAAAGCCGGGACTTTAATCAAGGCCTTGGCCAGCAGCAATAATGCGGCAGAGAGGAAAAAACCCACCAGCGGCGAAAATACCAAAGCCTTGCCGATACCCAGTGCCTGCCCCCAATCGACGCCGCTGGCGCCAGACGCCGGCGACATCAGTTGATTCATCAAACCCACGCCGATAATCGAGCCGATCAGCGTATGCGAACTCGATGACGGCAAACCCAGATACCAAGTGCCGAGGTTCCAGATAATCGCCGCGATCAATAAAGCAAACACCATGGCAAAGCCGGCGCTACTGCCGACCTGCAGAATCAATTCCACCGGCAGCAATGAAATAATGCCGAATGCCACTGCTCCGGTGGAGGTCAGCACCCCGGCGAAATTCCAAAAACCCGACCAGATCACAGCCAAGGTCGGTTTCAGCGAATTGGTGTAAATCACCGTCGCAACCGCGTTCGCCGTATCGTGAAAACCGTTGACGAATTCGAAACCGAGCGCGATCAGCAACGCCACACCCAACAATAAATAAGGCAGGAACGACAGCGATGGACCACGGTCCAGGTCGCCCAGCAAATGGCTTGCCGAATACATCACGCCGATCAGCAACAAGATGCCTACGCCACCCAGTCCCAGCCATTTTGGACGGCCTCGATGGTCTTTGGGCAAGGCCGTTTCGCCTGCTTTTAGCTCTGACATAAAAGAACCTTTATAGGAGAACGTAGTGTCGGGATTGCCTGGGTTTTTCTTCCAAGGAGGCCAACGGCCTCCGCCCCAGGGCATGACCTGAGGAATGCTTAGCGTAAATCGGCGCAATGACGGTTCAGTGACAAAAGGCGGATTCGCCGCAAAAACGGCTTCGCGTGTGCCGGACCAGCGCGCCGCGCGCCATGATGCGCGGGGCTTGCCTTGGAAAATGCGTGCGTTACAATCCAGGCCTTGCTGACGCTCAGCCGGACAAGGGAAAACCCTTATCAGGACTGGGCTGCGACACGCTGTTTATCAAACAACGTTTTTTTTGATTACTCTGGTTACCCTATGACTTCTGCGACACAAGTCTCAACCCGCCGCTCGTTCACCGCGGTTTTCATGATCGAAATGTGGGAGCGCTTCGGCTATTACGGCATGGCTGCGCTGCTGGTTCTGTTCATGGTGCAAAAACTCGGTTTCCGTGACAGCCAGGCAAACCTGGTCTGGGGCGCGTTCACCGCCCTGGTGTATACCGCGCCGGCGATTGGCGGCTGGATCGGCGACAAGGTACTCGGCACCCGCCGTACCATGAGCCTGGGAGCGTTCATTTTGATGCTGGGTTACTTCCTGCTGGCCGTACCCAACGACACACTCTGGTATATCTTCTCCGCCATGGGTGTGGTGGTGGTCGGCAACGGCCTGTTCAAGGCGAATGCGGCAAATCTGGTGCGACGCATTTATGCCGGGGACGAAGCGCGTATCGATAGCGCTTTCACCTGGTATTACATGGCGGTGAATATCGGCTCGACAATGTCGGTGATCCTGACGCCTTGGATCAAGGACCACTGGGGTTGGCATGCGGCTTTCGCCGTGTGCGGCGGCGGCATGGTGCTGGGTTTGTTGAATTTTGTGCTGCTGCGCCAAGCCTTGAAACATATCGGCTCGCCGACCGACGAGCTCCCGGTCAATCGCCGCGCGCTGGCACTGATGTTGGCGGGTGGCTTGCTGGTCGTGGGTTTCACCGCCATCGTGCTGCAACATAAGGCGGTCGCGGTAAGTTGCGTGTATCTCGCGGCGGCGGCAATTTTGGGCATCTTCGCTTACCTGATCGCGCGCAGCAGCCGTGCCGAACGCACCGGCTTGATCGCCGCGCTGATCCTGATGATGGAAGCGCTGCTGTTTTTCGTGTTTTACCAGCAGATGTCGACATCGCTGACCTTATTTGCCTTACGCAATGTCGACTGGGACTTCTCGCTGCTCGGAGTCCATCTGTTTACCTGGACTCCGGCTCAGTTCCAGGCTTTGAATCCGATCTGGATCCTGCTGCTCAGTCCGATGCTCGCTACTTTGTATAGCCGGCTGGGTCGCGACGGTCGCGATGCCTCAATCGCCACCAAATTTGCCATCGGCTTTTTTGTGGTCGCCATCGGCTTTCTGATTTACGCCGTCAGCGGCCATTTTGCGGTCAACGGCCGAGTGTCGTCGTGGTTTATGGTATGGGGTTACGGTTTTTATTCGCTGGGCGAATTATTGGTCAGCGGCTTGGGGCTGGCGATGATGGCGCGTTATGTACCGCAACGCATGAGCGGTTTCATGATGGGGGCTTACTTCGTGATGGCAGGTATTGCCGGTTATCTGGGCGGCGTAGTTGCAAACTTTGCGCAAATTCCCGAAACCATGACCGACCCGCTTCAATCGCTGCCGCTCTATACCCACCTATTCGGCTGGTTGGGTGTGGTAGCGCTCGGCGGCACCTTATTGGCAATCGTTTTGTTGCCCCTGATGAGCCGCCTGTCGGCAAAAAATGCCAGCGGCAAGCAAGAGGCGGTTGCAGACGCTGCGTTGCAAGCAGGCAACTAAATCGCGGACCGGGCCCGTCGGCTCGGTCCTCCGCCCCGCTTACCTGGCTTGAAATCCGGGCTTATCCCATGTGCCGCGACGGCTTGCGGCACAATATAGGCTTACGTCGACGCTCCCATCAACCCAATCAGGTCAGCCAGGCCGCATGTCCGCTCCCCTCATCGACGCCCGTCGCGCCCGCTGGTTGGCGATGATCGTCGGCGCCACGTTTTTTATCGAATATCTCGACACCACGATTATCGCCACGGCGCTGCCGCAAATGGCCAAGTCGTTCGCTATCAGCCCCAACCAGCTCAGTATCGGCATGTCGGCTTATATGCTGGCGTTGGCGGTATTTATCCCGATCAGCGGCTGGGTGGCCGACCGCTTCGGCACCCGCACCGTGTTTGCTACCGCGATTGCCGTATTCACCGTCGCCTCGATCTTGTGCGGGGTGTCGAACGGGTTGTATGAATTTACCGCCGCCCGCTTGTTGCAAGGCATGGGCGGCGCCATGATGGTGCCGGTCGGGCGTTTGATCGTGGTGCGCAACACCGAAAAAAGTCAGTTGATGAAGGCGATCTCAACCATTACCTGGCCCGGCATTATCGCGCCGATGGTGGGCCCTCCGATCGGCGGTTTTATTACCACCTTCGCCTCATGGCGCTGGATTTTCCTGCTCAATGTACCGCTTGGCGTCGCCTGTATTGTGCTGGTCATGCGCCTGGTCAAAAATGAACGCAGCAGCGAAAAGCACCCTCTGGACGGACTGGGTTTCGTCTTGAGTGCCATCGCCCTGACCTGTCTGATGTACGGCACCGAAACCGCCGGCGTCGAAACCGCCAGTGTGCTGCAGCCGCTGCTCCTGATCGGCGCCAGCATTGTGGTGGGCTGGGTTGCGGTCAAATATGCCGCGCGCTGCGCACACCCGCTGCTCGATTTCACCACCCTCAAGGTGCCGACCTTCTCGGTGACGGTGCTGACAGGATCGCTCACCCGGGTCGCGGTGAATGCGGTGCCTTACCTGCTGCCCTTGTTGTTTCAGGTCGGCTTCGGCATGAGCGCATTCCAGTCCGGGTTGTTACTGCTCGCCAGCGCGGCCGGCAATCTGGGCATGAAAGCCTTGACCACCCCGATTCTGCGGCGCTTCGGCTTTCGTACGGTAGCCTTGGTCGACGTGGCGCTCGCGGGCCTATTTACCGCGCTATGCGGCATCCTCACGCCGCACACGCCTTTGCCGGCGATACTACTGGTGTTGTTTGTGTATGGCTTGACCCGCTCATTGCAGTTCACCGCGCTGGCCACCCTGGCCTATGCCGATATTCCCCCGGCACAGATGAGCGCGGCCAGTACTTTATGGAGCGCCGCACAGCAGATGATGAACGGCATGGGTATCGCCTTTGGCGCCATGGCTTTACGCAGCGCCATGTATCTGCGCGGCGGTTCGGGCAGTTATCAGATGGCGGATTTCCGTTGGGCTTTTGTTTTTTCCGCGGTGCTGGCGCTGCTGACATTATTCGGTTATTTCGGCCTGGCACGCGACGCGGGCAGCAAACTCAGCCGCGCGAGTTCCGGCGGCGGTGCCAAGGCTTAAAGCCGCAACCGTATGCCGGCATGCGATCCAGCACGCCGGCATACCTGAGAGCAGCGCTGGTATCTACGCTTATTTGACCTCGCGCAACACCTCACGCACGGTGCTGAAGATGCGCCCGATTTCATCGCGATTGATAATCAACGGCGGTGAGAAAGCAAGAATGTCCGCCGTGTAGCGCAGCAATACCCCTTTCTCGAAACATTTGACGAAAACCTCGTGCGCCCGCGCGCCAGGCTCGCCCGAGCGCGTTTCCAGCTCAATTCCGGCCACCAGCCCCAGATTGCGGATATCTTTCACGTGCGGCGCGCCTTTCAATTCATGGGCGGCGTTTTCGAAATCCGCGGACAACGATTGCGCCCGGGCGAACAAGCCCTCCTTCTGATACAAATCAAGCGTGGCGATGGCCGCGGCGGCCGCTACCGGGTGCCCTGAATAGGTATAGCCATGGAACAGTTCGATGGCGTTTTCGGCGGCGCCATTCATCACCGTGTCGTGCAGTTGCCGGCTCACGGCCACCGCGCCCATCGGAATGGCCGCGTTATTGATGGCTTTGGCCAGGGTGATCAGATCGGGTTTGACGTTGAAATAGGCGCTCGCCGTGGGTGTGCCGAGCCGGCCAAAACCCGTGATGACTTCATCGAATATGAGCAAAATGCCATGCTTGGTGCAAAGTTCGCGCAAGCGTTCCAGATAACCTTTGGGCGGCACCAGCACCCCCGTTGACCCGGCCAAAGGCTCGACGATCACGGCCGCAATGGTCGACGCGTCGTGCAAGGTCAGCAAACGCTCGAGTTCATCGGCCAGATGTGCGCCCCATGCCGGCTGACCGCGGGTAAAAGCGCCTTCGGCCAGATTCAGGGTATGCGGCAAATGATCGACGTTGGGCATCAGATTGCCCGAAAATGTTTTACGATTGGCGCCGATGCCGCCGACCGAGATGCCGCCGAAACCCACGCCGTGGTAACCGCGTTCACGGCCGATAAAGCGCGTGCGCTGGCCCTCGCCTCGCGCCCGGTGATAAGCCAGTACAATTTTCAGCGCGGTATCGACCGACTCCGAACCTGAATTGGTAAAAAAGATCCGATCCAGACCTGCGGGCATCAGCTCGGCCACCTTGGAAGCGGCCTCAAAAGCCAGCGGATGCCCCATTTGAAAGGTCGGCGCGAAATCCATTTTGGACATTTGCGCCGCCACCGCCTGCACGATTTCCTCGCGGCCATGCCCGGCGTTCACGCACCATAAACCCGCCGTTCCATCCAGCACCTGGCGTCCGTCCACGGTGGTGTAGTACATCCCTTTGGCGGATTCAAACAAACGCGGCGCATCCTTAAAGCGGCGATTTGCGGTAAACGGCATCCAGAAATGGCTTAAATCGGGGGTCGGGCTGGTCATGAGGGCCTCGCGGATTGATGATGTGTTGGGTAGAAAGAACGGCTTAGCTTGACTCTAATATCAGCGGGACAATAACTCACGCTACACTAGGCAAAGCACCGAGAACTGTATTGTTTCAAAATCGCTAACTGTACAGAAATCCACCATGAAAGATTTGTCTCTGAGTTTGGACCGGCGCGCCGCACCGACCCTGGTCGATCAGCTGGTGACATCCATTGCACGGGCCATTGAGCAAAAAATACTGAAACCCGGCAGCGCCCTTCCGTCAATCCGCATGCTGGCCCGCACGCAGCAACTTAGCGCGTTCACTGTAGCGGAGGCTTATAACCGGCTGGTGTCCTTGCGTCTGATTGTAGCGCGCCGCGGCTCAGGCTTTCGGGTAGTGGAACCGATGCTGGCGCCGCCGCCCCGGCCGGCTACCGTCAACCGTCCGTCGCTGAACGCCTCCTGGCTGCTCTCCGACGTTTTTGCGGACCATTCGGTGCCGATCAAGGCCGGCTGCGGCTGGATCCCCAATGAGTGGATCAACGAAACCGGCATGCACCACGCGCTGCGCACCTTAAGCCGGCTCCCTGGCCCACGCCTGGCCGGTTATGGCCATCCTTACGGGGCCGGTGCCTTGCGCGAGTTCATTGCGGCTTCGCTGCGGCGTTACGCGCTGCCGGTCGATAGCTCGAATGTGCTGTTGACCCAAGGCGCCACGCAAGCTTTGGACTTGATCGTGCGGACCTTGTTTCGTGCCGGCGACACCGTGCTGGTCGAAGACCCCTGCTATTGCAACTTGCTGCAAATCCTCAAGTTGGCCGGCCTCAAAGTGCTGGGCGTGCCGCGTACGGTCGAGGGTATCGATACGCTGGAACTGGAACGCCTGGTCCTGGCGCATCAGCCCAAAGCCATTTTTATCAATACCGTGCTGCAAAATCCGTCGGGCGCATCGCTGACCATGAGCGCCGCGTTTCGAGTGCTGCAAATTGCCGATCATCATGGTTTGTGGGTCATCGAAGACGATATTTCACGCGAACTGGCGGCGGCCGGCGCGCCCTGCCTGGCTGCGATGGAAGGCCTGCATAAAGTGATTTACGTCTCGGGATACTCCAAAACCATCACCCCGCTGGTGCGGGTCGGCTATATCGCCGCCGAGCGCGGTTTGCTGGCCGATCTGGCGCGCACCAAGATGGCGGTGGGTCTGACCTCATCCGAGCTGACCGAACGGCTGGTGTACAACGTGCTGCTCGAAGGTCATTACGAACGGCATGTCGAACTGGTACGTGAAAAACTCAAAGACAAGCATCGGCGCGTGGTCGAACATATGATGCAAGCCGGATTGACTGTGTTTCATGCACCGCAGGGCGGCTTATTCCTGTGGGCCAAACTGCCGGTGGCCGCCGAGCACTGCCACGAGATTACCAACCAGGCACTGGCGCAAGGGATCTGGCTTGCGCCCGGCTCCTATTTCAGGCCGCAGGATCAAGCCTCGTCCTGGTTCCGCTTTAATGCGGCAACCTCCGATGTGCCGGAGTTGTGGGAATTTATGCGCGGCCTGAAACAACGCCACCCTCTGCCGGCCTGAGGCAAACTTCGCCGCGTCGATTTAAACTCAGGCGGGATTGCGCTGCGGCAGCGGCGGTCGCCGTCGCGTGCCGGCTGTGGTCGATACTGTGGTCGATACATTGGCGCTAGCCAAATTAGCCGGCCGGCATCGGGGCCGATTTGCGGCCGGCGTGATTTTTTTGCCTGATGCATACTGCCGAAGTTAATCCTCTGCGGCATACCGTGAATTTCGTGCGCGACAGGCTGGCACTAGAGTGACCGACCGTGTCAGACCGCGAGTAGCGCGGGCGGCAGCCACCGCCGCCGCAGAGATTCCTTCCGCCATCCTATAGCAGGAGCTACCTTGCAGCGCCGCCGCTTTCTTCTCACTCTCAGCACGCTTAGCGCGATTTTTTCCGCAACCCAGGTTTCCGCCCAAAATACGTCTGCGACCGCCGAGCCCGGCGCGCGCGAGTTGCTGGACGAAATGGCCGCCGGACACCTCAGTTCCGAGCAACTGGTTCAGCGTTATTTAAAACGCATCGAAGAACTCGACCGCAACGGCCCCAAACTGCACAGCATTCTCGAGCTTAATCCGGAAGCGCTCGGCATCGCTCGCGAACTGGATCTCGAACGACGCGCGGGAACCTTGCGTGGTGTGCTGCACGGCCTGCCGGTATTACTCAAGGACAATATCGCCACCGGCGACCAGATGTCCACCACCGCCGGTTCTCTGGCTCTGGACGGCGTGCATGCAACGCGCGATGCCCACCTGGTACAAAGACTGCGGGCCCAAGGGGCGGTGATATTGGGCAAGACCAATTTGAGCGAATGGGCCAATATTCGCTCCACCCGTGCCACCAGCGGTTGGAGCGGACGCGGCGGCTTGACACGTAATCCCTATGCGCTGGACCGCAATACCAGCGGTTCCAGCTCCGGCTCGGCCGCGGCCGCCGCCGCCGATCTGGCGGCGCTGACGGTCGGCACCGAAACCGATGGTTCAATCGTCTCGCCGGCCTCGATCAATGGTGTCGTCGGCTTGAAACCCACGGTCGGACGGATCAGCCGCGACGGCGTGATTCCCATCTCCCATACCCAGGACACCGCGGGCCCTATCGTGCGCAGCGTGGCGGATGCCGCGTTATTGCTCAGTGCGCTCGCCGGGCCCGACGGCGGCGATCGCGCCACGCAGGGCGTGCCGGCCCCCGACGATTATCTGCGCGCCCTCGATCCGCAGGCATTAAAAGGCGCGCGGCTTGGCGTGGCGCGCGAATACTTTACCGGCAATGATGAAGTCGACGCTTTGATCGAACAGGCGATTGCCACGCTCAAGACGCTCGGTGCCGAAATTATCGATCCGATCGATCTGCCTAAACCCGAGTACGGCGATGCAGAAGGTCTGATCCTGCTGTATGAATTCAAACATGACCTGCCGCTGTGGCTGGCGCAATTTGCGCCGCATGCGCAAATCAAGACGCTGGCCGATGTGATCGCTTATGACGACGCACATCGCATTCGCGAAATGCCTTATTTCGCTCAGGAGATGTTCCTCAAAGCACAGGCATTGGGCGGACTCGACAGCGATGCTTACCGCACCGCGCTGGCACAGTGTGCCAAATTGGCTGGTGAAGAAGGGATCAAGCGTGTCATGCAAAGCCATCGCCTGGATGCATTGATCGCCCCAACCGGCGGTCCGGCCTGGCTCACCGATATCGTTAATGGCGACAATTCGGGAGCCGGCTTCTCGACGCCTGCCGCCGTGGCCGGATATCCTCACCTGACGGTCCCGGCAGGCTTTGTGCGCGAGTTACCGATCGGACTGTCATTTGTCGGACTGCCCTGGAGCGAAGCGCGCCTGCTGGGCCTGGGTTACGCTTTCGAACAGGCAACCCGGCACCGGCGCGCACCGCAATATCTGACGCAAACAGCAATACCCGCGGGGTTGTAAACCTTCGGACCCTGAATTTTCTTGGGCTGCTTAAGCTGGCTCGGCTTAACCGGCCCAAGCAAATCAACCGCATCCGATCTTGCCAAGCTACGCCGCGTTATGACATGCTGACGAAGCTGGTTTAATCACTCTGCGGATTGGCACTATGGACTCGGTAAACCACCCGGCGGCGACCGCCGCGGGCCAGCTTGAAACTCGCCGTGTGCGTGTCACAGGCTTGGTTCAAGGCGTCGGATTTCGTTATGCGACATTGCGCCATGCACGTTTGCTGGAAGTGCATGGATGGGTGCGCAATTGCGCCGACGGCTCGGTCGAAGCCATGATACAAGGCAGCCGGCAACAACTCGACCTGATGCAACGCTGGATGCGGCACGGTCCGCGTACCGCCCAAGTGCAAGGCCTGAGCGCCTCGACCATTGAAAACAGACCGATCTTTACCCGCTTTGAACAGCATCCCACCGCTTGACGCGCGCAACTCGCCCCCAATCGATTGCAACCCCATCCTCCTATGGAGACCGTTTCGTGACGCTTCCCCGTTCCAACGCCATACGAAATTCCTTGTGTTTTGCCGTGCTGTCCGCCGTGCTGGCATGCAGTCACGCGCAGAGCAAAAAACCGGTTAAAACCGCCGAGGATTTACCGCGTTTCACTTATCAGATCGATCAGGCGCCCAGCGCCTTGCTCAATGCCAGCGACGCGGATTTCAACCGATTTGCCGCTCCGGTGCGCGCCGATCTCGAAAAGACACTGGCTGAATACGATATTCAAGATCACGCCACCTTGCGCGATCTGTTAAGCACCGAACTTGATTTTCAATTGCTCAGCGGC
>JAMFSV010000352.1 GCA_026225455.1 Burkholderiales bacterium | reverse complement strand
TGGTCGACAAAACGCGCCAGCCGCCCCAGCAATTCGGCTTGCGCGCCTTCGGCGCCCGCCACCGGCAAGCAGTCGGCGATAGGGTCGGCGGCATCCGGCATGGCATAACCCAGGTAGAGCCGTAACAAGGCATCGGCCAGGGTATGACGCGGCAGCGGCACGTCAGCCGCGGGCGGAGTCGCGCTCTCAGGCGCCAGGCCACGCCGCGCGCCGGCCAAGGCGAGCCAGGTCTGTACCGTTTCCAGTTCGCCGGCGTCGATCGCGTAATGGGCGGCAATGGCATCCACGCGCAGCCATTCGATCAGGTCGGCAGCGGCTACGCCATCGATAGGCGCGACCAGCAAATCGAGCAAGACCCGGGCGACGGGGTTGGCGCGTGACGGCGGCAGGCCGGAAATCCGGTAAGGGATACGGCACCGTTGCGCGGCCGTGCCGAATACCGCGTCGATCAATGGCGCGGCCCCGGCGAGATCGGGCACGGCCACCATCACATCGCCGGGCAACAAGCCGGGGTGCCGGTCAAACAAAGCCAGCAGACGGTCATGCAAGGCTTCAAGCTGACGCGACAAACTATGACACACGTGGACCTCAAGCGCCGCATCGAGCGGCTCGCCGTCCAACGGCACCCGGGGCTGCGGCGCCAGTTCCAGAATCGCGTTCTGACACTCGGCGAGCAAGGTCCCGGCTTCATTGCGTTCATAGTAGGACGCCTCGCGCCCGGCCGCGCCCTCGGTCAACTCCTGCAACATATGCAACTGCGCCTGGGTCTGGCGCCCCCACTCGGCCAGCAGCGGGTTGCCGACGGTTTGATAGTCGGCCGCGCCGCGCATGGTCAGGGCGTCGACCTGGGCTTCGGGCAGAATATCGGTCCAATATTCGCGGCAAGGATTAAATACGTACATCCGCACGTCGATCCAGCGCGCCAACTCGCGCAGCAGCGCAACTTGCAAGGGCGGCATGGTCGGCAGGGCAAACACGCTGACCCGGGCGGGCCAGGCGGCACGCGCCACGGTATCGAGATCGAGATGGCGTGCCTCGGCCAAAAACCGATAGGCCGGCGGGGTTTGTGGAGTGGGCGCCGCGCCGTCCGCGCTCGGCGCACTGACTTCCAGCAATAGCTCGCGCCACAACGCCGCCTGCCAATGCTCGTCGTCACGCTGTGCTTCGTTGGCATCGACCAGCCTCGGGTTGATGCGGGCCGCGTCGCTGTCGCGCTCGAAGATCGAGCCGCCCTGCTGCCAGGTGGTGAGCCATTCAGGCCGGTAGGTCAGATAATGATCGAGCACCGTCGCCACGCGCCGCGCCAACTCATAACGCATCGCCTCATCGGCCTCGGATAAATAGGCATCCAGCCTGGCCGAGCCACGCGGCGTGGCGGGATCGAGCAAGCGATAGCAACGCCACGCCAGCCGGTCCGGCGTAAAGGGGGATTGCTCCGGCACCGGCATGACCGCCCCGATACGAGCCCAGATCCATTGCGCCAGATAGGTAAAGTCGAGATTGGCGCAAATGCCCTGGCGCGTCGCGATATCGAGTTCAAGCCGCCGGCGCAAGGCGGCGCTGGGCACGATCACCGATTCGCGCACCCACGGGTCGGGCGCATCGGACAATCCTTCCAGCAAAGCCTCGGTCAGCGCTTCATAACGATTCGAATAAAACAGCGTGAGCATCGGGCGGCGGCCAAGTATCGGGTGGTGAGAAAAAACCGGAGCGTGGGCGTGACCAGGGGCTCGCACCCGAAGCCCAAACCTACCTAAAAGGTAGTAATCATAGCAGGGAGCCGAGGCCTGTTCCCCGACAAAACGGGCTTGCGTTACTGCGTACGAGTTTAAAAACCTGTTTAGGGGAACAGATCCGTCCCTGCACCGTCCAATCATCGGCTATTGTGGTTAGCACTATCTTTGGCGTCAGACATCGGCGTTATAATTTGGCTCGACTGCTTGACTCGCGTAATCCGTCAAGCACACTGCATGGCCAACTCGCGTGGTTGATCCGCAGTTTGATCGGTTCAGCCACCCCGACACCTATAAAAATACGTTCTCGCCCTGTCCATGCGCTATTCGACCGAGATCAAGAAGTTTCTGTACAGCCAGTATTTTTTCGGCGGCCTGCGTACCGCAATCGGCGTCTCGGCACCGGCCGTGGCCGCCATTCTGCTGTTCCACAATCCGACCATCGGCTTCACCATTGCGATCGGCGCTGTGGCGACCTGCGTGCTCGACATGCCCGGTCCGCTCAAGTACAAGACCAACGACATGCTGGCGTGCAGCCTGATCGGCTTTGTCGCGGCCTTGCTCACCGGGGTCGCCAGCGCCGATTCGCTGACGCTGTGGCTGACGGTGGTGCCGATGACCTTCGTCCTGTCCATCATTCAGGTGTATGGCAACAAATGGCAGCAGATCAGCCTGGCGGCATTGCTGATCATGGTGCTGACGCTGGGCGAACAATACACGGTGGTCGATGCGACCACCCATGCCTTGTGGATCCTGGCCGGCAGCATTTGGTATACCTGCTGGAGCAACTCGGTCAGCCGCTGGCAATGGCAACGCATCGAGCGTCAGGCGATTGCCGAATGCATGTTCGCCGCGGCGTCTTATCTGCGGGCACGCGGCGATTTTTACGACCTCGATATCGACCTGGAAGATAGTTATCGTTTGCTGGTGACGCGCCAGATCGCCGCCATCGACCGCCAGGACGCGGCGCGCGATATCGTACTGCGTAATTTGCCGCAGTTTCGCAGCGGCCAACTCGACACACTGCAGGTCGGGCTGTTTAATCTGTTCATCAACTCGGTCGACCTGCACGACACCATCGTCGCCACCCATACCGACTACGCTCAACTGCGCGACACCTTGGGCCGCTCCGACATCATGTTATTTATGCGCGACGCGGTGCACAAGGTCGCCCACGATTTCGAGGACGTCGGGCTGGCGGTGCTTGAAGGTCGGCCGTCGTACCCCAAGGTCAGCGTCAAAGCCGAATTGCGCGCACTGGAATATGAAATCGAGCTGATGCGCAAGCATGACGCGCCGGTGCGGCAGCCGGAAGTTTATTCGGCGGTGGTCTCGACCTATCGCCGCATCTGGAGCGCCTCGCGCCTGACCGCCAAGATGCATCGCAATACCCGCGCGGACGAGATCAAGCCCGAAACCGAAATGCGCGTCGACCACGCGCTCAATCGATTCCTGGTCAGCCGGCGTTTTGAAGTCGGCTTGGTGTTTTCCAACTTAAGCTTCGCCTCGCCGATTTTCCGCCATGCTTTGCGCGTCACGCTGGCGGTCGCAGTCGGTCTATGGATCGGCAAACTATTACCGATTACGAATAGTTATTGGATCGTGATGACCACCGTAATCATTCTGAAACCCGGCTTTTCGCTGACACGGCAACGCAATACCCAGCGTCTCATCGGCACGGTGCTGGGCTGCGCCGCCACCGTGGCGCTGATACTCACGGTCAAATCGCCGCATCTGCTGCTGGCCGCGATGTTCGTCTGCATGCTGATGAGTTACAGCCTGGTGTTATTCAACTACACCGCCAGTGTTGTCTTCACCTCGTCGTGGGTCTTGCTGCTATTGCATTTGTTGGCGCCGGGCGGAATCCGCATCGTCGGCGAACGCGCCATCGACACCTTCATCGGTTCGGCGCTGGCGGTAGGCGCCAGTTACCTGTTCCCCTATTGGGAATACCGGGTGATGGGCAAACTGGTGCAGGCCATGGTCGCCTCGACCCGCCAATATTTCGAGGCGGCCTGTACGCTGGGGGCGGCCGCAAAAATTCCGCCCAAGGACGCAGACCTGGATAGCGACTACCGTTATCGGCTGAAACGCAAGAATGTGCATATCGCCTTTGCCAATCTGGGCAATGCCTTCGAGCGCATGATGATGGAGCCGAAAGCGCAACAGCGCTTTGTCCCCGAGCTGAACGAATTACTGGTGCAAAGCCATGTGCTGGCCTCGCAAATCACCGCCGCCGCCCCTCTGGTGACCGCCTTGGCAACACCTGCCAACGAAACCTTGCTGCAGCCCTTGCAACGCGCTTTCGCGGTGGTCAGCGACAATTTGCAGCAAGCCGAATATGCCGGCCGCGCCGCACCCGTGGCGGGCGCCGCCAAGCCCAGCCCGGCGGCGGATGCGGCGGCCACTTCGGCGCTGCTGGAGCAGGAACGCGCACTGCATCACGAACTGGAGGACATGGTGGTGCTGGCCGAACATACCGCAGGTACGCCGGCAGACATGGTGCAAGAGCTCAAGCAGTTGGTGCATCAGTGCAAGCAGATGATCGCCGCGTCGTGGTTGATTCGGCGCGATACCTGCAAGGTGCGATTGCCGGGTGCCTGAGTGTTACTGGGCTTAGTGGGCTTACTGAGCCTGCGAGGCCGTTGCAGCGGAGGCTGCAACCGGCTCGGCAGTGCTTGCCGACGCCGGCACGGCAGCAGTGGCCGCCTGCGCCGCCCGCTGTTCCGCTTCATATTCATTACGGCCGGTCACGCCCTTGTACAAAATGGCGGCCAGCACCAACAAAATCACCACCAAAAAGAAAATCGAAACCCCGCGAGTCGGGTCTTTACGTTTTGCTTGATTCGCCATAACTATCCTGAGTAAAAAATTTGCGGCCACGCGTACGCCGAACTCATGCAGCGCCTCTACACCGGGCTGGTCCAGTCCGTGCCACTCGAAACCGGGCCAATTGTACGCCGGATAGCGGCCACTCATCGCACCGGCAGGGCCGTCGAATATTTAAGCTGCTCCATGGCGAAGCTCGAACTGACATCGCTGAGCGACACGTCGCGGATCAACTGCTGATACACCCGGTCGTAGTCGCCGATATCGGAGACCACCACACGCAACAGATAGTCGGTTTCGCCGCTCATGCGGTACGCCTCGACCACTTCGGGCAACCGTTCCACCGCGCTGAGAAATTGCTTGGCCCAGGCCTCGTTGTGCTGATTGGTGCGAATCGAGACAAACACGGTGGTGCCCACGCCCAGCTTGGCAGCATCGCATAAAGCCACCTGCGCGCGGATCATGCCGCTGTCTTTCAGCCGTTGGACCCGTTTCCAACACGGTGTTTGCGAAAGATTGACGCGCACCGCAAGTTCGGCAATGGGTATCGACACGTCGGCTTGCAGCAATTCCAGTAGTTTTTTGTCAATGCTATCCATGATTCATCTCAATAAGAGAATATTTTTCTATCATAGGCCGTTTTAACAGCAAATAACAGAAACCGTTTCTCGCGGCTTCTTGCTATAAATAAGTACCTGTTCCACAGCCTTTCAACGCCATGACACCTTCATTCGACCTGACCGCGCTCAGCCTTTCCCCTGGCCGATCAAACCCCTGCCTGGCGGCATCGGCGGCGCTACTGAACCCCGCCGAGCTTATAGCCTTGGAGCAACTGAGTTCGGCGCTCGACGCCATGGCCGGGTCGCATCCAGGCCAACGCGCGCGGAGATTAGATATCGCGCTGAGCCACTTTGCGGCACAAACCGACCTCGCTTCACTGCTGCCCCGGCAGCACCGTGGCCGCGACCTCACGGCAATTGTGGCAAGCTCGGCCAATGCCGCACCCGGCTATCAACGCCACCTGCTGCTGGCCGATCCACAGGGACGCTATAGCGCAGTCGCCATTGTTTGGGAAAAGGATCAGTACAGTCCGGTGCATGGACACCATACCTGGTGCGCTTATAGCGTGCTGCACGGCGCGCTCTCCGAATCCCGTTTCGACTGGTGTGAAACCACCCAGGCGGCGCAACTCGGCGCGGCCGCAGCGCGCTTGCCTCATGAGGTCAGTTATACCGACGCAGGTCTCGGCGGAATCCATCGCCTGGGCAACCCGCACCCGGCAGCGGCTATTTCCCTTCATGTTTACGGCGTGTCCGGCGCATCGGTCAGCACCGCGGTCAACCATCTGGTCGCAGTCCACACCTGATTTCGCCCTATTCATACCGGCTCCCACCCCAGCGCCCCCTATTGCCAGGGGCTGCGCTGTGCCGCGTCGGCATCCGCCTCCCGCTTCCGCAAAAAGAGCGCGGGCGTTCGCCCTTAAGCGTCCGTTGTCCTTTAAAATAAGTGCGTACGCATGTATATGGGTCTTATGTAACCGGCCGAAACATCGGTACAGTAGACTCTGCGCCCAGTCACACGTAGCATTTTGCACTTAGCGTGAAAGGCCAACTCCGACTTCATCCGGACATTCCTGGCAAATCCACCCCACTTGCCGGGTCCCCGGCTATGCGGATCAGCCTGTTTAACCGCGTAGACGTCCTTTCAAACACCGGCCTGCCAGTCACTAAGAAATATCGATGAACGAATCCGAAAGCTCGACGTCCTCTGCCGCACCCTACAATTCGATCCAAACCGCCAGGCAAGCCAGGCGCCGCCGCCTGATCTGGATCGGCCTGCTGATCATCATTGTGCTCATCGCCGTGGCACTCTGGCACCGGCATCGGGTTGCCGGCGGCGCGCCTGCAGCGGGTGGGCGCTTTGGCGCAGGGGGAGCCGGCGCCGCAACCGGCCCGCAGTCGGTGCGCGTAGCCACTGTGGTGCAAGGCAATATGCCGGTTCAGCTGAACGCCCTCGGCACGGTTACCCCGATTGCCACGGTCACCGTGCGTACGCAAATCTCGGGGCAACTGATGGAAGTCGGTTTCACCGAGGGGCAGATGGTGCGCAAAGGCGATTTCCTGGCGCAGATCGACCCCCGCCCTTACGAAATCTCACTGCAACAGGCGCAAGGAACGCTGGCTCACGACAGCGCACTGCTGGCCCAGGCCCAGGCCGACCTGCAGCGTTATGAAACCCTGCTCAAGCAGGACTCGATCGGCGCGCAACAAGTCGATGACCAGCGTTATCTGGTCAAACAATACAACGGCCAGGTCGACGCGGATCGCGCTCAGGTGCGCACTTATCAACTCGATTTGACCTATTGCCACATCGTAGCGCCCGTCGACGGCCGCGTCGGCCTGCGTCAGGTAGACCCGGGCAATTATGCGCAAACCAGCGACACCAACGGGATTGTGATCATCACCACGATGACCCCGATGAGCGTGATTTTTACCATTCCCGAAGATAATCTGCCGCCGGTGCTGGCACGTCTTAACAGCGGCGCCCATCTGCCGGTGCAAGCCTATGACCGCAGCAACTCGACCTTATTGTCCAGCGGTGTGCTGCAAACCGTCGACAATCAGATCGACACCACCACCGGCACTCTCAAATTGCGCGCGGCCTTTCCCAATACCGACCTGAAACTGTTCCCCAGCCAGTTCGTCAATGCCCGCTTGCTGGTCGATGTGCGGCACGATGCCGTGGTAGTACCGTCATCGGCGATCCAGACTGGGTCTATCGGGCAATATGTGTACATCGCTAAACCCGATAATACCGTCAGTGTCAGTGTGGTTAAAACCGATATTGTCGACGGCGAACGCACCAGCGTGCTGTCCGGCGTTGCGCCGGGCGACAAGGTGGTGATCGACGGTACCGACCGCTTACGTGAAGGCTCGAAAATCGAGGTTGTCACCGCCCCGGCGATCGCCAGCGGCAGTGAGCTGGGTGTCGGCAAAGATGCGGTTCACACCGGCAAGCATGGATGGGGGGGTGCCTCGCACGCCTGGGGCGCCAGCGGAGCGTCGGGTGCCTCGGCGGCCCACGCACATCATCATCAAAACGATGCGCAATAAACCGGACCTGCATCAGCAACACCTTCCGAGTCCGATCTTTTTCGTTTTAGTGAGCGCGTGACCGCATGAATCCCTCGCGTATTTTTATTCTGCGGCCTGTCGGCACTGCGTTGCTGATGGCCGCCATCTTGCTGGTCGGTCTGGTGGCGCTGCATTACTTGCCGCTGTCGGCTTTGCCCGTGGTCGAATATCCCACGATTCAGGTGCAGACGTTGTATCCAGGCGCCAGCGCCGAAGTCATGACCTCTTCGGTCACGGCGCCCCTGGAACGTCAATTCGGCGAAATGCCCAGCCTGAACC
The DNA here is from genome assembly GCA_026225455.1 of Burkholderiales bacterium. Lineage (GTDB taxonomy): Bacteria > Pseudomonadota > Gammaproteobacteria > Burkholderiales > Burkholderiaceae > LMUX01. Next base: position 7,396 of record JAMFSV010000352.1, on the reverse strand, counting down.
AGATGTCGTCGACCAGTTCGGCAGGCGCCTCGGTGATCACGCTGCAATTCAGTCTCGATTTGCCGCTCGACGTGGCGGAACAGGAAGTCCAGGCCGCCATCAATGCAGCCGGCAATCTGTTGCCTTCCGACCTGCCCGCACCGCCGATCTACGCCAAGGTCAACCCGGCGGATGCACCGATCCTGACTCTGGCGATTACCTCCAAGACCCTGCCGCTGACGCAGCTTGAGGATATGGCGGACACCCGCCTGGCGCAAAAGATCTCGCAAGTCGCGGGGGTCGGCCTGGTCACCATCAGCGGCGGCCAACGCCCGGCGGTACGGATTCAGGCCAACCCTCAGGCTCTCGCCGCTTACGGCTTGAACCTTGACGATTTGCGCACCACCATCGGCAATATCAACGTCAACACCCCAAAAGGCAGTTTTGACGGGCCATCGCGCGCCTACACGATCAACGCCAACGACCAATTGCAAAGCGCCGACGGTTATACCGGCGCCGTCATCGCATACAAAAACGGGCATCCGGTATTGCTCAGCGATGTGGCCAAAGTCACGCAGAGCGCGGAAAATTCCAAGCTGGGCGCCTGGGTCAACAAAACCCCGGCCATCATCGTCAACATTCAGCGCCAACCGGGCGCGAATGTGATCAATGTTGTCGATTCGATCAAGAAACTGCTGCCCGAACTGCAAACCTCGCTGCCCGCCGCCATCGATGTACAGATCCTGACCGACCGTACCGTCACCATCAAGGCTTCGGTACGCGATGTCCAGTTTGAACTGGCGGTCTCGGTGTTGCTGGTGGTGCTGGTGATTTTCGTCTTTCTGTCGAATATCTATGCGACCCTGATTCCCAGTTTGTCGGTCCCGTTGTCGCTGATCGGCACCCTGGCCGTGATGTATTTGTGCGGCTTCTCGCTGGACAATCTGTCCTTGATGGCTTTGACCATCGCCACCGGTTTTGTGGTCGACGACGCCATCGTGATGATCGAAAACATTGCGCGTTATGTCGAAATGGGCGACTCCGCCTTCGATGCGGCGCTCAAAGGCTCGAAGCAAATCGGCTTCACCATTATTTCCTTGACCGTGTCGCTGATCGCCGTGTTGATCCCGCTGCTGTTTATGGGTGACGTGGTGGGCCGCCTGTTCCACGAGTTTGCCATTACCCTGGCTGTGACCATTGTGATTTCGGCGGTGGTCTCGCTGACCTTGGTGCCGATGTTATGCGCCAAGCTATTGCACCACTCGCCGGCCACCGACAGCGCCGGCCGGATGCAACGCTTCGAAGCCCATACCCGCGCATTTTTTGAGCGGATCATCGGCACTTATGGCCGTGCCCTGGTGTGGGTGCTGGATCGCCAGCCGCTGACGCTGCTGATCGCCGCATTGACGCTGGTGGTGACGGTATTGCTCTATGTCTTGATTCCCAAGGGCTTCTTCCCGATCCAGGATACCGGCGTAATCCAGGGCATCTCGCAAGCGGCTCAATCGACTTCGTATGCGGCAATGGCGCAGCATCAGCAAGATCTTGCCGCCGCCATCCTGACCGACCCCGATGTCGAGAGTCTGTCGTCGTTTATCGGCGTCGACGGCACCAACCTGACACAAAACAGCGGACGCTTCCTGATCAACCTGCGGCCCTATGATAGCCGTCACGCCACCGCCAGCGAAATTATCCGTCGCATCCAGCAAGAAACCAATAAGGTATCGGGCGTCGAGCTTTTCATGCAGCCGGTACAAGACCTGACCATCGACTCGACCGTCAGCGCTACCCAATACCAATTTATTCTGGAAGACGCCAACCCGACCGAGTTTGCCGCCTGGGTGCCGAAATTGTTGCAAAAGCTGCAAGCCTCGCCCAGCATGGCCGACGTCGCCAGCGATTTGCAGCAGAACGGTAAATCGGTCTACATCAATATCGACCGCTCCACCGCGGGACGTTTCGGCATTACCCCCGCGACCGTCGATAGCGCCCTCTACGATGCTTTCGGCCAGCGCATTGTCTCGACCATCTTTACCCAGTCGAATCAATACCGCGTGATCCTCGAAGCCGATCCGCTATTAACCCACACCGTCGATGCATTGGGCACGCTGTATCTGCCCTCCTCGACCTCATCGGGCGGGCAAGTACCGTTATCGGCGATTGCCACCTTTACCGAGCAACCGGCCCCGCTGCTGATCAGCCACCTGGGTCAGTTCCCCTCGACCACCATTTCGTTCAATCTCGCACCGGGCGCCTCGCTCGGCGCCGCGGTCGATGCGATCAAGGATGCCGAGCAGCAGATCAATTTGCCGCCTTCGTTCAATACCCGCTTCCAGGGCGCGGCGCTGGCGTTCCAGGCCTCGCTGTCGAATGAATTGTTCCTCATCCTGGCCGCCAGCGTGACGATGTATATCGTGCTGGGCGTGTTGTACGAAAGTTTTGTGCACCCGATCACGATTTTGTCGACACTGCCGTCTGCCGGCGTGGGTGCCTTGCTGGCACTGCTGATTACCGGCCATGACCTGGATATCATCGGCATCATCGGGATCGTGCTGCTGATCGGTATTGTCAAGAAAAACGCCATCATGATGATCGACTTCGCCCTGGAAGCTCAGCGCGAAGAAGGCAAATCGCCGCGCGAAGCCATTTACCACGCCTGCCTGCTGCCCTTCCGCCCCATCTTGATGACCACCTCGGCCGCCTAGCTCGGCGCTTTGCCGTTGATGCTCGGCTGGGGCGCCGGGTCCGAATTGCGGCATCCGCTGGGGATTGCGATTGCCGGCGGCCTGGTGGTCAGCCAGGTGCTGACCTTGTTTACCACGCCGGTGATTTATCTGGCGTTCGACCGGGTAGCCACTCGCGCGAAACGCCGCTTCGGCGGTCACTTCGGCAATACCGAGGTGCCGCATGCTCGCGACGAAGATCCGAGCGCGCCATGATGCCGCATTCACCCATTTGCACTCGGCCCGCGCTGTTGCAGCGAGCCGTCACCGCAACCGTGCTTGAGGGGCGGCCGGCATGAATATTTCGCGCCCGTTTATCGCGCGTCCGGTCGCCACCACGCTGTTGTCTATCGGCGTGGCACTGGCGGGGGTCTTTGCCTTCACCAACCTGGCGGTCGCGCCGCTGCCGCAAGTCGATATCCCGACCATCTCGGTGCAGGCGTCGCTGCCTGGCGCCAATCCGGACAATGTGGCAACCAGCGTCGCCAGTCCGTTGGAGCGCCATCTCGGACAGATCGCCGACGTCACGGAAATGACCTCGACCAGTTCCCTGGGGGCCGCGCGCATCACCTTGCAGTTCGGCCTTGACCGCGATATCGACGGCGCCGCGCGCGACGTGCAGGCGGCAATCAATGCCGCCCGCGCCGACCTGCCTACCAGCTTGCGCAGCAATCCCCAGTATCACAAGATCAATCCGGCGGATTCGCCGATCCTGATCCTGGCCTTGACCTCGGACACCATGTCGGCCGGACAGCTTTACGATTCCGCGGCCACGGTGCTGCAACAATCGCTATCGCAGGTTCAGGGTATCGGCGAAGTCGACGTCAATGGTTCAGCCAACCCGGCCGTGCGTATCGAGCTCAACCCGACGGCACTGAATCATTATGGTATCGGCCTGGAAGATATCCGTGCCGCGCTGGCCTCGGCCAATGCCAACAGTCCCAAGGGCTCGTTCGACAATGGTGCGATGCGGTTCCAGATCTACACCAATGACCAGGCCAGCAAGGCAAAGCAATATCGCGATCTGGTAGTCGCCTACCGCAACAACAGCGCGGTGCATCTATCGGATCTCGGCGAAGTGGTCGATTCCGTCGAAGACCTGCGCAACCTGGGGCTCTATAACGGCCACCCCGCCGTGCTGGTGATTTTGTACCGCCAACCCGGGGCCAATATCATCGACACGGTGGATCGCGTGCGGGCCTTGTTGCCGCAACTGCGCGCCTCCCTGCCCGCCTCGGTGACGGTGACGCCGACCGCCGACCGCACCACCACCATTCGCGCCTCGTTGCGCGATACCGAACGCACTTTGTTGCTTGCCGTGGTGCTGGTCACGCTGGTGGTATTTGTCTTTCTCGGCAACTGGCGTGCCACCTTGATTCCCATGGTGGCCGTGCCGATTGCGATTATCGGCACCTTCGCCGCGATGTACATGATGGATTTCAGCCTCGACAATCTATCGTTGATGGCGCTGACGATCGCCACCGGCTTCGTGGTCGATGACGCCATCGTGGTGCTGGAAAATATTTCACGGCATATCGAAGCCGGGATGCCGCGCATGCAGGCGGCCTATGTCGGTGCACGCGAAGTCGGCTTTACGGTATTTGCCATCAGCTTGTCGCTGATCGCCGTGTTTTTGCCGATCCTGCTGATGGGCGGCATTGTCGGCCGTTTATTCCGTGAATTCGCCATCACCTTGTCCTTGGCCATTGTGGTGTCGCTGGTGGTGTCGCTCACCACCACGCCGATGATGTGCGCGCGCCTGCTGAAAGACAAAAGCGACGAGAACGACCCGGCGCATAAACCGCGCCGCCCAAGCCGCATCGGTAGCTGGTTTGGCGCCCAACTGGCCCGCTTGCATCAAGGTTACGGCGATTCCTTGAACTGGTCCTTGCGCCATCCTCTGTTGATTTTATTGGTGCTGATTGCCACCATCGCGCTCAATTTTTACTTGTACGCGATTATTCCCAAAGGCTTTTTCCCGCAGCAAGATACCGGCTTGATGATAGGCGGGGTGCAGGCCGACCAGAGTATTTCGTTCCAGTTGATGAAAACCAAACTGGCCAAATTTGTGCAACTGGTCAACGCCGACCCCGCGGTTGAAGGTGCCGTCGCGTTCACCGGCGGGCGGCAGACCAATTCGGGTTTTGTCTTTATCACCTTAAAACCGGTTGGCGTGCGCAAAATCTCGGCCGACGAGGTGATTGCGCGCTTACGTCCGCAACTCAACCAGGTTGCCGGTGCGCGCATGTTCCTGCAGGCCATGCAGGATTTGCGCGTGGGCGGCCGGCAAAGCAATGCGCAATATCAGTTCACGCTGTTAAGCGATTCGACCCCCGACCTATATGAATGGACGCCCAAGCTGACAACCGCGTTGCAAACGCTACCGCTACTTGCCGACGTCAATTCGGATCAACAGGAAAAAGGCCTGGAAACCGATGTCCAGTATGACCGGGTGACCGCCAAGCGGCTCGGCATCACACCGCTGCAGATCGATAACACCTTGTACGATGCCTTCGGCCAGCGCCAGGTCTCGACCATCTACAACGCCTTGAATCAATATCACGTGGTGATGGAAGTCGCGCCGCGCTATTGGCAAAACCCCGATACCTTGGACGACTTGTACATTAGTACCTCGGGCGGCACCGCCAGCGGCGCGCAAACCACCAATGCACCGGCCGGCACGGTAACCAGTGCCCAAACCACCAGTACCACCACCACCGGTTCAAGCAGCGGTACCACGGCTACGGGCAGCACCATTATCAGTGCCGCTTCGGTGGCGGCGGATTCGGCGCGCAACCAGGCGATCAATTCAATTGCCGCGTCCGGTCACTCAAGCACCTCAAGCGGCGCGCCCGTCAGCACCTCGCAAGAGACCATGATCCGACTAAGCGCTCTTGCCAGCCATGGCCCGGGCAACACGCCGCTGGCCGTCAACCACCAGGGCGAGTTTGCCGCTACCACCATCTCGTTTAACCTGCCGCCCGGCGTGTCGCTGTCGGACGCGACGCGCGCGATCACCGCCAAGATGGCCGCGATCGGCGTGCCCTCAACCATCCACGGCAGCTTCGCGGGCACCGCGCAAGCCTTTCAGCAGTCGCTCTCCAGTATGCCGCTGCTGATTCTCGCCGCGCTGGCGGCGGTGTATATCGTGCTCGGCATCTTGTATGAAAGCTATATCCATCCGCTGACCATTTTGTCGACGCTGCCATCCGCCGGGGTCGGTGCTTTGTTGGCCTTGCTGATCTTCCATCTCGACCTCAGCATCATTGCGATGATCGGGGTGATTTTGCTGATCGGCATCGTCAAGAAAAACGCCATCATGATGGTCGACTTTGCGCTGGAAGCGGTGCGCCGCGACGGATTAAATTCGCGCGATGCCATCTATCAGGCTTGTATGCTGCGTTTCCGGCCGATCATGATGACCACCTTTGCCGCCATGCTGGGCGCCCTGCCGCTCGCGTTCGGCCAGGGTACGGGTGCCGAATTGCGCCAGCCGTTGGGGGTATCGATTGTCGGCGGTTTAATCGTCAGCCAGTTGCTGACGCTCTACACCACGCCGGTGGTTTATCTCTACATGGACCGGCTGCGCACCCGTTGGGCGGCACGCCGTTCGGGTAGCGCAGCGGCGCCGGGCACGACCGCCTGATTGGCGCAGGCCGAGGCTGGAAGTTGAGCAGGATCGCTCGGCTTCCGTCTCCAGACTCTTGATACTCAAGCCGGCCCCCGCCGGCAAGACCCGCGAGACCGGCGCTTGGTGCTCCGGCTCGCCTGGCGCATCACTGCTTGGGATGCTGACTCACCCATTGCTGCAGCGCCTGCAAGGTATTGTGCACATGCAGATCCGGCGACAAGCTGGTGAACGAATAAATCACCTTGCCGTCCGGCGCAATCACATATGACACCCGATTCGCATATTTCGTCAGCGGCAGCGTGGCGTCGTAGGCGGTCATGATGTGGCGATCGGGGTCAGCCGCCACCGCAAACTTGCTGCGGCATTCGCTGACCGAGAATTTATTGAGGGTCTCGATATTGTCGTGCGACACGCCGATCACCGTCGCGCCCAGCGCCTTATATTGATCGACCGCATCGGCAAACTCATGGGCCTCGATGGTGCAGCCGGTAGTAAACGCCGCCGGATAAAAATACAATACGACCGGCCCTTGCTTCAACGCCTCATGCAAGGAATAGGTGCTCACCTGGCCGCCCAACGAAGCCTGCGTGGTGAAATCCGGTGCGGCCGCACCGTCTTTCAACGCTGCTTGCGCCGTGCTCATGCAGGCTAATGACAGCGACAGCGACACAACGGCGCCGGCCAAAGCGGTCAACACATTTTTTCGGTTCAAGATGTCGTTCATGGGGCTTCCTTACAAAAGGGCTGCAATACAAGCGGCAGAATGGTTGGCGCCGCCCAGTCGAGACTCGGCGCGCTACGTCTGGGGATAAGCCGCCATCTTGCCACAATGCAGACTTTCAAGCTGGCGCAGGCCGGCTGCCTCTCGGCTGCCGCCCGGCCCCGCTTTAGAAGGTTTCCCAATCCGAATCGGAATCCCTGGAACTGGCGTTGACCTTGAGCGCCTTGGCTGCAATCGGACGTGTCACCGCGGCGCGAGGCGCTGCCGCATGAGGTGCTGCTGTATGCGGCTGAGCCGTACCGTTGAACGCCCGGTTGGCACTGGGTGCCGCAGGCACACGTC
>JAMFSV010000351.1 GCA_026225455.1 Burkholderiales bacterium | reverse complement strand
CATTTTCCCTCCAAGAGTTCTCTGGTAGTGGAGGTGCTGAAAGAGCGCACCCGGGTGTGTAAAGAGTCCTTGGCCGATTACGTGGCCGGCATTGAAGACCCCGAAGCACGGCTTAAAGCGGTGTTTCGCTGGCATGATCAATGGTTCCGCTCGCCGTCATTTACCGGTTGCATGTTTGCCCATGCGGCGTCCGAATTTAATGACAAAGCCAACGAAATCCATCAGGTTTCGGTGGCACAAAAGCTGCAATTGATGGCGTTCCTGCGCGACATCCTCAAGCAACTGCTGAGCGCGCGCAAAGCCACGGAGTTGGCGCGGATATTTATCATGTTGCTCGATGGCGCCACCCTGATGGCGCAGATCTGCGGTCGCAAGACCTGCGCGACGGAAGCTTGGGAGGCCGCTAAAAATTTGCTGGCCGTGGCGCGCGCCGAGTCTTAGGCGCGCTCTGGGTCCGACTCAGAAAAGTGGGCATTTGGCGCATTTATTGATTATTGAAAATTGCACTTTGTATACCAGGGTACATTATGCGGAATGCCACTTTCCTGGAACCTAAGTATTGTTCAAATGATCCTATTCATATCTCTAACTATATTGAATAGAAATAATTTTGTTCAGTGTGACCAAGGTAGAGGCGGTATCGAATGCCGGTTTGCGGTTGCCATCTCGATTTTCCGATGACATGAGCGGCGGCGGGCCGCGACGCAAAGGTAGCAGTCCAGCATTTTTGACATGGTTTGGGGCAGGCACCCCATAAACAGTAAGGCGAAGCATCTGATGGAAGACAAACGCATGGCCGTCTTGAACACGGCGACGGATTTGTTCTCGGAGAACGGTTATCACGCCGTGGGGATCGACCGCATCATTGCCGACTCCGGCGTGGCCAAAATGACCATGTATCGTCATTTTCCCTCCAAGAGTTCTCTGGTAGTGGAGGTGCTGAAAGAGCGCACCCGGGTGTGTAAAGAGTCCTTGGCCGATTACGTGGCCGGCATTGAAGACCCCGAAGCGCGGCTTAAAGCGGTGTTTCGCTGGCACGATCAATGGTTCCGCTCGCCGTCATTTACCGGTTGCATGTTTGCCCATGCTGCATCCGAATTTAATGACAAAGCCAACGAAATCCATCAGGTTTCAGTGACGCAAAAGTTGCAATTGACGGCGTTCCTGCGCGACATTCTCAAGCAACTGCTGAGCGCGCGCAAAGCCACGGAACTGGCGCGAGTATTTATCATGTTGATCGACGGTGCCACGCTGATGGCTCAAATCTGCGGTCGCAAGACTGCCGGAACCGAGGCTTGGGAGGCCGCCAAAACCTTGCTGGCTGCTGCGCGTAACGAAGCCTGAGGCGCTCCCGCACTCCCGCCGGCTGCGTCTGCGCGCCCGCTCGCAAGCCGAAGCCGCTTGCCCCGCTGCGCGGTTCTGCCCGGGCCGCCGCTGACCCCCATCTGATCCCGAGCCCTGTGACCTGTACTTTCGCAGGTGTCGCTCCATCTTTCTCTGTATGTGATTAAAAGTCACAAGTCACTCGTAAAAATATCGATTCTTCCTAATCGTCTCGCGCTGTATATTTCTCTGAAGTTGTTATTTTCCATGCATTGCCGGCCAGATCTTTCGAATCTCGACTGATGTCGTGGCGTTGCAGCCCAGAGAGGCGTTGTGATGAATTCAGCAGATCCAAAATTACCGCGGCACAGCAACCATCGGAGCCATGACCCAAGCGGTGACCTAAGCGGTGACCGCAGTGAGATGCCTCGCGCGGCCGAGACCGCCGCCCGGGAAAGCGCCGGTTTGCATGTGCCGTCCACGCGTGAATTGTTTGTGGGTTTTCTGTTCCTGGGTCTGATAGGTTTTGGCGGCGTGTTGCCGTTGGCACGGCGGATGATCGTCGAGGAGCGGCGTTGGCTGGATGGTGACGAATTTACCGAGTTGCTGGGTTTATGCCAATTTCTGCCCGGCGGCAATATCATCAATTTATCGGTCGCCGTTGGCTTGCAGTTTCGCGGCATTCCCGGCGCCGTCGCCGGGCTGGTGGGCTTGATCGCGGCGCCCTCCGCCATCGTGATTGGCTTGGGCGTGATCTACCAGCGTTTCAACGATAGCTATATTCAGCATATGTTTGGCGGCCTTGCCGCGGCGGCGGCCGGCCTGTTGGTCGCGACCGCGTTGAAAATGGCCATGCCGTTGCGCGGCAAGCCGCTGGCGCTTGCGCTTGCGGCTTTGTTTTTTGTGGCGATGGCGGTGTTGCGCTTGCCTTTGTTGCCGACCATGGCGGTGCTGGTTCCGCTCAGCATCTTCGTGAGCTGGAGGTGGATTGCATGAGCGCCGTCCTCCTTTCGCTGGCCGCGATCTTCGCCGAGCTTTCCCTGTTGGCATTCGGCGGCGGCAATACCATCTTGCCGGAAATGCAACGCCAGGTAGTCGAAATCCATCACTGGATGAGCGCCCAGGATTTCAGTGCCATGTTCGCTTTGTCGCAAGCGGCTCCGGGTCCCAATCTGATGATCGTGACGCTGATCGGCTGGCGGGTGGCGGGTTGGCCTGGGGTCCTGGTCGCCACTCTGGCGAAGTTCGGACCGTCCTCCATCGTGACCGGGCTGAGTTTGCACGGATGGCGGCGCTTCAAGGACGCGCCGTGGCGGCGCATGGTGCAGACCGGCTTGGCGCCGATGACGGTGGGGCTGGTCAGCGCCAGCGCGTGGTTGATTACACGGGCCTCCGATCCGGTGTGGAGTTTGGGTATCATTACCGCGGTGTGCGCTCTTGTCACCTTCAGGACCCGGGTGCATCCGCTGTGGGTGTTGGCGGGTGGCGCGCTGATCGGCCTGAGCGGCATTGGGCAGTTCTAATGGGTAGGCCGCAGCGAGCACTGAAGGACCGCATGGAACGTTTGGAAGATCTGCAGATTTTTGTACACACGGCCGACAATGCCAGCCTGTCGGCCGCGGCGCGTGAACTTGACCTTACCCCGGCAGTGGCGAGCGCCGCGCTGAAGCGGCTGGAAACCGCTTTGGATACGCGTTTATTGGTGCGTTCCACCCGCAGTTTGCGGCTCACGCCGGAAGGCGAGCGTTACCTCGGCTTCGCCCGTCAAGCCCTGGCCGCATTGGCGGCCGGCAAAGCCTCGATGGCGCAAGGGAAAAACCTGATCGGCGGCAATTTGTCGCTCTCGATTCCATCCGATCTTGGGCGGCATGTCCTGATGCCCTGGCTGGACGAGTTTCAGAACCGCCATGCGCAAGTACGCCTGCAAATCCGCATCAGCGATCGGCTGGTCGATATGTTCCGCGAAACGGTGGATGTGGTGATTCGTTATGGCAAGCCGGCGGATTCGACCCTGGTGGCGTTGCCGCTGGAGGTTGGTAATCAGCGTGTGTTGTGTGGCGCGCCGGCGTATTTTTCCCGGCATGGCAAACCCGTCGTGCCCGACGATCTGCTTGCGCATAATTGTTTATGTTTTATGCTCGGCGATACGATGTACAACGACTGGCGTTTCGGCACCGGCGATACCGCGCAAACGATCTCGGTGAAAGGCGACCGCATCAGCGACGATGCCGAGTTGGTCCATCGCTGGGCGGTCGAGGGCCGGGGCCTGGCCTATAAATCGAAACTCGATGTATTGCAGGATTTACGGGCCGGGCGTCTGGTCGGCGTGCTGACCGATTACGCCACCGAGCCTTACCCGCTGTATATGCTGTGTCCGCATCGGATGATGTTGTCGCCGACGGTGAATACCCTCAAGGCATTTCTCGGTGAAAAAATCGCGCGCCTGCTCAGTTCCGTGTAGTTGAAACGCGCCTCATCCCGCTGCGGGAACCGGCTGCCGGCATGGTCGCAGGCCCCGGTTCCCGGCGCACGATCAAAAACCTTCGAGTACGATTTTGCCTTTCGCGCGATGGCTTTCCAGCAGCGCATGCGCACGCTTCAAGTTGGCGGCGTTGATTGTGCCGAAGTGTTCGCTCATCGTGGTCTTCAGTTTTCCCGCATCGATCAAGGCCGCCACTTGCCCGAGCAACTCATGTTGCTTGATCTGGTCGGCGGTGTCGAACATGGCGCGGGTAAACATAAATTCCCAATGCAGCGAAACGCTTTTGCGTTTCAACAGACGCACATCGAGTGTCTGCGGATCGTCGATCAGCGCGACGCGACCTTGCGGTTGGATGATTTCCGCAATTTGCGTGAAATGCAGATCGGTTTGATTCAAGCTGGCGACATAGTCGACCGCTGGTATG
>JAMFSV010000350.1 GCA_026225455.1 Burkholderiales bacterium | reverse complement strand
GAGGCCCGCGCGCATCGCTTGCGCGCGGGCCGCGGTTTATTTTATTTAGCCGCAGGTTTGCGGCTGGCGATCCACGCTTGAGTGCGCGAGGCAATGTAATGCGCATACTCCGCATTGGTGTGCAGCGCCGGCATGCTGTGGTGCGTGCCGCCCTTGGCATCGGGTACCGGCAGTAACGCTACCAGCTCGGCGTGCACTTGTTGCAGATGCGACGGTTGGTCGGCTGCCGGATTGGCCCCCGTCGATTTGGGTACCGTCACCCCTGCCAGCGGGTCGTCGCTGCGCGCGACGGCAAGCGTCAGCACGGCGCCGACATCGGGTGCAGCGGCGTCGCGGGCGGTCAATGAGGGCAAGCCCCAGCGCGTTTCAACCGTCTTCAGCACGGAAGTGTGATCGAGCGGCATCGAGCCTGCGGGCACGCGGAACACAGTACCCGGCGCGATCAGCGGGGAGACCAGCACGGTCGGCACCCGCACACCGAAGCGGGTGAAATCGAAACCATACTCGCCGGCCGACTGATCCGGCGGTACCGCACCCGACGGCGGCGGTACGTGGTCATAACATCCGCCGTGCTCATCGTAGGTAATAATCAATAAAGTCTGGTTCCAGCTCGCGCTATTGCTGCGCAAGGCGTAATACACGTCGTGGATAAATTGTTCGCCCAAGGCTACGTCGTAGTTCGGATGCTGACTGTTGCCGGCGGCATCCCAGCTTGGCTCGAGGAAGGTATAGGCGGGCAGTGTGCCTTGTTTGGCGGCGGCCTGAAAGTCGGTGAACAAACCGAAATGACTTTCCGCGGCCTGAGTCGTATCCGGGAAATTGTGCCGCGTCAGCGGCGGCTGGTTATAGCCGTAAATCGCCCAGCTTTGATTATGCTTGGACAGCAAGCCGAAAATACTGGGTGCGGTATACGACTTGGTCTTGTCGTCCATATGCCCCTGGCTGGTCGCGGCGCAGACGAAGGCCCGGTTCGGCAGGGTTTCGGTCGGCGCGGAACTGAACCACTGGTCGCATACCGCGTAACCACGCGCCAGCCCGGACAATACCGGCAGCATCGTCGGCGGGTAGATCCCCATGATGTCGGATGCAACGGTGCCCGGCAGGATGGACCAGCCCTTTTCCGTGGCTTGCCAGCCCAGGGTATAAGCATAATCGGTGACAAAACCTTGATTGGTGGCAAGCGGCGGCGTTGGGGCGTTGGCGCTGCCGAACAACTGCGAATTGGTCGCGCTGTAGCCTTCGCCCGGGTCGGCGCCGGGCTGGAAATATGCATTATCGTCATCGACTTGAAGCGCATACACCTTGACCGCTTCGCCATTGGCGTCAAGATTGGATTCATTGCCGCTCAAGCCGTCGAAAGCCTGGCCCGACGGTGCTTGATTGTTCTGCTCCGCATACAGCAAACCCAGCATATGATCGAAGGAGCGGTTCTCCAGCATCAGAACCACAATGTGCTGAATCGAATCGAGTCGATTGGACATAGGCATCACCTCATTGTGTGAGTGAGTGCCCCATTGCGCAATTTCATTCATCAAACAATTTACGCAACAGGACACCAGGCGAGCGCCGCGAACGCCGCGTGAAATGGCCGGCTTCTGCGACTGCCGGCACCCGGATCGTTACCGGCAACACAGCGACCAAACGTAACGAAAATGACCCGCTGCTTGCGCTTAATTGTTGTACTCGTGTTTTGAGACAAGTCGATGACGCTTACGTTCGCTGATTCCGTAGCGATGAAGCTAAACCGAGGGAGATCCGGCGCGACGGCACACGCCGATGCTATCGCACCCATCGCACCCATCCGGCCCTTCCAACTTTATGGCGCAGGGGCCTGATCTTGAATATGCCGACATTCACCTGCCGCACATTCGACGAAAACCGTGCCGCGGAGTTCCAGGACTTGCAACAAGTTCTGCTCGCGGCGCCGGCTTTCAGGGCGGCGTAGCCTAATTTTGGCGAGGCGGCCCACCGCGGTCGCCACCGCCTCCACCTCCGCCTCCATTGGGCCGTCCTGACGGTCCGCCGGGTGTAGGTCTGCCGGGTGCCGGCCTATTCCCCGGCGGACGGCCGCCGCCACTGCCTGGAGGACGGCCTCCAGGTGCTGCTCCAGGTCCGGGCGGCCGCCCACCGCCTGGCGGCCGCGCCCCACCCGGTGACGGGCGATTGAGCGGCGGCCGTATGGGTGCGGGACGCGGTGGCCGGTGAGCCCAGCGGCCCTGATCGCGATACCAGGGACGGCCGCGGTAATACTGGCCCCAGTAGGTACCCAGCGAAAAAGTCACGATGGGCAAACCCAAGGTCGTGCCATAGGCCAGCACCGGGACGTTGGCGCCCTGATAGGGATAATTCAGGTGCGCGGCGTAAACCCAGCCGCGTAAATTGGGCGAGGCCACGTCGCACCAAGTGTAATTGTTGATACAACCCATCACCGTGAGCGGGGCACCGTTTGGCAGTTGCGCCACCAAAGGGTAGTCGCGTGCCGGCCCCGCGCGCAAATTAACCGGGCCATTGGTGTAGGCCTGCGCCTGCTGCGCCGAGGCGGTGCCGGGAAGCACCAATAAGGCGGCCAAACCCGCATATAAGCACTCAAGCAACGGTATGCGCATGTGCGACTCCTTGGTAGCGACGCGACTTTAATCGGATCGTGCGGCAGGCGCACCCAATGACTCCCGCGCAGCGGCAAGATCTTGAAGGACGGAGTGCCCCGCTCGGCAGGAAAAAATCCGGGGTACCCGACACAACTTTAATGCCGTTGACGTTCCTTGGCCAGCAAAGAAAAACCCGCGACCAGTGTGGGAATAATCAGCACGATAAACGCGGCGGTGGCGTCCCACCCCATTGCCAACATTTGCCCGCCCGCCAAAATACTCAGCAGGGCTCCCGAGCGTCCGGCCCCGTGCATCCAGCAAGAGCCGGTTGCGCGAGCCTCGGTCGGATAAAAAACGGCCGATACGGCATTGATTCCCGAGATTGCCCCGATCAAACAAAACCCCAGCGCAAAAGCCTGTATGACGAGCAGTACAAATGAATGGTAGGCCGTGGCCAACCCCAAGAGCAGCAGGGCGCTGGCAAAATAAGCCACGGCCGGCACGCGATGCAAATTAATCCGGTCCATCGACCAGCCCAGAAATAATGAGCCGAAGACGCCGCCCAATTGGTATACGCCGGTGATGGACGCCGCATAACTCAAGCTATAGCCCGATTC
>JAMFSV010000349.1 GCA_026225455.1 Burkholderiales bacterium | reverse complement strand
GCACGTGTTTCTGGTCGATGCAGATCACCCGCAAGCCGCGCGCCTTCAGAAACGCGATCACATCGTGCCAGCCGTAGGGGTTGTTCCAGTATTTGCACTGGGTGGAGCTTTGCACCGCGATCACCACGTAAGGCTCGGGGATCGGGCGGCCTTCGTCCACATAGCTGAGCTGCGCCGGTTCCTCGGTGGGATCGACGCCGAGAATATAACCGGCGGTGCGGTGCAGGCCGACATGGCGGAAATCGGTGGGCTGCCAGATGTTGGCGTCGTCGTCGAAGAATAATCCCAGGCAATAGCTGGCGTAGGATTTTTCGGCGAGTTTTTCGCTGGCGACTTCTTCGTGGGTGACGAAGCGAATGTCGGGATAGGCATCCTTGAGCAGCGGGATGATCAGGCCCGACATGGCGCAGGTCAGCTTGCAGCCATGCACCTTGCCGAAGCGGGCAGCATAGGGAAACCATGCCAGAATATCGCCCAGCGTGCCGATCGGAAACTGCACCAGCACCTCGCGGTCGCGCAGTTCCATTCTGTGCGCCAGCACTTCGGTGGCTTTGCCGTCGCCGTCGACTTCCCAGACTTCGACGCCGAAATGCACATAGAAGCGCTTGGCGGAGCTCACGAACGCGCCGCCGACATCGCTTTGGAACAGGATATTATTGGTATCGAGATCGCGCAGCCGCACGCGCCATTGCTTGCCGGCGGCAGGCTGCGGCAGCAACACGCGCGCGCCGAGGTTGAAATCGAACTTGATGCCGTGCGAGCCGACCTGGGTGGGCTGCCCGGCGGGCGGCGGAAAAGCCCCCGCCTGCGAGGATGCAGGCGCGGGGGCGGATGCCGGAGCAGGCACGGACGCCGCTTCAGGCGCAGCCACCGGTGCCGTGGTTTCGCTGGTGGGCTCCGAAGCTGAAACCTCGCCCACGGTCGCTGCCGTGGTCGCCGCCGTTGGGGCGGTAGCATCCATAATCGCTCTCCAATCCGAACATCGCGGCTAAACTGCCCGAGGTTGCAAATTTCATCAACCGGACGTGATGCGCCCCCTTGCCGGACACGGCGGGGTGAAGGAATAGTATCATAAATTTAACCCGGGAAACGGCAGGTACATCCATGACGTGCGTCCGCTTTGTCTCTTTGTGCCTGCCCCTCGGTCTGCCGTTGCTGCTCACAGCCGCCCATGCGGCACCGCCGCCGGCGGCGGCCTATGCAGCGCTGCCGGCGGCGGCAACCGTGCGCATGGCGCCCGACGGCAAACACATCGCGCTGGTCTCATCCAGCGACACCATGCTGGCGATTTCGGTTTCCTCGCTCGACGACGATCACGTCGTGCAGGTTCCCACCGCGCCTTGGATACCGGGACGGCTGCTGTGGAAAGACAGCGGAACTTTGCTGAGCAGCATCGAGCAGACCGGAACCATGCCCGATGGCATACCTTTTTCAACCAACCGGCTGATCGCGCTGAAATCGGACGGCAGCGCTTTGAAGCCGGTGATATTCGACGACATATCGGAAGAGCCCGGCGGCAGCGAAAGCATCATGCTGGGCGGCGGCGATTACTACATTCAAAACGTGCAGGACGACATTGTTTCGGTGTTGCCCGCGCAGGACGGCCATATTCTGATGCAGGCGCTGCCGGCGGACGCCAGGGAGCCTTATCCGAACGTCTATGATGTCGATCTGTGGGGCACCCGCAAGCGTCAGGTCGAAAATACCTATGCCGATGTGGTGCGCTGGTTCGCCGACAGCCATGGCGTGGTACGGGCCGGCATCACGCGCAGCGAAGGCTCGTTTTCCAACGGTCTTTACAGCAGCCAGATTCTGGCCCGCGCCTCGAAAGACGATGATTGGCACAAGCTGCCGGTTCGCGCCGAGGACATCGCTTTTTCCCCCACCGACCCCAACGTGATCTACGTGCAGGCATATGATCCGAACCGTTTGCTGCAAATGAACATCGCCGATGGCAGCAGCAGCGTGATCGCCGACGGCAATGTCGACATGGTGACCAACGCGACCGCCATGGTGGGTTACGCCACCCTGCTAGCCGACCGCAGCGTTGCCATGACCTACACCGATCCCGGCTGGGCCCGCGACCAGGCTTCCATTTCCAAGGCGCTGCATATCAACAATCCCGTGCTGACCGACCGTTCCGACGACGGCATGCGCGCCACGAGCTTGATTGCGATCGGCGGCCACCCCGCAACGCTTTACCTGCTCGACCGCACAGTCAAACCGGCCAATCTAAGCCCGCTGCTGTCGGATTACCCGGACGTGCCCGACAATCAGGTGGCGCCCGAAAAATGGCTGAGCTTCAAAGCCCGCGACGGACTCACCATTCCGGTGCTGGTCACGCTGCCGGTCAACGCGCCGGCCGGACCGATCCCCTTCGTGGTGATGCCGCATGGCGGCCCTTCGGACAACGACGACGGCGGCTTCGATTACATCGCCCAATTCCTGGCCTCTCGCGGCTGGGGCGTGTTGCAGCCGCAATTCCGCGGCTCGACCGGCTACGGCGACGCCTTCGAAAAAGCCGGCTTCAAGCAATGGGGCCTGGCGATGCAGGATGACGTGACCGACGCCACCAAATGGGCCGTTGCCCAGGGGCTGGCCGATGCCAAACGCATCTGCATCTTCGGTGCATCGTATGGCGGTTATGCGTCGTTGGAAGGCGCCGAAAAAGAGCCATCGCTATACCGCTGCGCCGCCGCCTTCGCCCCCGTTACCGACCTGCCGCTGCTGATCCGCGAAAGCCGCGACAATGCTTTTGGCGACGGCAACATTCCCAGCCTGGGCGACGACACCCAGCAGCTCAACGCCACCTCGCCCGACCAGCACGCCGATCTGATCCAGGTGCCGGTGCTGCTGATTCACGGCCGCAAAGATTACACCGTGCCGGCGGAACACACCGAGCGCATGGAAAAAGCCCTGCAAAAAGCGGGCAAAACCGAAACCACCCTCTATCTGCCCGATGCGACGCATTACGCGCCGTTTGTGGCCGACCGGCTGGCGATCTTGAACGCGCTGGAAACGTTCCTGAAAGCGAACTTGCAGTAATCATCAACCATGCCAACCGGCGGTACCGAACGCCGGAGACGTGTCTTGCCAAGAATCTAAATCAATAATCAAATCCTAGGGAGAATGACTATGGGCTTGCGTGGTTTGTTATGCGCCGGTTGTGCGCTGTTTCCAGGTCTGGCGCTGGCCGCGCCGCCGCCGGCATCGGCCTATGCCGAATACGCGCCTGCCACCACGGCGCAATTGTCGCCCGATGGCAAGCTGATGCTGTTCATCAACGGCAGCGGCGACACGGTGGTGCCGATGGTGGCCAACCTCGACACCGCCAAGACCACCCCGATCCGCATCAACGATGCAACACCGGATTGGGTGATGTGGAAGGACAACCAGACGGTGCTGACCGGGGTACGGGTAACCTCGATGCTGTACGGCCAGTTTCCGATCGCCAACACCAGGCTGTTTGCGGTTTCCGCGGATGGCAGCCAGGGCACGCAGATCGATTTCGACCGCAGCGAAAGTTCAACTGGCGGCACCTATGGCGACAACCGGAACCCGACGCCGCAAATCCAGGACCATGTGCTCAGCACACTGTCAGACAAGCCGGACCATCTGCTGATGGAAGCACCATATCTCAGCTACGATTATCCGACCGTGTTCGACGTTAATCCCAAAACCAACAACAAACAGCTGGTTATGGGCAGCTTCGAAAATATCGCCAAATGGTATGCCGATCCTTCTGGCGTGGTGCGGGCAGGGATATACAACCTCGTCACCGACACCCACGGTGGCTACGATATTCACCTGATCGCGCGAAGCTCGGAATCGGATGGGTGGCATAAAGCCAATTACGAGCTCAGCGACGTTGCATTTTCGCCCGCCGACCCCAGCATCGTCTATGCGCTGCTGACCCCGCGCGAAGCCGAGTCGCGCGTTGTGGCGATCGATATTGCCAGCGGCACCATCAAGCAAACCCTGGCGAGCGCGCCCGAGGGTACGCTTTACATGATGACCGACAACGGCCGCATGGTGGGCTATGCGAGCTATGCGATCACCGGTTCGACCTACACCTATACCGACCCGGATTGGGCGGCCGATGCGGCCACCATCACCAAGGCGACCGGCGTGGCAAGCGTGGCGATCATCGACCGCAGCACCGACGGCCAGCGCGTGCTGGCGCTGGTGCGCCATCTGGGCAAGCCCGACGTGGCTTGGCTGCTCGACCGCACCCAGAATCCGGCCAATCTGGCGCCGGTGCTGACTGATTATCCCAATATTCCCGATAGCGAGGTGGCACCCACGCGCTGGGACAATGTGGTGGCGCGCGACGGTATGAAGATCCCCGTGCTCATCACCACGCCCATCGGTGGGGCAACCGGGCCGATTCCGTTCGTGGTGTTGCCGCACGGCGGCCCCGACACGCGGGATTATGGGCCATTTTATTGGCTGGTGCAGTTTCTTGTCAGCCGCGGCTACGGCGTAATTCAGCCGGAGTTTCGCGGCTCGAACGGTTTCGGCACCGCGTTTCGCGACGCGGGCAACTACCAATGGGGACTGGCGATGCAGGATGATCTGACCGACGCCACCAAGTGGCTGGTCAGCCAGAAACTCGCCGACCCAAAGAAAATCTGCATCGTGGGCGAAGCCTATGGTGGCTACGCGGCCTTGGAAGGGGCGGTGAAGGAGCCCGGACTATACGCCTGTGCCGCGGCACTGGCACCCGTGACCGATATTCCGCTGATGCTCAAATACAACCGCAATTTCGCGTTTCTGCCGCCCAAAATGCAGGAAGACGCGAGCCAGCGCGAAGCGGTGTCGCCCGCACAGCACGCCGATCAGGTGCAAATCCCAATTCTCATGATCCATGGCCGCAAGGATTTTACCGTGTGGCCGAACCAGACCGAAAAAATGGAAGCAGCACTCAAATCTGCCGGCAAAAATGAGCAAACCATCTATCTGCCGAATGCCGATCATTATTTCACCCATCCGGCGGACCGGCTGGCGGTGCTTAATGCGCTGGAAGCGTTTTTAAAGCCGGTGTTGCAGTAGGGTAAGGCAAGAAAGGCCTTCTTTTTCTTGAAAAGAAAGAAGCAAAAAGAACTTCGGCAGTCAATGATTAGGATCTTCGTCGAATGTCAAATTTCACTAGGCACCCCGCACCTACTACTTTCAAAAAATGTCCGTTTTGCGGAAAGAGTCCGACAACTGACACACATATTTTTCCTAAATGGTTAAATAAGATACTTGAGGTAGGGACAAAACACACTGAGGACGCTTACCATCCCCAAGTAGATCCAGCCATGCTCTACAACTCCAATGCTCGAACTGTAACACGTCAAACCGACAAGAAGGATTTCTTTAGTCGTCAACCTCATATCGCTTGCCAGCAATGCAATGGAGGCTGGATGGCGGCGTTCGAAGAACAAATGGTTGAGTTTGCAAAGCCCATCATTCTCGGCACATTCGTCGGAAATTTAACTGCCAATCAGCAAATCACACTAGCCTCTTGGCTCGGTTTAATTACTATTTTGAACGAATTGCACTCATATTCGCAAAAAACTATTCCTGCGGTCGATAGCCAACGCCTAATGAACACTGGGCGGTTGCCTGATGATTGGTCCATATTCATCACAAATCTAAACGGGAAAAGATGGCGAAAGCGAAAAGGATATCACAATTTCTTATTCACTCCAGGTACTGTCGCTCGCTCACATCCAATCCTCGCTGACGGACTCCCGAAGTATAATACGCAAATAACTACTTTAGGAATTGAAAGCCTTTTAGCGCAGATTTTCGTTTGCCCGAATTCCCAAATCGTCGATAAATACAGGACGCATCACATACTCCAAGGTTATAAACTTCTTTGGCCTCCTATGGGTAAAATCAGCTTT
>JAMFSV010000348.1 GCA_026225455.1 Burkholderiales bacterium | reverse complement strand
GGTTGCCACCCACAAAGGGCGAGGGCGGCGTCATGCTCCTTGCGAATACGCAAAGTATTCGCCGCGTCCCATTCCTTGCCCTCGCCCTTTGTGGGTGGCAACGCAAGCCCATTATTAGCGTGAACACGCCCTAGATAATACTGAACAGTCCGGGAACCGCCGGCCGCCATCCAGTCTTACAACATCCTTGCCCGCACTCGGGCCGACAGCATATCCAACACCGATACCACCGCGATCACCATCAGCATCACGGCGCAGGTCTGCGCATATTCAAACGAGCGAATCACGTCGTACAGCACCACCCCGATACCGCCCGCCCCTATCATGCCCAGCACCGTGGCTGAACGCACATTCGACTCAAAGCGATAAAGCGCGTAGGAAATCCATAAAGGCATTACCTGAGGCAGTACGCCGTAGATAATGCAGTCTATCGTGCGCGCACCGGTGGCGCGCACACCTTCCACCGGCCGCGGATCGATGGCTTCGACCGCCTCGGCAAATAGTTTGGCCAAAATGCCGGTGGTATGCACCCATAACGCCAACACGCCGGCAAAAGGGCCCAGACCTACCGCCACGATAAACAGCATGGCAAAAACCATTTCATTAATCGCGCGACAGGCATCCATCAAACGGCGCATGGGCTGATACAACCACCAGGGCGCGACATTCGACGCCGACATCAGCCCGCAAGGCACGGCGCAGATCAATGCCAGCACCGTGCCCCACAAGGCCATATGCACGGTGGCAATCATCTCTTGCAGATAGATGCGCCAGTCGTGAAAATCGGGCGGAAAAAAATCCCGGGCAAACTCTTTCATATTGCCGGCATCGCGCCATAAATCCAGCGGCCGCATATCGGCGCCCTTCCAGGCCCACGCCAGCAGCGCAAACAAACCGGCCCAGGCGAATAAGGCAAACATGCCGCGTTTGGGTGGCATGACGGTAAGCGGCATATCCACTTTACTGGGCACCCGTTTTCGCCAACACCGCCAGTTGTGCATCGATTTGCGCGATCTGGGTTTTCTTTTGCTCCGGATCCAGATGATCGTCGCTTTGCAGTTTGAGTTTGCTTTGGAACAAACTTAACTGGCGTACCGAATCGAGTTGCGCATCGCTTGAGGCTCGAAAGCCGCTCCATTTATAAATCGCAAACAACACATCGCGGCCATGCTGGGTATTGCCGTAGTTAAGAAAGAAATCCCGCAGTTTGGTCTTCGTCGCTTGCGGCAAATCTTTGCGCCAGACCAAGGGATCGGAAGGGATTAAAGGCGAAGTCCATAACACCCGCACTTGCGCGGCTTTCTCGGGATGGTCGGCTTTCAATTTATCCAACACATCGGTATTGACCGTGGCCACATCGAGTTGATTATTGATGGTCGCCAGCAAGTTGCTTTCGTGGTTGGACGAGCGCAAAGTCTTGAAGAAGGTTTGCGGGTTGATGTTGTTTTTTGCAAAAATATAATACGAAGGCACCAGCGTGCCCGAAGTCGATTCGGGGTCGCCGATACCGAAGTTGATCTTGCTGCCGTTCTTCAACACATCGTCCAGGGTCTTGTAGGGGCTGTTGATATTGGTAATCAGCAGCGAGTTATATCCGACCGAGCCGCCGGTATAGACCACCTGGGCAAAGACTTCGCCATCGGCACGGTCGACCGCTTCAATCGCCGATTTATTGCCGTACCACGCAAGCTGGACTTTATTAAACCGCATGCCTTCGATCACGCCTGAATAGTCAGTCGCAAAAAATGGATCGACGGTCAGACCCGTGGCCTTTTCCATGTCGGCGATCAAGGGTGCCCAGTTCTGCTTCAGCACCGAACTTGAGTCGGTGGAAATGATGCCGAAACTGATTTCCTGCGCGCCGGCGTCAGCGCTAAATAGCGCGGTCGAAATAGTGAGAGAAGCAGCGGCTGCGGCCAGCAAGCATTGGACTATTTTCATGGGATCCCCGAAAAAATCATGACACGATAAAAAGCATGTTTGGCTGAAACAGCGGCCGGCTTTATGAGGCGCGTCGCGCAAATCTGGGGCGCGCCGCCGGACGAGGTTCAACCTTGGCGCTCCAACTGGCCTCATTGCCCGGCATGGCCGATACCGCGGGCGATACAGCGGGTAATTCCGCGCTCATGGAGGCGGCGCCACGCTGGGTCCCAACCTCGGCCTCAAGCCCGGTTCGCGGCGTGGCATTTTGCTCAAGCTCGTTCAGTGCTGCGGGCGCCAGCAGTTCCTCGGCGTCGCTACCGTATAAGTGCCGCAGCAAGTGGGGGGTGAGGGCCGACGACGGGCCGTCATAAACCACGTGGCCGCGATGCAGCGCGATCGTGCGGGCGCAATATTTCATGGCGAAATCGACCTGATGCAAGGACACCAGCACCGTCAAGCCATGTTCACCATTGAGGCGCTTGAGCAGATCCATGACTTTGCGTGCCGACTCCGGGTCCAGCGAGGCAATCGGTTCGTCGGCCAGAATGATTTTGGCGCGCTGGATCAAGGTCCGGGCCAGTGCCGCGCGTTGTTGCTGGCCGCCCGATAAGGTGCCCGCGCGCCGGTACGCCAATTCGCCGATGCCGACTTCAGCCAGCGCAGCCAAAGCCTGCGCTTTTTCCTCATGGGTAAACAGGAACAACAGGCTGCGCCAGAGCGGCACACGCGATAGGGTCCCGGTCAGGACATTGGTGATGACGGACAGGCGATTCACCAGATTAAATTGCTGAAACACAAAACCCAGATCGGTACGGATACTGCGCACTTCGCGCACGATGCGTCCGTCGCGCTGAATCGGCCGCCCCAGAATGTCAATGTAGGAAGGCTGCGGGTCGGATTGGATAAAACCGGCAATATGCCGCATCAAGGTCGACTTGCCGGAACCGGAAGCGCCGATCAGCGCCACCATTTCACCGGGTGCGATGCGCAAGGCCACCTCATCGAGCACCTTGCGGCCGCCGTCAAAAGTTTTGCTTAAGCGCTCGATACGAATGGCATCGTCCACACAGCCTCGCCTGGTTTGAAACCTCGAAAAGCAACGGAATTGTTGCTTAGCGTGGAGTCTAGGAAGACTTGATGACGATGTGGTGAACGTCGCATGACGTCTAGATGACTTGGCGTTGTGCCGCCACCGGATTTGTCTCCAGAGGATCAGGCAAGGTCCGCTGGACGGGCGTTTCGGGGAGAATAGCAGCACCCGGCCGCCGCCGTTGCGATCGGCCTGAAATGCCGGGCCAGCCGAAATAAAGAGGGGTCAAGCCGGTATTTTCTACGTCAATCGCAAATTATTCACCATCGAATTCACAGACGGTAAATAGCGGCAAGCCCGATTCCCGCAGACGGTGTGAACCGCCCAACCCCGGCAAATCGATAATCGCGGCGGCTTCGACGATCTCCGCGCCTAATTTTTCCAGCAGGATTTTGCCGGCCATCATGGTGCCGCCGGTCGCGATCAAATCGTCGACCAGCACGATGCGGTCGCCGGGCTTACAGGCGTCGGCATGAATTTCCACCGTGGCATGGCCATATTCAAGCTGGTAAGACTCGGAAACCGTCTCAAACGGCAACTTGCCTTGTTTGCGGATCGGGATAAAACCCAGGCTCAGTTCATAGGCCAGGATCGGGCCGATGATAAAACCGCGCGCGTCGAGGCCGGCGATGTAATCGAGATCGCTGTCGATATAACGTTGGACCATGACGTCGATCAGGATGCGCAAGGCCCGACGGTTCTGGAACAGAGGCGTGATATCGCGAAACATGATGCCGGGTTTGGGCCAATCCGGCACGGTACGGATCGTCTGCTTTAAAAATTCGGCGGGGTCGATAGCTTGATTTAGCAGTACGGAGGACATCGGGAACCACTCCTTGAACGATGACGGCCCAGGCAGGCCGCAAGCATCGTGACTTATTGATTGAGCTGCTTGATTGAGCTGCTTGATTCAGTTATTCGATTCCGCGAGCGTGCGGCGCACCCGGGTCAATGGGGCTTCGGCTTTGCCCAGGGCCTCGGGCAAACCCCGCAGCACCACGATATCGTTGGCCCGCAGGCGGGTTTCCACCCCCGGCTCCACGCCCCGGATGCCGTGGCGGCGAATTGCAGTCACCTCGACCCCCAGCGCGGCCAGCCCCAGTTCGCCCAGGGTCATGCCCACCGCCTCGGCCCGCTCGCTGATCGGCACCGACTGCAGACGGACTTGTTCATGGTCGATGTCGTCGTCGGTATCATCCGCGCCGCGAAAATAACCGCGCAACATGCTGTAGCGCGCGTCGCGCATTTCCTCGACGCGGCGCACCACGCGGCGCATCGGGATGCCCATCAGCACCAGGGTGTGCGAGGCCAGCATCAGGCTGCCTTCGATAATCTCCGGGATCACTTCGGTGGCGCCGGCAGCCAGCAATTTTTCCATGTCGGTATCGTCGACGGTACGCACGATCACCGGCAAGGTCGGCTCCAGCTCGTGGATATGGTGCAGGATCTTGATCGAGGCCGGCGTACTGTCGGCTGTAATCGCCACCGCCGAGGCGCGATGGATGCCGGCCGCCACCAGCGATTCGCGCCGCCCGGCGTCGCCAAATACCACCGACTCGCCCGCCGACGCGGCCTCGGCCACGCGATCGGGGTCCAGGTCGAGCGCCACGTAGGACAGGCCTTCCTGCTCCAGCATGCGTGCCAGATTCTGGCCGCTACGGCCGTAACCGCAAATAATCACATGCCCGCTGGTCTTGATACTCTGGGTGGCGATACGCGTCATTTGCAGCGACTGCCTGAGCCATTCCGTCGACGAAATACGCATCACGATACGGTCGGCGTTTTGTATCAGGAACGGCGCAATCAACATCGACAACAACATGGATGCCAGGATTACCTGGATCCACTCCGGGTCGACCAGCCCCTTGTCGGAAATCAAATTCATCAAGACAAAACCGAATTCGCCGGCGTGCGCCAGCCCCAGGCCGGTGCGGATGGCCACCCCGGAAGAGGCGCCGAAAGCCCGGGCCAGGCCGGTAATCAAGGACAATTTGAACAAAATCGGCCCAGCCAGCAACAGGCTTACCAGCAGGGGGTGATGAATCAGTACACGCGGGTCCAGCAACATGCCGGTGGTGATAAAGAACAAACCCAGCAGCACATCGCGGAACGGCTTGATGTCTTCTTCCACCTGATGCCGATAGGGGGTTTCGGCAATCAGCATACCGGCGATAAAAGCCCCCAGCGCCATCGACAAGCCCAAACGCTGGGTCAGCGCCGCGGCACCCAGGGTCACCAGCAACAGATTCAACATAAACAGTTCCTGGGAGCGCCGCCGCGCCACCACATCGAACCATTTACTCATGATGCGTTGACCGAAGAACAGCAACAAGGCCAAGGCCACGACAATTTTGAGTGCGGCAAAACCGAGCTCGGTGACCAAGTCCACCGGGGTTTTTTCCAGCGCCGAAATGACGATCAGCAGCGGCACCACCGCCAAGTCCTGGAACAACAGCACGCCGATAATATTGCGGCCGTGTTCGGATTCAAGCTCCAGCCGTTCGGCCAGCATTTTGCTGACAATGGCTGTCGACGACATGGCCATCGCGCTGCCCAGCGCAAAACTCGCCTGCCACCCGATCGACGGTAAAAACATGCGCAACGTCACGCCCACCAGCACCGACGCGCCAATGGTAAAAACCACTTGGGAAAAGCCCAAGCCGAACACAATGCGCTTCATCGAGCGCAAATGCGCCAGCGAAAACTCCAGGCCGATCGAGAACATCAGGAACACGATGCCGAATTCAGCCAGATACTGGACACTTTCGGAATCGGAGACAAAACGCGCGGCATGCGGGCCGATCACGATCCCGGTACACAGATAGCCCAGCATGGGCGGCAGATTCAAGACGCGAAAGATCACCACCCCGACCACGGCGGCCAGGAGCAGAAGCAAGGTGAGTTCGAGCGGAGAGGTCATCCGTACGGGGATCCAATTAAACGGTGGGGAACAAGGCGGCTCCTATTATGACGCAGGCAGGTCGCCATTTTGTGGCAAATGCGCGCATCCGTGCCTGTGGCGCGGCCTTGGCCCGCAGACTCGGCACCGCCCGCAGGTTTGTGGTTTGCTGGATTTTTGCCGCGGCGGAGCAATTCGGCGGCCGGTTTCGGGATCGCGGCCAGGGCAGACCCGGGGGCTCTTTGTTATACTCCGCGCATGATAGCGAAAATCAATGGGGAGCGAGCGCTCGAGCTGGCTCGCGAGGTTCTTGTCACCGAGGCTGACGCGGTTCGCGCACTGGCGGATCGGATCGACGGCAGCTTTGTGGCTGCGGTCGAATTATTGCTGAATTGCCAGGGCCGGGTGGTGGTTTCAGGTATCGGCAAATCCGGACATATAGCACGTAAGCTGGCGGCAACGCTGGCCAGTACCGGCACGCCCGCGTTTTTTGTCCATCCGGCGGAAGCCAGCCATGGCGACCTGGGCATGGTGACGCGCGAGGATGTGTTTGTGGCGATGTCGAATTCGGGCGAAACCGACGAACTGATCAGTATTATCCAACTGGTCAAACGTACGGCCGGGCATGTGATTGCCATCACGGGCCGCGCCGAGTCGAGCTTGGCCAAGGTGGCCGACGTGCATCTTGAAGCCCGCGTCGACAAGGAAGCCTGCCCCAACAATCTGGCGCCGACGGCCAGTACCACCGCGGCGCTGGCGCTGACGGATGCGCTGGCGATCGCGGTGATGGACGCGCGCGGCTTTGGTGCCGAAGATTTCGCCCGCTCGCATCCGGGCGGCGCATTGGGGCGGCGCTTGCTGACCTACGTGCGCGACGTGATGCGTACCGGCGACGCCGTGCCGCGCATCGGCATTGAAGCCACGGTGGCCGATGCCTTGTTTGAAATTACCGCCAAACGCATGGGCATGACCGCGGTGGTCGATGCCGGGCAGCATGTGGCCGGCATTTTTACCGACGGCGACTTGCGCCGGGTGCTGAGCCGTGAAGGCGATTTCCGCGCCCTGAAACTGGTTGACGTGATGACTCATGCCCCGCGCGTCATCGGCCCCGACCATCTGGCCGTTGCCGCCGTCGACGTGATGGAAAAAAATCGTATCAGCCAGATGCTGGTTACCGATGCAGCGGGAGTGCTGATCGGCGCGCTCAACACCAACGATCTGCTTGCGGCCAAGGTTATTTAATGAATGCAACTACGCTCTCTTCGTCCCAGCGGGCCGCGCGCGTCAAAGTGATGATCTTCGACGTTGATGGGGTGTTGACCGACGGTCGCCTGTATTACGGCGATCAAGGGGAAGTACTGAAAACCTTCAATACGCTCGACGGTCACGGTATCAAGCTGCTCGCGGCGGTCGGCATCGCCAGCGCCATTATTACCGGACGCAAATCCGGCATCGTCGAGACGCGGGCCCGCGAACTGGGTATCGCCCACATCTATCAAGGAGTCCATGACAAGACCGTGGCCTTCGCCGAATTATTGGCGGCCACCGGCCTTGATGCCACGGCCTGCGGTTATATGGGCGACGACTGGCCCGATCTGCCGGTAATGTTGCGCGTCGGTTTTGCCACCGCACCGGCCGGCGCCCACCCGGAAGTGATTGCCCGCGCTCATTGGGTGGCCGAGGCACCGGGCGGACGCGGTGCGGTGCGCGAGGTGTGCGATACCCTGTTGCGCGCCGGACACCACTATGACGCGCTGCTTGCAGCCGCGTGCGAGGGCTGAGCCGATGGCACCTCCGCGCGCCACGTTGCGCTCCCGGCTGGCTGTATTGCTGCCCCTGCTGATCCTGGCCGGACTTGCCTTCGGCAGCTATTACCTGTTACAAATCGGCCTGCCGAGCAGCCAGGAAGAAGCAGCCAAGCCCCTGACCCATACCGCGGACGCCTTTGCCACCGATTTGACGGTGTCGATGCTGGACGTCACCGGTATTACCCACTATCGGCTGAATGCGGCAACCATGGTCCATTATGAGGACGATGCCAGCGCCAATGTCACCTTGCCGGCCTTGCGCGGTTTTACCCCCGGTCAGCCCGACGTGACGGCATTTGCCCGGCGCGGCACAATGAACGGCGACCAGTCGATCATCGATTTGAACGATCAGGCCCGTATCCTTCGCGCGCCAGGCCCGACCGACCCGGCCATGGAAGCGGATTCGGAACATTTCCGGGTCTTGACCAATGACGACATCATCGAGAGCGAAAAGCCGGTTAAACTGCAACGCGGCCTCTCGGTGATGTTCGGTGACAGCATGACTTATCACAATGCAACCCGGCAAATGTTCCTGTATGGCCGTGTGCATGGCCAAATCGCCGCACATGAACCCACGGCACCCGTGCCGTCCAAATAATTCAGCCCAACGCGTAACCGCATGAAACTCTCGCTTCATTGCTTTGCCACCGCGCACCGCGCGCGACAATTTGCCCGCCTGCTCGCCTTATTGGCCTGCGCGGCGCCGCTCGCCCTGATGCCGGGCGCGGCGCACGCCGAACAGGCCGACAAGGACAAGCCGCTTAACGTCGAGGCCGACAACCTCAGTTATGACGACCTGAAACAGATCAACATCTTCACCGGCAACGTGGTCCTGACCAAAGGCACCATTATCATCAAGGCCGACCGGGTTGAAGTGCATCAAGATCCGCAGGGTTATCAATATGCGACCGGGACCTCGAACGGCACCACACTCGCTTATTTCCGGCAAAAACGCGATACCCCCAACACCTATATCCAAGGTAACGCGCTGCGCATCGATTACGACAGCAAAAATGACGTGACCACCCTCACCGGGCGTGGGCTGGTGCAAAAACTGCAAGGTTTGACGGTGGTCGCCGACGAAGTCCACGGCAACGTCATTCGCTATGACGGCCAGACCGATTTCTATACCGCCACCGCCGGCAGCGATATCGCCGCCGCGCCGGGCACTTCAACCACCACCACCACCACGACCACCGGGCGCGTGCATGCCATGCTGGTGCCGCAAAATACGGCAAGCGCCGCCGTTGCAGGTAGCGGCGTGCCGCTGTATGCGTCGCCCAAGATCGATGGAGCGCCGAAGTGAGTGCACCTGTGAGCATCCCCGAGACTTCTTCCGCCCGTTCGACGCTGCCCAACCGCAGCCCGGCCGGGACCGTCAATACACTCTCGGTGCATAACCTCGAAAAACGCTATGGCTCGCGTACCGTGGTTAAAGATGTGTCATTGGAAGTCAAAAGCGGCGAAGTCGTCGGCTTGTTAGGCCCTAACGGTGCCGGCAAAACCACCTCTTTTTATATGATCGTCGGCTTGGTCCCGCTCGACGCGGGCACCATCACACTGAATGATGCCTCGATCAGCCGCATGCCGATCCATGAGCGCGCTCGGTTAGGTTTGTCATATTTGCCACAAGAAGCGTCGGTTTTCCGCAAATTGACCGTAGAAGAAAACATCCGTGCCGTGCTTGAGTTACAGTTGGGCAGTAATAACAAGCCGTTGCGGCAAGATGACGTAATGGCACGCGCCGAAGCGCTGATGGATGAGCTGCAGATTTCCCATTTGCGGGCCAATCCGGCCATGTCGCTCTCCGGCGGTGAGCGCCGGCGCGTTGAAATTGCGCGGGCGCTGGCAACCAACCCGAGCTTTATTCTGCTTGATGAGCCGTTCGCCGGAGTTGACCCGATTGCCGTGCTGGAAATCCAGAAAATCGTCCGTTTCCTGAAAGAACGCAATATCGGGGTGTTGATTACCGATCACAACGTTCGCGAAACGCTGGGCATCTGCAATCACGCGTACATTATCAGCGATGGCAGCGTGCTGGCGGCTGGCGCGCCGGCCGAGATTATCGACAACGAACATGTGCGGCGCGTCTATCTAGGCGAAAATTTCCGCATGTAGCCCTTGCCCACAAGGCCCGAGCGGCTTTTGTGCGGTACGGCGTCCGGCGGCTCGGTCAAGCCGCCGCTCTGCGACATGCATGCATCGATACCATCGGCAAAACCGGTCTGGTGCGCTGGCTGACCCGCCAGGGCGCTAGTCCTATTGTTTTTGCCCGCCGTCATAGTCCTACCGGTCCATGCGGACAATGAGATATGCGGGGTTGAAACTGTGTGTCATCCTGTGGCTTCTGCTTGCAGGCCCTGTCTTCACGATGTGCAGCTCTTTTTATGAAAGCCAGTCTTCAGTTACGTTTCTCACAGCATCTTGCGCTAACGCCCCAACTGCAACAGTCGATCCGGCTGCTGCAGTTGTCCACGCTTGAGTTGCAACAAGAGGTGGCAACGGCGGTAGCGCAAAATCCGCTGCTCGAAAACGAGACCGACTGGCTCACCAGCCCGCTGCGGGTGGCCTCGGACGGCTCGCTGATCGCCAGTCCGTCGCAAGCGCCGGCACCCGACACCATGGAGCGCACGCGCGCCACCGACGAACGCCCGACCGACGCCGAAAACAACGGCGCCGACGAATACAGCATGAACGGCACCGGCGACGGCGACGAGGGGCCGGCCTGGAATCTCGACGACTACGCCCGTCCCGGCGCCAGCACCGAAGAAGACGACCTGCCCGCCTTGCAGCTCCATGGGTCCCAGACCAGCTTGCGCGACCATCTCGCCGCGCAGTTGCGCCTGACCCAGGCCGGACCGCGCGACCGGGCCCTGGTCACCTTCCTGATCGAATCGTTGGATGACGACGGTTATCTCGCCAGCCCGCTCGAAGAAATCATGCTCGATCTGCCCGACGAGCTGGACATCGATCTCGATGAAATTCATGCCGCGCTGGCCTTGCTGCATAGTTTCGACCCACCCGGAGTAGGCGCACGCTCGGCGGCCGAATGCCTGAAACTGCAACTCCTGCGCCTGCCGTCGACCGCGACGCGCACCTTGGCGCTGACCATTGTCACGCACCATCTCGAATTACTCGCCGCCCGCGATTTCACCCGGCTGCGCAAACAGCTCAAGGTTGACGATACCGCGCTGCGCGACGCTCATACCCTGATCCGTTCGCTGGAACCGTTTCCCGGCGCGGCCTTCGGCCAGTCGGAAGCCGATTATGTGATTCCCGACGTCATCGTGCGTAAAACCGCTACCGGCTGGCGCGCCGAACTTAACGCCGAGATCGTGCCCAAACTGCGCATTAACAGCCTATATGCCAACATTTTGCGCAATAACCGGGGCGACCCCAGTTGCGGTTCGCTGCGCCAGCAACTGCAGGAAGCGCGCTGGCTGATCAAAAATATTCAGCAGCGCTTCGAAACCATCCTGCGCGTGGCGCAAGCCATCGTCGAGCGCCAGAAGCAGTTTTTCGCACATGGCGAAATTGCCATGCGTCCCTTGGTTTTAAGAGAAATTGCTGATACGCTAGGTTTGCATGAGTCGACCGTATCGCGTGTCACCACCGGGAAATATCTGCTCACCCCGTTTGGCACTTTGGAATTCAAATACTTTTTCGGCTCGCATGTGTCGACCGACACGGGCGGTGCCGCCTCTTCAACGGCGATTAGAGCGTTGATCCGGCAATTGATAGGAGCTGAAGAGCCGAAATCGCCTCTTTCCGATAGCCGCATTGCTGAATTATTGGCTGAGCAGGGGTTTGTCGTAGCACGCCGCACGGTAGCCAAATACCGCGAAGCGCTCAAGATCCCCGCCGTCAATTTGCGCAAGTCCTTGTAGCCCGACGCATACTGCTTCGGGCGATAACCGGCCGCGACGTACTTCGCGATCATGAGCCGGCCGACCCGGACTCACGG
>JAMFSV010000347.1 GCA_026225455.1 Burkholderiales bacterium | reverse complement strand
GCGGCCCTGGCCCTGCTCGGCGCCATCATGAGCGGCCTGACCCAGGCCATGAGCGATGCACGGCAGCGCGAAGCCGCCTTGATCACCTTTATGGTGACCGCCTCGGGGTTATCCTTGCTGTCCATCGGCTCGGCATTCTGGGGCCTGGTAGCGGGCTTGCTGACCCATTTGATACTCAACTGGCGGCGCCCGGCCTAAACCCGCACAGGCTCGGTAGGCATGGCCCCGACGCTGGCGGCGGCGCCCGGCGTGGAGAATCGGGCGCTCAAGGACTACAATGTCTACTGCGGCTGCTCAATTGCCGCCCGTTTCCACTGCCATTTGCCCACTTTACGCAGAGACCATGACCGCACTCGAACAGCTCAAACAGTACACCACGGTAGTTGCCGACACCGGCGATTTCCAGTCGATGAAGCGTTATCAACCGCACGATGCGACCACCAACCCGTCGCTTATTTTGAAAGCCGTGCAGTCCGATGCTTACCGCCCGCTGCTGGAAAAAGCAGTGCGCGATCATCGTGAGAAATCCAGCGCCGATATTATCGATCACCTGCTGATCGCTTTCGGTACCGAGATCCTCGCCATTGTGCCGGGTCGCGTCTCGACCGAAGTCGATGCAAGGCTGTCGTTCAATACCGCCGCCACCATCGCCAAAGGCGAAGAACTGATCCGCATGTACGCCGCCGTGGGTATCCCGCGCGAACGCATCCTGATCAAAATCGCTTCGAGCTGGGAAGGCATCTGTGCCGCGAAAGTGCTGCAAAGCCAAGGCATCCGTTGCAATATGACGCTGCTGTTCTCGCTGCCGCAAGCGGTCGCCTGCGCCGAAGCCGGCGCCCAGTTGATCTCGCCCTTCGTCGGCCGGATTTACGACTGGTACAAAAAAAATGCCGGCAGCAACTGGGACGAAGCGCGCGACGGCGGCGCCAACGACCCCGGCGTGATCTCCGTGCGCGGCATCTACGACTACTACAAAAAATTCGGCTATACCACCGAGGTGATGGGCGCGAGCTTCCGCTCGGTCTCGCAAATCCTCGAACTGGCCGGTTGCGACCTGCTGACCATCAGTCCGGACCTGCTGCAACAATTGCAGGACAGCAGTCAAACTGTGGAACGCAAACTAAAACCCGACGCCGCAGCCAATGCCGACCTGCAACGCCTGGCCGTCGACGAAGCATCGTTCCGTTATTTGCTCAACGACAGCGCAATGGCAACCGAAAAACTGGCCGAAGGCATACGCCAATTTTCAGCCGACGCCATCAAGCTGGAAAAGCTGATCGACGCCTTGCGTTAAGCGCCAGGGGCGCGCACCGGGTAAGCCTCGCTGTACGCTGTACCCGGTAGATCGATGCAGCAGCCGTAAAAAAAGCCACGGGGTCGTTGAACCGACTCCGTGGCTTTTTTGCGGCGTCCGGCCCGCCGGACGCTGTTCCCAGCTTATGCCGCGTCGAGATAATCCTCAGGCCGCGTCAGGTCTTCAGCATGATGCATGCCGATCGCCCGCACGGCGATGCTGACCACCACCGCTACCGCGATATTCAACAGCAGCGACCAGATCGCCGCATACCCCGGAATCGCCAGGCCCGCGACGTGAATCGCGAAGATCGAGCCTTTCAATTGCAATGAAATCGCCATCCAGGTGCCCGCCACAATCCCGACCGCCCAGCCGACCAGCAGGCCGCGATGATCGAGAAAACGCGTGTACAGGCCCAGCACGATGGCCGGCAGGGTCTGGATAATCCAGATGCCGCCCAACAACTGCAGTTGCACCGCATAGGTCAGCGGCAGGAACAAGATAAACGCCAAGGCGCCGACCTTGACTACCAGGGACACCGTCTTGGCCACCTGGGTTTCGCTCTGGGCATCGATCCGCTTATTGAAGAATTCCTTGTGGATGTTGCGCGTGTACAGGTTGGCCGCGGCAATCGACATAATCGCCGCGGGCACCAGGGCGCCAATCCCGATCGCGGCAAACGCCACCCCGACAAACCACGGAGGGAAGAAGTGCAGGAACAGGGCCGGCACCGCAAAATTCGCGCCATATTGCTTGAAGTGGTCGACAAACTCCGGCATGGTTGCGACCCCGGCCACCAGCGCCATAAAGCCCAACAGAGCCAGCAAGCCGAGCACCAGCGAATAAGCCGGCAGCATCGCCATATTGCGGCGAATCGAATTACTCGACGACGCGCTCAGGATAGCGGTGACCGAATGCGGGTAAAGGAACAAGGCCAAAGCCGAGCCCAAGGCCAGCGTCGCATACGCGCTATAACCATTGAGGCTGGCCGCATCCGGCGCCTTCAACAGCAATTTGGCGGTGGGAATCGAGGCAAAGATATGGCTGAAGCCGCCCAATTGCTTGGGAATCACATACATCGCCGCGCCGATCGTGATGTAGATCAGGATATCTTTGACGATGGCGATCATTGCCGGAGCGCGCAGCCCGCTGGTGTAGGTATAGGCCGCCAGAATCGCAAACGCGATAATCAGCGGCAAGTCGCCGAGCCAACCGGTGGTCTGGATCCCCAGGCCGCCAATCACCACTTCGATACCGACCAATTGCAAGGCGATATACGGCATGGTCGCAACAATACCGGTCACGGCCACCGCCAAGGCCAGCATGCGGCTGCCGTACCGCGCATGGATAAAGTCGGCCGAAGTCACATAACCGTGGCGCTTGGCGATGCTCCACAGCTTGGGAAACACCACAAAGGCAAACGGATAAATCAGGATCGTATAGGGCAGCGCAAAGAAGCCTACCGCACCCGCGCCGAACACCAATGCCGGAATCGCGACAAAGGTATAGGCGGTATATAGATCGCCGCCGAGCAGGAACCAGGTGACCAAGGTACCGAAGCGACGGCCGCCCAGACCCCATTCGTCGAGCAAACCGAGGTCGCCTTTACGCCAGTGGGCGGCGATAAAACCGAGCACGGCGACCCCGACAAACAGCACCACAAAAACAACGGTTGCCGTAACATTCATTGCGAGCCCCCTGGCTTATGGGTCTTTTTGGTTTTGAAATAGACCAGCGCCGTGATCACGGCGCTAATCAGCACCCACAGCAATTGATACCAATAGAAGAACGGGAAGCCGCCCAATTGCGGCTCGATCCGGTTGTACCAGGGTACCCAGAGCATTGCGATAAACGGCAGGAGCAGCAGCCAAAGCCAATGTTTGCTGCCGTTGGAGGATGAAGCGTCTTGCGCCATACAGGTCTCCTCGTGTTCGTCTGCGATAGTTTTATGTTGGAATACGGAACGCCTTGAAAATGCAGGGCTTTCGCCCCTTTTCCGGGGCCGGCCCGACAACTTTGTAAGCGGAGGTTATCGGAGTCGCCCAAGCACGGTCAAGCGGGGGCAACCCTTGTATACGCGGCGTCAGCGCGCCTTGTATCGGCGGCGACATCGGGCTTATATACATGCGGCGTCAGCACGCCTTGTGGGCGGTGGTGTCGCGCAAATTTGAAAGCCGCCGCGCTTGCCACGACCGAAGCGGCCATGACGCGGGGCGAACTAAAGGCGGCCCGGGGTCGCCGGGCGCCGTAGGGTAAAGCTCAGATCGAGAAATCCGCGGTGCCGGTGATTTCACCCAGCTTGACCAGCCAATCGCCGGCCGGCAACTCATAAGCGGCTTCGATATGTTGCGCGCGTAGTGCCAACTGTTCGGCCGTAAAACCCAGCGGCGGCCCTTTGAAGGCCAGCACGATGCGATTGCCCAGATGCACTTCCGGCAAGGCAATCACCCGGCCCTCGAAGGCTACGCGCAGGTTTTTTAGATTCTTTTCAAAGCTGGGATGGTCGCCGAACAGATTGACGCTGAGCATGCCGGGGTCGGTCAAGCACTCGCGGCAGGCGCGATAAAACGCCACGCTATCGAGTACCGGCCCGCGCGCGGTGGCATCGTACAGATCGACTTGCATCACGCCCAGCGCAGCATGGTTAGCCGCGTCGCTGACAAAATCCCAGGCGTCGCATTCGGTCACATGCAGCCGCGCATCGTCGTGCGGCAAGGCAAACATGCTGTGCGCCGCGATCACCACCGCCGGGTTCAGTTCGACAGCTTCGATGTGGGATTGGTCAAAGTGGCGATAGCAAAACTTGGTCAACGCGGCCGAACCCAAGCCCAGTTGCGCAATTCTGGCCGGCGCATCGAGAAACAGCAGCCAGGCCATCATCTGTTGCGCGTACTCCAGCTCCAGCCGCCAGGGATGGCGCAAACGCATGGCGCCCTGCACCCATTCCGTGCCGAAATGCAGGTAACGGACCCCGCCCTCTTCCGAAAATGTGACGGGGGCAAAACGCGGCTTGCGACCCGGCTTTTCTTCCGCCGCGGCACGTTTGTGCGCACGCGGCTCGTCGTCCGCCTCGACCTCTTCGGCCGCGCTACGCTTGCGGTTTACCCCGCGCGGCGGTTTGAGCTTGCCTGCGGCGGCGGACTCAAGCACATCGTCATCGTGCGTTTCGAGAAATGCGCGGGCTTCGGCGGAAGCACGTCGGATCAGTTTTATCATTCGAATATAGCGCGCCAGGCACCCAATTTTTGCTCGAACGTGAGCATAGCATTCGCCGCGACCGACGACGGCAAAATTGACCCAAGCTGAGCGGAATGGTGTGTTTATAGCAACGTTGCGGCGGCCGGCAAGGTCGACACGCAGGCACGGTCCTCAATCCGCCAGCCAAACCCGCAAGGCCTGCCAGGCGCGCAGTTTGTCCGCATACGGGATGGTATAGGCCGGACTGCTGGAGGGCAGCGCGAGCCACTGATGCCGCCCCGCGGACGCGGCCAGCGCACGGCTCCCAAGCTTGGCCGCGGTGCCGCCGTTGAACGCGATTGCCGCCAGTCGCGGCAGGGAATCGACCAGCCCCTGCAGATCATTGCTGGCGTGGTCGCGGATATTGCTGTCGAGACTGCCTACGCGTTGCGCCTCGGCAACCACATCCCACAGCCCGATATGATGTTGCAACAGGGTCTGCAAACGTGTCGGATAGTCCATGCCCGGCAAGTCCCGGCCGATAATTTCGCCGAGCAAAAACCAAAAGCGGTTTTGTTTATTGGCGTAATACTGGTTTTGCGCCAGCGATACTTCGCCCGGCAAGCTACCCAACACCAGGACCCGGGTCTGCGCGTCCACCACGGGGGGGAAGCAGCGCTTGGCCGTCATCGCTGCACAATCGCAGAGAGAGTCATCACCGCGGTCGCCGCGGCCCGTCCGCGATCTCGCCGGCCCCCTGAGCCTTGGCGGGGGCCTGACTCAGCCGCGTACCCAGCCGCACCGGACCCACGTGATGCGCGCCATGAAGATGTGCCGTTGGCGTTTGATGCGGTGCTACCAACCTTTGCCATAACGCCGGCAACATGCATTCGGTGACCAGCAGCGGCGTACGATGCCGCTCAAACACCGACCGGCGGGCCACCAAGCTGGTTACGCGCGCATCAGTCCACCGCGCGGCGTAACGATGCAACGGGTGGCGCGCGGTCAAGCGGCGGTTCACCAGTACCGAACGCTCGACGCTGGGGTCGGCGTACAGCAGTTCCGCGAGCGGGCGCGTACCCAGTGAGCGTATCGCCTGCCACGTGCCGCGACTGGCACGCAAGGGGGTGATGCTGTGCGCCGCCACCAGCGCCACTTGATCGACGTATAGGACAACTTCGCGCACCCAGACCGGGGTGCGCGCCGACAGGCCCAAGCAAGCGAGTTCATCGGACCAGCCCTGTCCCACTCGCTCATCCACCACCTGAACCTGGACCCGGCCCAGCGTACACAGACGCTGGGTCAGCCCACCGCCGCGCGTCAACCAATCTTTTTGCACCGGACTCAACGCGGCAGGCGGCACCGGCTGCCAGCTTGAACCGGACAGGCAACCGAGGCCGCTTGAGTCAGAAGGATCGAA
Organism: Burkholderiales bacterium; assembly: GCA_026225455.1. Lineage (GTDB taxonomy): Bacteria > Pseudomonadota > Gammaproteobacteria > Burkholderiales > Burkholderiaceae > LMUX01. The sequence goes on along the minus strand of JAMFSV010000347.1, from coordinate 1,098 downwards.
TCGAGTCATCATGCTGCGGAATTTTACATTGAACTGCTGGACGGCGGCGGAATAGGCGCGCAGCCGGACGCGCGCCTAAGTTCGCTCTTCAGCTCATGATCAGGCCCACCACCGACTTCACCCCATGCCCGCAGCCAGACCCACCGCGGTCAAATAGCCGCCGACCGCAAAAGCCGGTTGAGGCAGCAAAAAGCCGGTTCCCCAACCCGCGGGGAACCGGCTCATATCACCACTGCGCCACCGCGCAAATTAAGCGATACCGGCCAGCAACAGGCTGTTGGCGCGCTTGACGTAACTCGCCGGATCTTCCAGCGTGCCGCCTTCGGCCAACAAAGCTTGTTCGTACAGCAAGTGGCACCAGTCATCGAAGCCCGGCTTATCGGCACTCAAGCGTTTGATCAGCGGATGCTCCGGGTTCACTTCCAGAATGGGACGCGACTCCGGCGCTTTCTGACCGGCGGCCTTCAACATGCGCTGCAGGTAACCGCTCATATCGCCGTCATCGGCCACCAGGCAGGACGGCGAATCGGTCAAGCGGAACGTCAGACGCACGTCTTTGACGCTGTCCTTCAACGCTTCTTTCATGCTCTCGACCAGCGGCTTGTAGGCTTCGTCGGCCTGTTCCTGGGCTTTCTTTTCGGCATCGTCGAGCGCACCCAAATCGAGGTCGCCACGCGCCACGCTGGACAGCGGTTTGCCGTCGAATTCCTGGAGGAACGACAGCATCCATTCGTCGACACGATCGGTCAGCACCAGCACTTCCACGTCTTTCTTGCGGAACACTTCCAGATGCGGGCTATTGCGCGCCGCCGCCCAGCTTTCGCCGGTGACGTAATAAATCTTGGTCTGGTTATCCTTCATCCGGCCGACGTAATCGGTCAGCGACACGTTTTGTTCAGCGCTATCGACATGGGTACTGGTAAAACGCAACAGCTTCAGGATACGTTCGCGATTGGCCTGATCTTCGCCCACGCCTTCTTTAAGCACTTGCCCGAATGCATTCCAGAAAGTGACGAACTTGTCCTTGGCGTTTTCCGCCAAGTCTTCCAGCATGGATAAGGCGCGCTTGCTGACGCCATCGCGGATCGCCTTCACGTC
>JAMFSV010000346.1 GCA_026225455.1 Burkholderiales bacterium | reverse complement strand
CCTGCTGCTGCGGCGGCGGTTGCGCGGATCAGGGCCGCTGCCGGCCGGCCGGCAGCGCTGCGGTGGCGTGCCCGTGGTGCGCCACAAGGCCGATGCGATTGCGGCATTTGCGTCCAGGTTGTTGCGTTACACCAAGGCTTGCGGCCCATGAATTTTGGTCGAATGGCAGGCTGTCACGATGACGCCGCCCAGCTTACGATAAACCCGCCCATTTGTTCCGGGCGCGGTTTTGGCTAAGGAGTCTCATTATGGGTTTGTCATTACACCTGCCGCGCGCAGGTTTCGCCGGCGTGCGCCGCCGTAAGGGATTCACCTTGATCGAGCTGATGATTGTGCTGGCGATTATCGGGGTGGTGGCCGCCTATGCTATTCCTGCCTACCAGGACTATCTGGCGCGTAGCCGTGTCGGCGAAGGTTTGTCGCTGTCGTCTTCGGCGCGTATCGCGGTGGCGGAAAATGCGGCAAGCGGGGTGCCCCTGGACGGCGGGTATGAACCGCCGCCGGCCACGCGCAACGTCGAAACTATCCATATTTCGCCTGACAACGGGCAGATCGTCATCACGTATACCTCACGGGTGGCCGCCGTCGGCAGCAATACCCTGGTGCTGGTGCCGTCGGTGCCTGACGATCCGGCTCAGCCGACCGGGCGGATTGCACTGGCGGCCGACAGCGCCTTGCCCGGCGCGCTCGCGTGGGAGTGTTTTGTCGCCGGTAAAGCCGCCTCTTCGCTGCCGGATCCGGGCCCCGGTCCGATGCCCGTCGACGCGCCCACTTTACCCTCGAACCTCGCGCCGCCGGAGTGCCGGACCTGACTCCTGGAGCTTCACGGGCGGCCGGTCTCGGCCAAAATGGCATCGAATCACGTCTTCACGTCCGGTTTCGGTAGCATGGCGCATCGAAGTTTTGTATAGTGCGCCGACTACCGCCGACTCTCTACGTACCCGATGCCATCGACTCTTGCGCGCCTATTTTATTTTCTGCTGCTGATTGTGGCGCTGACCGTGCCTTACGCGTACACCCAGCACACCTATCCGATCCCGACTTTTTATACGGAATTCATCGCATTTGGGTCGTATGTGCTGATGGCGGCGGCAGTGGCGGCTTATGCCTACAGCCAACGGCATTTGCTGCCGCGAGCGGTGCTGGGAGCGCCCAAGGTGGCGTGGGTGCCGCTGGCATTTGCGTGCTGGGTATTGCTGCAGATTGTGCTGTTGCCTACCCGTCAGCCCACGCTCAATCTGCTGGGCGCCGGCTGCTTGCTGGCGGCGGTACTGGTGACGCAAACCGGATTTTGGCTCAAGCAACTGGGGCTGGCTGAGGCCACTATCAAATGGGGTTCCTATGCGCTGCTGCTGGGCGGTGTGTATGGCGTGTTTTGCCAGATTGTGCAGCTTTGCGGACAAGAAGCGTTGTTTTCGCCGTTTGTCTTGTCTTATGGGGTAGCCGTCGCCCGGCGCCCCTACGGCAATATGGCGCAGGCCAATCACCTGGGCACCTATCTGGCGTTTGCCATGATCGCGGCCTTGTATCTGGTGCAAACCCGCCGTTTGCCGGTATTGCTCTGGCTGCTGCTGACGACTGCCTGCGCCACCGGCGCGGCGCTGACTATTTCACGTACCTCGTGGATTCAGGTCGCGATCATTATGGGCGCGGGTTGGCTGATGGCATGGGTGCGCCATCGCGAGGCCAAAGCCGGGGGGCAGTCCGGCCCGGCCACGTTGCGTGATTGGCTGGTGCCGCTGGGTGTCGGGCTGATCTTTGTGCTGGTGAACGTTGCGGTGCGCAAGCTCAATGTGGAGTTCAATCTGCAATTGGGCCAGTCGGCCGCTGAGCGTTTTGAAGACCTGGGGCAGATTTCACCGCGCCTGGCATTGTGGCGCTACGGGCTCGCGATGTTCCGCGGGCACTGGCTGACGGGGGTGGGTTGGGGCGAATTTCCCGGTCACGAATATGTGCTGAGTGAAACTTTGGGCAAAGTTGAGATCGCCAACAACTCGCATGACATCATGGTCGATCTGCTGGCAAAGACCGGCTTGATCGGCTTTGCCATTTTCGCCTTGGGTTTGTTGTGTTGGTTATTGCGGGCGGTGCGGGTCCGGCTCGATGCGCAGCGGGTGTTTGGTTTCGCCTTGATCGGCGTGCTGGCCGCACATGCGCTGGTCGAATACCCCCAGCAATATTTGTTTTTTCTGCTGCCGGTGGCGCTGATGCTGGGTTTGCTTGAAGCGCAGGCGATGCCGCGCATCGGCCCGGCGCTATCGATCACAGCCTATCTGGTGCTGATACTGGCCGGTCTTGTGGCGTTGGTGCCGGTGTTGCGCGATTATCAACGGTCCGAGGTGTTGTATTACGGTAAAGCGCCGGAGGCTGAATATCGGGCTGCCCCCTCGACCCTCTTCGGCGCTTGGGGCGAGTATGGCTTGGCCACCCTGTTGAGCATGAACGGCGCCAACTTGCCGTATAAACTTTCGATGCATGAACAGGCAATTGCCTTGCTGCCCGGCGAAACCGTGCTTAAGCGTTATGCCATTTTGCTGGTGCTGCAAGGCCATGAGACGGAAGCGCTGGATGTGGTTCGGCGTTTGAAGATCTTTGCGGAAGCCGAGAATGCCTGGCCCGACGATCTGGGCTCGCTTTACGACATGTGCGACCAGCAGGGCGCGGTGTCGGCCGACTTCAAAACCAAGCTGATTGCCTTGTATGGTGCGTTGCCGCCGCGGTCCGCCTCCGACTCGGACGACGACGGGAGCTGACGCCCGAGTTGGGCGAGTCCTGTGCACACTAATACGTAAGCCGACGCCTCCCTGCGTCGAGCCGGCAGGCTCGGTTTTCGGACCCGATTGACTGCGCGCCCGGGTAAGCAGGATTGGATCGTGCCACCCGGGCATAGCCGGTCGAAGCTTGATCGAGCGATACCTTGCCGCTGCGTATCGATGCCCGGGTTGTATTTGGCCCTATTTTTCGCAATCGATTCCCGCTTCGCGCGCCTTCCGTGCCCCCGCACGCCCTCGTTTGACCCCGATCCAAATCTTTTCATACCGCTCAAAGCCAAGCGGAGCTTGGTTCTGTGCAATTTTTATTGAATTTTATAAAAAATATTTACGAATTAGGCTAAAGTTTTCAAATTCCCTGCCGAAGACTACGGTAAGGGTAGCTTTTATTGGCCCTCGCAGCATCTATGTGCGCCGCCATTAATCTGCGACGCAATGTATTGCATCAAGGACGCGCCATGATTAACGCCATCTCATCATCAGTTAGCACCCCGTACCCGGTTGGCGGTACGGCTGAACTCGCCACGCTGCAAAAGGAACTGGTTTCCTATGAGAAGCAGCTTTCCGTCGCTCAAAGCGGTGTGGTCGGCGGCGGCCCGGTGCAGACACAATTATTGGCGGCACAGGTTTCCTTGCTGACGGCTCAAATTGTCAGTTTAAGCGGTGTCACCCCGGTGTCCTTCGCCCAGGCTGGGCAAGTGCAGGCTCCGAGCGGCTTGCCGGCCGCGACCGGCAGCAATGCAGGCAGCGCTGCCCCGGTTGCCACCGTCACCGTGGCCGCGGTCCAGCAACCGGTTGCGACGGCGGCTCCCGCGCCCAGTCCAGTCAGCGATCAAGCCGCGCTGAGCCAAGCCCAGGCTACGCTCTCCGCTATTTTCGAGAAAGTTTCGGTACAAGGCGCGACCGCGCCGCCTGCCGGACCCGCACCCAATTCAACCGTCTCCACGGCGGCCGCGCGTGCCCAAACTGCGAGCCAAACCTCGGTTTCGCTGCCGCTGGCGAGTCAGTTGGCCGCCAATGTGCCGGTCGGCAGCAACATCAACGTGACGGTTTGACCGGGCATGGTGTTACTTTAGGCCTCTTCCGCCTTAGCCAGGTTTAGACCTGCGCGTCGTATTGCCTGTCGATTCAGCTTATCTTGCTTTTGGGTTCAAGCTTCAGCCACCCAGTGCCCCGATTTCCCGCCGATTTTTTCCAGTAAGCCGATGTCCGTCATGGTCATGCCACGGTCGACCGCTTTACACATGTCGTAAATTGTCAGCAAACCGATCTGTACCGCCGTAAGCGCTTCCATTTCGACGCCGGTGCGGCCCACGGTTTCGACTTGGACCGTGCAATGGACGCTGCTTGCAGCCGTATCGAGTTCAAATTCGACTGCTACGCGGGTTAGGGCCAGAGGGTGGCACAGGGGAATCAGGTCGGCGGTTTTTTTGGCGCCCTGGATCGCGGCGATGCGGGCGATACCCAGCACGTCGCCTTTTTTTGCGTTGCCGCTACGCACCAGGTCCAGCGTCGGCGGCAGCATCCGGATGCTGCCTTTGGCAATGGCAACGCGGCGAGTGGTTTCCTTGTTGCCGACATCCACCATATGGGCTTGTCCTGTCGCATCGAAGTGGGTCAGGGATGTGGCGGGGGCTGCGTCTGAGGGTGTGGACATGATGTTGGCCTGAAAAGAATAAAGGTGATCTGTGGCGCAGTGAGCTATGGCGCCCGGTATTCGGGGTTGACCAGCGCAGCGCGCTTTTGATACGAGCCAGTTTAGCCTGCGTTTTGAGCCGGGTCTGTTGGGTTTGCCGTGGCGGCTGAAACCTCGGCTGCGGCTGGTGCCTGTGCCGATCCTTGGGTCGGGGCCGCTACCTTGGCCGATTCATGAGCCGAACCTCGGGTTGAACCATGGGCGGTTTGCTCGGCCGAACTCTGCCCCGGACCCCGCGTTGCCGCCGGGCTGGCGACAAAGTGGAATTGTTCTGCTACCTGTGCCGCACAGATCGATTTTAGCGCCAGGATGTGGTTTTCGCGCCAGGCCAGCGAGCCGGCTTGGGTGTCGTCATCGACGAACCGCGCGGATTCGCTGAACAAGTCGAGATCGTGGTCGTGCAACAGCGCAATCCGCTGTGCTTCATCCGAAAACAGTACCGCGCCCGCGTCATCGAGCCAACCGGCCTGCGGCAGGAACTCGGCGCCGGTCTGGTCGGTCAGGCGCAGCACGCCGTTCTCGCGCTGTAGCCGCACCACCCACGGGGTGTAGGCGAGTTCGATATAAACCCGCTGCGGACCGTTCTGGAAAAACCAGCAGCCGGATTCGTCGGCCGCATAGTTGCGGTTGATAAAGCCGTTCAGCGCGTCGTGCCGGATTGGAGTGCCTGCCGTCCCGGCCTGCTGCGCCGCTTCATCGCGCATGCGCCAGACGCCGCGCCGGTCGAGCGCGAGCCAACCGGTGCAGGCCGGCACATTTGGCCATTTCGCCATGGCTTGTTTGACGCTTTCATCCATGGCGGCTTTGTCCCTGTGATGCAATTGGCTGCGAACCCGGCTGCGAACCCGGCTGCGAACCGGATGAAGCATTCGGTAGCGCGCTCAGATGCGCTGCAAAAAATCTGCACAGACGCTGCGCCAGCCAATCGATGCGCCCGGGCAAGGGGCCGGTCATAAACCCGGCATGGCCGCCTGTTTGCGGTTGCTCAAGCTCAACGGCGGCCCCCACTTGGGTAGGCGAAGGCAATGACGCGGCCGGTATAAAAGGGTCGTTGCGCGCGTTCAGTACCAAAGTCGGGACGGTGATATCGCGCAATACATGGCGTGCCGAGGCGCGATACCAATAATCGTCGGTATCGCGATAACCGTGCAGCGGCGCCGTGACGATATTGTCGAAGGCGTACAAATCGCGGGCGTTTAACATGGCGGAGCGGTCAAACAAGCCGGGGAATTGATCCAGTTTTTGCAGCGACTTGCGCTTCAAGGTGTTAAGAAAATTGCGCGTATATACCAGGTTAAAGCCCTGCGACAAGGCGCGTCCGCCTGCTTGCAAGTCGAGCGGTGCGCTGACGGCGGCGGCCGCGCTGACCCACTCGGCGGCGTGACCATGTTCGCCCAGCCAGCGCAATAGCGCGTTACCGCCGAGCGAAACGCCCGCGGCGACCAGGGGAGTGTCTGGGGCCAGGGCGTGGAGCGCGCGCAGGATCCAGTCGATTTCGCGGCTGTCCCCGGAGTGGTAAAAGCGCGGGGCGCGGTTGATTTCGCCGCTGCAACTGCGAAAGTGCGGCACCACGCCGCGCCAACCGAGCTGCGCCGCTTGATGCATCAGGGCGCGGGCGTAATGGCTGTGTGAACTGCCTTCGAGGCCATGGAACAACACCAGCAGGGGCGCGCCGGGCGCGCTGGCGCCGGCCAGCCAATCGAGGTCGATAAAATCGCCATCGGGAGTGTCCCACCGTTCGCGCCGGTAAGTGACGGGCGGTTTGCGCGCAAACAGCGCCGGCACGATGGTTTGCAGATGCGGGTTCGGCAACCAGAATGGCGCGCGGTAGTGCGCGCGGGCGGCGACGGCGGCGAGGTCGGATTCGCGGTTAATGCAGTTGCCCGTGTCCATGGCGCAGTTTGGCGGTGAACTGTGCCGCGGTGTCCTCGGGCATCGGGCTGGCGTGGATATGCGCGATGCGCCATTCGCCGCGGTCGTGCACCATCACGTAGGTGGCAAATACCAGGGTGGCGGTTTCGGCATTGCCGACCCGATGGGCTTCGACAATGGCATAGACGACGGTGCCCAGGCTGTCGTAGACACGGATATCCAGGGCTTCGATGGTCAAGCGCAGGGATTCGAAGCGTTGCGCAAAACCGGCGCGTATCGCGTCAAGGCCATGCAGGTGCGCACCATCGGCGCGGATGCAACTGACAAATTCTTCGTCGATCCACAGACTCATCAGGTGGTCGAGGTTGCCCTCGGCAATCGACTGGTAATACGCCGTGAGCGTATCGGCGGCGGCTTCGAATAGACGGGCAAAACGTGGCATGGCGCTGGTCTGCTGGCTAGGTAAGGCTGGTGGGCGCTACGCCCGCGATCATGGTGTTCCGCAGGCGCGCATGCCGCGAGGGCAGGCACGCTTGCGGTGCTTGCAACGTGCCGCGATTTCGGCCGCACGCTGGTGAAACTATCCCGCCCTCATTTTCCTGGGGGCGAGGGCCGAGCCTGACGCTGAGTCTAATGGGTCTAACGTTGCGTCAGCAAACCGCGCAGCGGCCCAAACACTTGCTCGGGGCTTAGTTCGCGCATGCATTTGAAATGTCCCAGCGGGCATTCGCGGGCAAAACACGGACTGCACTCAAGATGCAGCCATTGTACCTGTGCCGTGTCCGATAAAGGCGGCGTGTGGCGCGGATCGCTGGAGCCGTACAACGCCACGATCGGACGGCGCAGTGCGGCGGCCACATGCATCAAGCCGGAATCGTTGGTCACCACCGCGCTGGCATGGGCGATCAGCGCGCAGGCTTCGCCCAGCGAGGTCTGTCCGCACAGGTTGCGCACAAACGGCGTCAAGTCGGCTATCGCCTGAGCCAGCGGCGAGTCCTTGGGCGACCCGAGCGCGACAAACTGGGCATAGGGAAACGCGTTGCGCGCCATTTTTGCCAATTCGGCGAAATGCTCGGGCGGCCAGCGTTTGGCGGGCCCATATTCGGCGCCGGGGCAGAATACGATGAGCGGCACGCGGGTATCGAGCGTAAACCGGTTGGCAACTCGCATCGACTCGTTGTAGTCGGCTTCGAGACGCGGCAGCGGCAGGTTTTCGGGCAATCCGGCATCCGGTGCATACGCCAAGGCCGCGTAATGGCGCGACATCGATGGGCGTTCGTCGCGCGGCGGATTGGTATGGCGCACGTTCAGCAAACCGTAGCGCTGTTCGCCCAGATAACCGATACGCAAGCGTATCCCGGCCAGCCATGGGATCAGGGCGGATTTCAGCGAATTCGGCAAAACGTAGGCGGCGTCATACCCGGTATCGCGCAAATCGCTGGCCAGCGCCCAGCGATGCCACAACTGCAGTTTTTTGTGGCCCAGGTCGGTGGCGAATACCTGGTTGATCTCGGGCATGCGTTCGAGCACGGGCGCGACCCAGGCGGGCGCGACCGCATCGATTACGACACGGGGATGTAAAGTTTTAAGCAGCGCAAAGAGCGGTTGCGCCATCAGCGCATCACCGATCCAGTTCGGTGCAATCACGAGCACTCGACGCATCAGTGGGGTTATCCGAAGTAAAAAAGCCAGGGTCGGCGAAGCGGGGGTGCCGGGTCCGCCTGACCGGTGTTATTCGAGGCCGTAGCCGGGGCAACAAGCCCGCATCCAAGTCACAGCGACCGCAGCGCGATAGGCGAGTGCAGCGCGCCGAGCTTGAATTGGCCGGCTGGAGCAGGTTCAGGCAAAAACGGCCCGCGATAAACCGCGAGCCGGTAAGGCTGCCAGTATGTCAGAAAGCCGGCTGACTTATTTGCGCCGACTTATTGGCTTAAACCCATCGGCTCAAATTCAATTGCACCGAAGCGTCAGCCCTGACAAATAGGCCCAAGCAGGCCCAAGCCCCGCAGCGGCTGTTTAATGATGGCCTTTGATGACTTCGCCGGCTTTGAGCGCATAGCGTGTGCCGCAATAAGCGCAGCTTGCTTCGCCATGGGTGATATCGATAAAGACGCGCGGATGCGAACTCCAGCGCGGCATTTTCGGGTTCGGGCAGTAGACCGGCAAATCGCCGGCGCTGACTTCGATGACTGTGGTGTCTTTGATTTCGCTCATGGGGTCGGGCCTGTAGCTTGTAGCGGTTTCGAATTAAATGTGGGTGAGCCATTCGCCATACTTGGCGTTTTTACCTTGGACGATATCGAAGAAGGTGGCTTGCAGTTTTTCGGTGATCGGTCCGCGGCTGCCGGAGCCTATGGTACGGTTATCGAGTTCGCGGATCGGCGTGACTTCGGCGGCGGTGCCGGTGAAGAAGGCCTCGT
>JAMFSV010000345.1 GCA_026225455.1 Burkholderiales bacterium | reverse complement strand
TGACCCGTGCTACTATGATTTTTCTAAAAGCAGCTTGGCGTTCTTGAACAGGTAATCTGACTTTATGTTTCATGCACCTTCAACGCAATCGCTGCTCTGCTTCGAGGCAAGCGCCCGGCTGAGATCATTCACCGCGGCGGCGCGCGAACTGCATCTGACGCAAGGGGCCGTGAGCCGACAGATCCAGATGCTCGAAGAGCGCCTCGGCGTCGCACTCTTCGTGCGCCGGCGCGATGCCATGGCACTTACCGACGCGGGACGCGAGTACATCGCGGAAATCGAACCGCTGCTCAAGCGACTCGAACGCGCCACGGTCAACGTGATGGCACTTAAAGGAAGAGGCGGTGCGTTGTCGCTATCGGTGGGGTCGGCGATCGGCAGTTACTGGCTGATTCGCCGTCTGCCTGGATTCACCCGTGAGCATGGCGAGATCACGCTCAATTTACGCACTCGCGTCGGACCGGTGGATTTTGGCATCGGGAGCGTGGATGCGTCTCTCGAGTTCGGTGACGGAAAACGCCAGGGATTTCACAACGATTTCATCCTGCCTTTGTTGTTATTGCCCTACGCGGCGCCGTCGTGGATCGCGACGCACGGCGATACCATCGGCCCGCACACACCCAGATCTTGCCTGATACAGCATCTGACCTTGCCCGGCTCGTGGGATGTGTGGTTCGAACGCGAGCGCATCGCCGGGCATGCGGGTAACGAGGGTCCTCGATACGAAATCATGTCGATGGCACTGAATGCCGCCGTCGCCGGCATGGGGGTCACATTGTTGCCAGCGTACATGACGACGGATCTGGTGACGGCCGGAAAGCTCGTCGCGCTGTCAACACAAGTGTGGTGTTATCCGAAGGCTTACTACCTGGTTTATCCAGATGCATCCGCGGAGATGAAATCGCTGCAGATTTTCAGCAAATGGTTGTTGGAACAATCCAGGCTGGAATGATCTTCGTACCGGTTTGTGAGCCCAAGCCCGCACTCACCATCGACGCCACCTGAAATCGAATACGGCAAGAAGGCCGCCCGTCTGGGCCGGGCTGACATCGGCTTTCTGCCACGCGCGATTAAATTGCCGCTGCGATTCGCTCATCCCCCACTTGTTGTAAAACTTGGGATTCATGCTAATATACGAAACATAGTCACTTCGTATATTTTCCGACATGGGTATCATTAAAATTTCCGAGCAGATGCACGCGAATATCCGTGCCACAAGCTCTGCACTGAGCCGTTCGATCAATGCGCAAGCCGAACACTGGATGCGCGTCGGCATGTTATCCGAGTTGAACCCAAGCCTTTCATATGGCGATATTTGCCGCTTATTGATTGCGGCTGAAGGCCGCGAGAACGCGTTCGAAGCAGGTGAAGCAGCATGATCGCCAAGAGAAAAGCGGTCATTCGCAACGCGGCTGAAATCGATAAATCCCGCGTTGCCGGAGGCTTGGCCGCACAAGTTCTGGACATGATTTCGGCGCACGTTGTTGCCGGGGTGTCGACCGACGAGTTGGATCAAATCTGCCACGACTATATCGTTAATGTACTAAAGGTAAAGCCAGCCAACGTCGGTTACCACGGCTACACCAAAACCCTGTGCACCTCCGTGAATCATGTGGTTTGCCATGGGATCCCAGCCGACAAACGTTTAAAGAACGGCGACATTGTCAATATCGACGTCGCTATCGTCAACGACGGATGGTTTGGCGATACCAGCCGAATGTACTTTGTCGGTGAACCAAGCATTCTCGCGCGTCGACTGGTTAGGACAACCTATGAAGCAATGCGGGCGGGAATCCTGGCCGTCAAACCAGGCGCCACTTTAGGCGATATCGGGCATGCAATTCAAACGGTAGCGCACGACGCGGGTTTCAGCGTGGTGCGGGAATACTGTGGCCACGGCATCGGCGATGTCTACCATGACGGGCCGGATATCCTTCATTATGGCGTGCCGGGAACGGGCCAAGTTTTACAAGCAGGCATGATCTTCACCATTGAGCCCATGATCAACGCCGGAAAGGCCGCGATTAGACAATTGGCCGATGGATGGACGGTGGTGACAAAAGATCATTCCTTATCCGCGCAATGGGAACATATGGTGGTTGTGACGGACAGCGGGTTTGAAATTTTGACGGCCTGGCCGGACGGCTATGGGACATACACCGCTATCGAATCTCAGCCCGCAGTCAACTAAATCACTCCGGCAAAGCGCTCAAGCAGCGCTCTTCCGGTTGTGCCGCTTCACCACCCGCGCCTGCAGCACAATCACCAGCAACAAAAATACGCCGCGTATCACCGATTGCCAATAGGCTGACAAACTGACAAAACCGAGCCCGTTTTCGAAGTTCAGCAGATTGAACACCAGACCCAGCAGCAAGACCCCGGCAATGGTCATGGCAATCGAGCCTTCGCCGCCCGTGAGCAAGGTCCCGCCCAGCACCACCGCCGAGATGGCGAACAACTCCCAGCCGCCACCCTCGTTGGGTTGCCCGGCGCCGAATTGAGCCGCCAGGATCACGCCGGCCAGACCGGCCAGCAGGCCGCTGACCGCGTATACCGCAATCAGGGTCCGGTCGACGTTCAAGCCCATCAGGCGCGACGCTTCTTCGCTGCCGCCGATGGCCAGCGAGTGGCGACCGAAGCGGCTGCTGCGCAGCGCCAGCCAACCGACGATGGCGGCCGCGGCGGCCACCAGGCCAGGAATCGGCATGCCGAAAAAATCGCCCTGGCCGAACGCGCCAAAGCTGGAATCCGCGGCAATCGACACCGCATCGTTTTGCCCCAGCAGCAAGGCAATGCCATGCGCGCCGAGGCTGGTCGCCAAGGTGGTGATAAACGGCAGGATTTTCAGGCGGGTGATGATCACCCCATTCAGTACCCCGACCAGCAGGCCCGCTACCGCGCCCCCCAGCATCGCGGCTACTGTGCCGTATGGGCTCAGCAGCGCCGCCACGACACTGGCGAGGGCGGCTACCGTGCCTACCGACAAATCGATGCCGCCGGTGATAATGACAAAAGCCATGCCGACCGAGATCAGCATAAACATCGAGTTGTAACGCAAAAAAGCGTTGGCGTTATACGCCGAGGCAAAATGCTCATAGCGCAGCACGCCCAGCAACAGCAAGGCGGCCAGCGCCAGCAATAACGGCAAATTCTTTTTCATAAGTGGCTCTTTCCTTATCGTTGACGGCGCTGCACGTACACGGCGGCAATAATGATGGCCGCTTTTACCACCAGCGCGGCGGCGTCGGGAATGCCATGCGCCAACAAGGTGTAGCGCAACAACTGGATAATCAGCGCGCCGATCAACGTGCCGCCGATATAGGCCTTACCACCCATCAGCGAGGTCCCGCCCACCGCCACCGCGGCAATCGCGTCAAGCTCGACGCCAAGACCTACCACGTTGGCGTCGGACGAAGAGTTGACCGAAATCGAGATCAGCCCGGCCAAACCGGCCAGCGCCGCACACAAGATGTAGGCCAGCATTTTGACCCGTGCCGTTGGAATGCCGCACAGATAAGCCGCCCGCTCGTTCCCCCCCGTCACCAGCAGGAATTGACCGAACAGGGTCTTGCGCACGATCCAGGCAAATACCGCCACCAAGACAAACATCAACAGCACCTGGAACGGCACGCCGCCGACCTTGCCCAGGGCAATCCATTGAAATGCGGGCATGTCGAAAGCTTGCAGGCTGCCGTCGGTGATCACTTGCGCGATACCGCGCCCGGCAATAAACAACACCAGGGTGGCGACAATCGGCTGCACCGCCAGACGCGTGACCAGCCAGCCATTAAACACGCCGCATAAAGCTGCCGCCAATACCGGTACGACAAACGCCAGCGCAATGCCCCACGGCCCCGCAAGATGCATAAAGATCATCGGCGCAATCGCACCGGAGATCGCCATCGACGCCCCCACCGACAGATCGATGCCGCCGGTGGCCACCACCAGCGTCATGCCGATGCCGACAATCACGATGGTCACTACTTGGGTCAGGTTGACGTTAAAGGTTTGCAGCGACCAGAAATGCTGGGTGAACAGCAAGTTGAACACCAGCATCGCCAGCAACACTACGATTTCGCGCTGAATGGCAATGCGCCGCCGGGCTTTTACTGTGACGGCAGCGACAGGTGCGGGTGCTACCGCGTCGTTTCGAATCAACTCGTCAGTCATTGAACTGCTCTCCCACTACCCCGTCCAGGGTCGCGCTCTGTGCGGCCTCGGCCAATGCCGACGGGTGCGACCCACCGTAGGCAATGGCATCCATAATCGCGGCTTCGCTCATCTCGCCTCCATCCAATTGCGCCACCGTGCGGCCATCGCGAATCACCACCGCGCGATCCGCGATCGCGGTCAACTCCTCCAGTTCGGAGGCCGACAACAATACGGCCAAACCGGCGTCGCGCAGCTCACGCACGATCTTTGCCACATCGGCCTTGGCCCCCACATCAATACCGCGCGTCGGCTCATCCAGCAGCAGCAACTTGGGCTGCGTCGCCAGCCAGCGAGCCAGCAACACCTTTTGTTGATTGCCGCCGGAGAGTTCGCGAATCGGCTGGTCGGCGGTGCGCAATTTGATCCCCAGCGCGGCAATAAAACGCTCGACCAATTGCTGCTGCTGTTTGACGTCAACCACACCATGCTTGGACAAGGTGCGCAGACACACCAAGGTCAAGTTGTCGCGTACCGACAGATCGGGGATGATGCCCTCTGCCTTGCGGTCCTCGCTCAGATAAGCGAGCCCACGCGCAATCGCGTCCTGGGGCGATTTCAGCGGCGTAAGCTTGCCGTCTATGGTCACGGCGCCGGTGCCCGGCAGATCGGCGCCGAACATCAGGCGCATGGTTTCGGTACGTCCCGAACCGAGCAAGCCGGCCAGGCCGACCGCTTCACCGGCATGCACCTCCAGCGTGACATCGTTGACTTTGGGCGGTGCACCGAGATGGCTGACGCTGATTTTTTGCGCCCCGCGTTTGGCCAGATTGGCCTCCTTCACCGCACTCTCTTCCTTGACTGCCTCGGCCAGGGTGCGGCCCAACATGGTGGTCACCAGTTGCAGTTTGTCGAAGGTGGCCAGTTCGCTTTCAGCCACGGTCTGGCCGTCACGCATGACCGTGACCCGATCGCACAAGGCATACAGTTCGTCGAGACGGTGCGAGACAAAAATCACCGCCCGGCCGTCGTCGCGTAAGCGCCGCACCACCGAAAACAGCAACTCCACCTCACGTTCGTCCAGCGACGAGGTCGATTCGTCCATGATCACCATCTTGGCTTCGGACGAGACGGCGCGTGCCAGCGCCACCATCTGCTGGATCGCAGTCGAATGCCGCCCGACCGCCGATTTCACATCGACCTCAAGGCCAAACGACTCCAGCAATTCCTGAGCCCGGCGATGCACCGTGCGCCAGTCGACCATGCCGAAGCGCCGCGGCTCGCGGCCGAGGAAAATATTTTCCGCCACCGAGCGATACGGCACCAGGTTGATTTCCTGGTAAATGGTGCTGATGCCCGCTTCGCGCGCGGCTTTGGGGGTGCGGAAATCCACTTCGCGCCCGTCGAATTGCACCGTGCCGCCGGCCCGCTGATACGCGCCGGTGAGAATTTTAATCAGCGTGGATTTACCGGCCCCGTTCTGGCCGATCAGTGCGTGCACTTCACCTGCGGCAACACTAAGCCGTGCCTGGCGCAAAGCCGGCACACCACCGAAACTGATCTGAATATCTTGCATATGTAGCAAGGGTGACTGGTGCGTGAGTTGCGTCACGACGTGCTCCTGATGCGTTGATGCGCAGTGCCGGCCGCATCTTGCGTTACGAATGATTAGCGCCTGCGCTGTGTGGCCGAAAAACGAAGCGATGAAAAACGAAGCGACGCAGCCAGGCAGACCGGCACGTCGCTTCGAACACGCTCGCTCCCATCACTTTCGAGCGTGGTTGGAGATCGTGGCCGCGTGAGACTGAGGCATGGCGATCTAATGCTCGTCATGCCTCAGGATGAGTCGATGCCGGACAATTGTCCGGCATCAAGCGACGAGGTTTAATAACCGTATTGCATGTTGGCTTGCACATTGCTCTTGTCATAGAAGCGATCCGATACCTTGACCCAGGTCGGAATCGTTTCGCCCTTGGCATAACGTTGCGCCACATCGCAAGCCAAAGCGCCGAAGAACGGGCTGGACTGTACGCTGGCGCCGAGTTCGCCGGCGGCAATCGCATCCATGCCGCCCTTGGTGCCGTCGATGGTCACGACCACAATATCCTTACCCGGTTGTTTACCGGCAGCCTTGATCGCCGCAATCGCGCCCAGCGCCATTTCGTCGTTGTGCGCATACACCGCGGTGACATCAGGATGCGCTTGCAGCAGGGTTTCCATGACTTTGCGCCCGGTATCGCGGGCAAAATCGCCGCTTTGCGAAGCGATAATCTGCATGCCCGGGTTCTTGGCAATCACATCATCAAAACCCTTCTTGCGGTCATTGGCCGCCGAGGCGCCGGTGGTGCCTTCAAGTTCGATAATCTTGGCCTTGCCGCCGGTGGTTTTGACCAGCCAATCGGCTGCCCGATGCCCTTGGTCGATAAAGTCCGAACCGATAAACGTGATGTAGTCGCGGCCGGCCTTGGCCACCGATTGGTCAACATCGCGGTCGACCAGGATCACCGGAATTCCGGCCTTCTTGGCTTGCAGCACGATGGGCGCCAACGGTTTTTCTTCGCGCGGCGGGAACACCAGCAGATCGACGTGTTGCGCGATCATGTTTTGGATATCCGACACCTGTTTGGAGTTGGAACCATTGGCATCCGTCAGCACCAAGTGCCAACCGCATTTAGCCGCCACATCTTTGAAGCTCTTGGTTTCCGCCAGACGCCACGGGTTGTTGCTCTCGGTTTGGGCAAAACCGACGCGCAGCGGGGTTTTGTTTGCCAGCTTGGGCAAACTGTCGTCGGCCGCGGCAGCACCGGCGGCACAGCCCAGGGCCACGGTCAGCAGCGATGCCGCCAGCGGGCGCACCCAGGTACGGGAACCTGCCGCGCTCCGGGCAGGTGATGAGGTAGGTTGCGACTGAGGGTTAAGGGATGCCATGTCTTCCTCCAATACTTATTTGAATGTTTTTGTGTTGCGCTCGGTTGCTGCCAGGTGCCACTCACTGCACGATGGATAGAATCATCTGGCAACGGACTGAATACTCCGCGCACCGCCATTAACTGTCAATTAGTAATATTATTAATTTCCTGCATTTCGGCCTCAGCAATTACCCTTACAGACCCTCGTTCGATCAGCGGACCATCGATTTTTACCGTGCGGCGACGCACCGGTGCCCCGGCCGCCTGATTCTGTGTTTCTTGCAACAAGGTCTCCACCGCCCAGCGTCCCAGCTCGTAGTTGGGCAGCACCACCGTTGAAAGGGGCGGATGGGTATGACGGGCAATCTCCTGGTCATCGTAGCCGATCACCGAGATGTCTTCCGGCACACGGAAATTCAACTGCTTGAGGGCTTCGATGGCACCCAGCGCCATCAAGTCATTGGCGCAAAAGATGGCACTCGGCGGGTGCTCGATGCGCATCAGCGCGAGGGTCTCCTCAAAGCCCGTGCCGGAGCTCCAGTCGCCGTCGCGCACCAGTTCCGGCGCAAACAGCAGGTCGGCGGTGGTGAGTGCCGTGCGATAGCCTTTGAGCCGCCCGCGTGCCGCATCCTGCCAGGGTTCGCCGTTGATAAAACCGATCCGCCGATGGCCCGCATGAATCAGGTATTCGGTGGCCAAGTGGCCGCCGGCGACCTCGGCCGGCACCACCGACGACAACTCCGCCGGGTCGGTATAACAGTTGAGCAAGACCGTGGGCACCTGGCGCAGCCCCGCCGGCAATTTGACTTGGCGGGTGTAGACGGTGGCATAGATGACCCCCACCACATCCGGGTTGGCCAGGGCCGAGTCCAGCACCAACTGCTCGACTTCCGCGTTGCCGTGGGTGGAAAAAACCGCCAGCAACAGACCGTGGGCAAACGCCGCGTCGCGGGCGCCGTCGATATTCACCACCGGATGCGGGCTGGTCGAGATTTCATCCGCCAGATACACAATCAGGCCGGGGTTGCTGCCCGCCGCGGCGGGGGCGCGCGGCGCCAGGCGGTAACCTAGGTCGACCGCGGCCTTGAGCACCTTGGCGCGTGTGGCTTCGGAGAATTTCGCGCCGGTCGCGTTATTCAAAATCAAGGAAACAGTGGACTGCGACATGCCGGTAACCTTGGCGATGTCGGTCATGGTGGGCCGGCTGGGGGTGGTTTTTTTCATGGTCTACATCGTGGGACGAAGCGGAGCGCTCTGAGGCGCAACATTCTCCGTGGGAAGATCGGTCAAAGATAGCATTAATAATTTTTTCGGCATATTTCTCGCAAACCCCTAAGCATGGAGTTGAGCCGATGACAAATAATTAAGCTAAATTATTATTAATAATATTGACGATGAAAGCGGATCCATGCCATGCTCGGCACCGTCACGACGCAGCGCCTGCGTTCCGGGCATAACCCGGGCACTAACCCTGGCTCAACCAACACCATGGCAGATACCACGCCCCAACCCGGCCCGCAGATTACCTTCGCTACCGAGGCCTTTGATGCCGGGGCGCTGGACGACGGCTCGTTGCTCGCGCTCCGGAGCGGCACCCAGCGCGTCTTGCTCGCGCCGCAGGTGGGCGGCTCGATCGCCGCTTTCTACGACTGGCATGACGGCCGCGCCACGCATTGGTTACGCCCGGCAACGCGCGCCGCACTCGACGCATGCGACCCCTTGGGCATGGCCAGTTTTCCTTTATTCCCCTATTGCAATCGGATTCGCGACGCGCGCTTCGAATTCAACGGCCGCACGGTGGACCTGTCGCAAGACGGCAACCCCTTCCCTCATGCCTTGCACGGCCATGCATGGCGCCGTCCGTGGCGAGTCGGCGACTATGGGCCCGACTATGCGGTATTGCATTTTTTGCATGAGCCCGGCACGGCGCCGGCACATCATTGGCCGTTTCGTTATGAGGCGGAACAACGCTTCGAACTGGATGCGCAGGGCATGCGCGTGACCTTGTCGGCGCGTAATCTGTCGGATAAACCGATGCCCTTGGGCATGGGTCATCATCCTTATTATCCCCGGACGCCCAACACCAGCATCCGCACCCAGGTTGCGGCGATGTGGCGCGGCGATGCCGATCTGCTGCCCGAAGCGCTGGTGCAACATGGCGCGGTGCGGGAGTTGGCCAGCGTTGCCGGCATGAGCCCCGACGCCTTCGACCTGGACAATAATTTCATCGGCTGGTCGCGCAGCGCCACCATCGCCTGGCCCGATCAGCAACGGCGCCTGCTGCTGCAAGCGGACCCGGCTTTCGCTCATCTGGTGATCTTTGCGCCGGCCGACGCACCTTCGATGTTGTGCGTCGAACCGGTGACCAACACCACCGATTGGCTCAATGCACCGCCGGCCGACATGCTCGCGCCAGATCCGTTCGGCGGGCATATCCTGGCACCCGGCGAGAGTCTGAGCGCCAGTTTTCGCTGGCTGGCGCAGATGACGGCGGAGCAGGCTTGATATAAATTCCGCATCCAAACGTATATCTAAAATAATATTTTTGTGACCGTATCGAATGATGAGCGTGCTCATCGCCAATACCCTGCCCCCATTGGCACGCCTTCGGCCAATTGCCGTTCGACTTCTTCGATCCGCTCGCGGCGATTGAAGAAGGCGTTGAGCACAATTGCGAACAGCGCGGTCAAGGTAATACCGCTGTGGGTAAACGCGGAGGTCCAGTGCGGGAGCTGCAGGAAAAAGGTCGGCGCGACTTCGGGAATAGCCCCGACGCCCAGGCTGATCGCCACAATCAACAGATTATTTTTGCTCTCGTAGTTGACCTTGCTCAGGATTTTGACGCCGGTGGCGGCCACCATGCCGAACATGGCAAGACCCGCCCCGCCTAACACCACCACGGGAACTGAAGCGATAAAGCTCGACAATTTCGGCAACAAACCCAGCGATGTCAGTAATCCACCTGAAATAGCGATGGCCCAGCGACTGCGCACACCGGTGATACCGATCAGGCCGATGTTCTGCGAAAACGATGAATGCGGAAAAGTATTGAAGCAACCGCCAATCAGTGTCCCAAGTCCATCTGTACGCAGTCCGCGAGCAGCATCGTTACGCGTGACAGGCCGTCCGGTAATGTCGCCCAATGCCAGAAACATGCCGAGCGACTCGATCATAATGACGATCATGACCAAACAAAGCGCAGCAATCGCCGCAGCATCGAAGGTCGGAACCCCAAAAGCAAAGGGCCGCACCGGAGCGAACCACGCCGCTTGACCCATTTCGGAAAAATCCACAAAACCAAAGCCCAGCGCCATCAAAAAACCGATAATCATGCCCAGCAACACCGAAATATTGGCAAGAAATCCCGTCAGGTATTTGTTGATCAATAGAATTGTCACCAGCACCACGCCGACAATCAGCAAGTTTTTCGGGTCGCCGAAATGAGGCAAGCCCTGCCCACCGCCGGACCAGTTGATCGCCACCGGGAACAGGCTTAGACCTATCGTCAAGATGATGGAACCCGTGACAATCGGCGGAAAAAAGCGCAGTAAGCGGCCCAGGAAAGGCGCGACAAGTATGCCGAAGACACCGGCAGCAATGGTCGCACCCAAGATGCCGGGTAGCCCCACACCTGAACCGGCCATGGCGACCATCGGTCCGACAGGAGCAAAACTGACGCCCATGATGACGGGCAGGCGTATGCCAAACTTCCAGACACCGATGCACTGGATCATCGTAACGATGCCGCAGGCAAAGAGATCAGAGCTAATCAGAAAGGCAAGCTGATCTTGCGGCAGTTTAAGCGCCGCGCCAATGATCAGCGGGACGGCGATGGCACCGGCATACATCACGAGTACGTGTTGGATAGCCACTACCAGCATCCGTCCAAATGGCAATATCTCGTCGACGGGATGTGTCGTTTTATTCATGTCTCCTCCTGTCCTGGATAGCAAATTATCCGCAAGCCGGTGTTCAGCGATCCGATCATTACGTCCGGCCAGCGGAGCCCGTGTCCATCCTCGGGTCTCGTTGATGAAGACATAGCTCGATCGATCGCAATATGCCAGCGTCTTCGGCTTTGCGTTATGGGACGGCCTACGTTTCAGCGCAGTCCACCCGGCTTCTCAGCAAGCGATATCTTGGTATCTTGTGCTGCGACTATTTCAGTATCGGGGAGATACGCCTCGAAATAATACGAGTGCTGCTATAGGGAGTATTGCGAAAGACGGAGAAATCGCGGCGCGCCAGACTGGCCATGGCGCGTGCCGAGAGTCATTAGGGTAATGACGGAGATTGCCTGCGGGAGTGAATCCATCGCTTTGGACGACGGGATGTGTATTTTCAGCTACCACTATTTTATTGCAACGCATGTCCAAAATGCGTCAGCCGCAGCTATGCAAGTTATGCCGTATCAGATCATAGCCGTGCAATTGCCTAAGCCGCCACCGGCGTCTGCGAATATTTACGCAACAACACCGCAAAACGCTGCGCCGGCTCACTCAGCGATTTGTCTTTACGCACCAGCAAACCAAAGCCGGTCAAAGCCTTGCCGATTTCGACCGGCAACGCGGCCAGCACGCCCGCCTTCAAATAATCGCGCACCACCGACTCCGGCAGCATCGCAATCGCTTCGCTGTTTTGCAGTAATTGCAAAGTGGCAAAAATCGAGGAGCATTCGACCAGATTGACCGGCGAGCTTAATTTCGCGGTTTGAAATTCTTCCTCCAACAGTAGCCGCGCCGGCGAGGTAATCGGCTGAACCACCCACGGCCACAAGGTGATCTGGCTTAGATCGACGCTCGGCTGTACCGTCAGCGGGTGGCCGGCGCGCACCACCAGCAACATGGCTTCGTTGGCCAGCGCCGAAAAATCGAATTCGTTGTGTTGCAGCGGGGTGGTAAACCGCCCGACCGCCAGTTCTATTTCACGCCGATGCAATAAATCCAGCACCTGATCGCTGGTTTCGCCGAGGATGCGCACGTTCAGCAACGGCCGCTCAACCTTGAGTTCGGCCACCGCGCGCGCCAGGATATCGGGCGCCGCGCCCATAATCGCGCCCACCAGCAATTGCCCATGGCCGCCGCGCCGCTTCACTTCCAGACCTTCGGCAAAACGCCCCAGGTCCGCCAGGCTTTGGCGCGCATAAGCCAGCGCCTCGGCCCCTAGCGCCGTGGGTTCCATGCCGCGCGCGTGGCGCTCGAACAATTGAAAACTGAAGGCGTCTTCGATATCGGCCAGCATCTTGCTCGCGCTGGGCTGAGTGATATTCACCGCCAGCGCCGCCTGGTGCAGGTTGCGCAGGTCGTCAAGGGCGACCAGTAGAGCCAGATGGCGAAAGCGCAAGCGGCTGATCAAGGTGGATTGGGTTAAAGCACGGAAATTTATCGATTCCATTTTGGCATCGCTTGATCATAAGAAGCGATTAGTATTGCATAGCTTGCTTCGGTATATTGCTTTCATAGAATAAAAGGAGACAAGCATGAATCAAATCGATCTAGCCCGACGTAGTGCGGTTATCACGGGCGGCGCCCGCGGCATCGGCTTCGCCACCAGTCTGCGCTTGCTGCAATCGGGCGCATCCGTAGCGCTGTGGGATGTCGACGCGGCGGCACTTGAGGTGGCTGCGGGAAAACTGGCCGAACATGGCAAAGTCAGTATCCATACGCTGGATTTGACCGACACCCCGGCGATTGACGCGGCGCTCGCCGCCACCGTGAAAGCGCATGGCGGCATCGATATCCTGGTCAACAATGCGGGGATCACGGGCGGTAACGGCAACACCTGGGAACTCGACCCGCAGGTGTGGAAGCGCGTACTGGAAGTCAATTTATACGCGCCTTATCTGGTCAGCCGCGCGGTGGTGCCGGTGATGCTCGAACGCGGTTACGGCCGGATCGTCAATGTCGCATCGATTGCCGGCAAGGAAGGCAACCCCACCGCGTCGCATTACAGTGCCTCCAAAGCAGGCCTGATCGCCTTGACCAAGTCGCTGGGCAAAGAACTGGCCCTGCGCAACATCCTGGTCAACTGCATTACCCCGGCCGCGGCCAAGACCGAGATTTTCGACCAGATGGAACAAAAGCATATCGACTACATGCTGGCGAAAATCCCCATGTCGCGCTTTCTGCAAGTCGATGAAGTCGCAGCCATGATTGCCTGGTTGTCCTCCGAAGACTGCTCATTTTCGACCGGCGCGGTATTCGACATTTCCGGTGGCCGGGCCGTCTATTAAGCGCCGCCACACGTTCCGCCGCTAGCTTCACTCAAGGTGTGCGCCACGCTCGTCTGTGCGCGACCCAGAACCCATCGCTTGTCAGGAGACACATTATGAGCATGCCCGTGGTGCGGCACGTCCGCGCATTTACCGTTCGAGGCGGCGGCGCAGACTATCACGATCAAGGTGACGGGCACTGGATCGACGATCATATCTCGACCCCGATGGGCCGCTACCCCGAGTACCGCGCCAGCCGTCAGTCCTTCGGCATCAACGTGCTGGGCACGCTGGTGGTCGAAATCGAGGCCAGCGACGGCACCGTCGGTTTTGCGGTTACCACCGGCGGCGAGCTGGGCGCCTTTATCGTCGAAAAACATCTGGCCCGCTTTATCGAAGGCGCTTGCGTCACCGATATCGAAAAAATCTGGGACCAGATGTACCACGCCACCTTGTTCTATGGTCGTAAAGGTATTGTGCTGAACACCATCTCGGGGGTCGATCTGGCCCTATGGGATCTGCTGGCCAAGATTCGCGGCGAGCCGGTATATCAGTTGCTGGGCGGACCGGTGCGCGATGAATTGCAATTCTATGCCACCGGCGCGCGCCCCGATCTGGCCCAGAAAATGGGCTTTATCGGCGGCAAGATGCCGTTGCATCATGGGCCGGCCGAAGGCGAGGAAGGCTTGAAGAAAAATCTGGCGGAAATCGCCACCATGCGCGAGCGTGTCGGCGACGACTTCTGGTTGATGCTCGACTGCTGGATGAGCCTGGATTTGAACTATGCCACGCGCCTGGCCAACGGCGCGCATGAATATGGCTTGAAATGGATCGAAGAAGCGCTGCCGCCCGACGATTATTGGGGTTATGCCGAACTGCGGCGCAACGTGCCACGCGGCATGATGGTCACCACGGGTGAGCATGAGGCAACTCGCTGGGGCTTTCGTCTGCTGCTGGAAATGGGTTGCTGCGACATCATCCAACCCGATGTCGGCTGGTGCGGCGGCATTACCGAGTTGATTAAAATCTCGGCTCTGGCCGATGCGCACAATACTTTGGTCGTGCCGCACGGTTCATCGGTCTATAGTTATCACTTCGTGATCACCCGGCATAACAGCCCGTTTGCCGAATT
>JAMFSV010000344.1 GCA_026225455.1 Burkholderiales bacterium | reverse complement strand
TGGCGTGTACGCGCTGGAAATGAGCAAGGGCTGGTTTACCGCGCACGGCATCAAACCCGGCATGCAAATTATCGGTTTGCCGCAGTAACACGCAGGGCCATGCATGACGGCAGCCGGCCATGCATCGACGCGGCGCCTCTCTTGGGCCTGGCCTGAGGTCCTGAGCTTGAGCCCAGGCCCTTAGGCCACCGCCGCCACGCCAAACAGCGCCAGCACACACAGATAGCCCAGCAGCCAGGCGCCCGAGCGCAGGGTGGGCAGGTTGCGCAGATAGAGCACGGTGTAGACGATGCGGATCACGATAAAGGCCAGTGCCAGTGCATTAATGGCAGCTTGAGCCCCGTGGAGTTGCTCGGCCACCAAGACCGCGGCCGTAAAGAAGGGAAACGCCTCGAAGTGGTTACGATGGGCGTAGTCGGCACGCCGCCGATGCCCGGACAACTTGTCCATCCACGCGCGAGGCGCGGCATTGTCGTAATCGCGCACGCCCCATTTGGCCAGCGAAACGGTCAACACCGGCAATACGCCTGCGATCAAAATACACCAATAAGCCAAACTCATCGTTTCATTCCTTGCCAGGGTTATCGCCCATGATTGCGCCGTCGGGCCTGCCACGCACACCGGCTGTGCGGCACTGTATAGGCCACGCCGAGCGCATCGCATTCTGGCATAAAAGCCGCTTTGCGGGACCTATCCATAGCCCTAAGATGCCTCTATCGGCGACCCGCCTCCGGGTGTCTCAAATGCACAGGAGAAAACCACCTACAATGAAGTCCTGAGATGCCCTGGAACCATTTTGTGGGCGACTTTTGCCGCTTGCCGGCCTGGTCATCATGCGTTTTATCAATCTTCAGTCCTTCAGGAGTATCGACCTTGAGCGAAACAGAAACCGGGCATCCCGGCCTCCCCGCCGATTGGCGCGATCACGGCGTCAAAGTGATCAAGAGCAATCAACTCGATCCGAATACCGCACAAACCCCGGGCATGAGCCGGGCTGCGGCGATCAACCATGCCCGCGTCGGGGCGCAGAAAATCTGGGCCGGGACGGTCAAGATCGACGCCAATGCAAAAACCGGCGCGCATCACCACGGTGCATTGGAAAGCGTGATTTATGTGGTGCGCGGCAAAGCACGTATGCGCTGGGGCGAACAGCTTGAGTTCACCGCCGAAGCCGAAGCGGGCGATTTTATTTTTATCCCACCCTACGTGCCGCACCAGGAAATCAATGCGGACCCCGAGCAGCCGCTCGAATGTGTGCTGATGCGCAGCGACAACGAGGCGGTAGTGGTCAACCTCGATATCGACGCGGTGGAACAGCCGGAAGCGGTGTATTGGGTCGACCCGATTCACCGTCATCCGCATTCGCACGATTGATTGAATCAAGGCCTTAAAGACTTTAATTAAGCACTTTAAGCACCTTAAGCCCCCCACTCGACACCCCGCCAAACGCCGCGAGGCGCTTGGCGGCGCGGTTTGCTGAACGCGAGCGGGCGTTAGCCTGAGTCGGCTTAGGGCTCCTGGGCCAGGATCTGCATCGGCGCATCGACGCTGGGCACAGTCCCTTCGAAACCCGGCGGGAACGCCGCGCGCGGCGGCGTGGCGGGTCGGCGCTCGGAAGCCGGTGCGGCGCTGACGGGCGACCAGTCCGGCTCCGGAATTTCCGCAAACACCTGACGCAAACGGGCGCCCCAGGTATTGTGGATCATCTGGAAATATTCGTTTTCGCTGTCCAATTGAGTGAAGCGCGTCACCCGCAGGCTGTCGCGTTCGTACACCAGCAGGTCGAGCGGCAAGCCCACCGAGACGTTGGAACGCAAGGTCGAGTCCATCGAAATCAGCGCGCATTTGGCCGCTTCCGCCAAAGGGGTGTCCGGGGTCAAGACGCGGTCGATAATCGGCTTGCCGTACTTGGCTTCGCCGATCTGAAAATAGGGATTCACTGTTGAAACTTCAATAAAATTACCTGCGGCATAGATCTGGAACAGCCGCATCGCCTGACCCTGGATCTGCCCGCCCAGCAAAAAGCTGCAATTAAAATCGACGCCGAAATCTTGCAGCGCATGCGAATGCACCCGATGCACCTCGCGCACCGCATCGCCGATCACACAGGCGGCCTGATATACGCTGGGTACGGTCCACAAGGTTTGCTGCCCCGCCCCCAGGGGCTCGGTCAGCAACTGCACCACGGATTGGGTCAGCGCCAGGTTACCGGCCGCCAGTACCACCAGCACACGCTCGCCGGGCTGCTCGAACACGGTCATTTTACGAAAAGTGCTGACGTGGTCGACGCCCGCATTGGTGCGAGTGTCCGAGAGGAACACCAAACCGTCGCGCACGCTCATTGCTACGCAATAAGTCATAGGATGCTTAAAAGTTTCGGCCGTTATACGGTAAACATCGCAGCAAACCCCGGCGTAGACGAATCTGCAACCGGGGTCTGAGGGAGCTTTCATTCTAGCCCGCGTTGTAGGCTATGAAAGGGGCCAGTGGCGCTAACGCCACAGATCGGTTTCGTCACGATGACTGAGCATCGACCGATTGAGGCGCGGCTTGGTGTGCGGATCTGGGCAGGCTTGAATGCCAGGCGACTTAACACCGGGCTCCCGCGCTTATTGGTTGGTCACCACCTGATCCACCGCCACCGTCACTTCCAGTTCTTCTTCGCCGCCGCCGACCCGCATGCCGCGTACGGGCGCCGCGGATTCGTAATCGCGTCCGACCGCCACCCGGCAGTATTTTTCGCTGGCAAAGCAGGCGTGCGAAACATCGACGGCAACCCAGCCCGCGTCTTCCAGCCAGACATCGACCCAGGCATGGCTGGCCGCATCCGACACTTCGCCGACATCGACATAACCGCTGACATAACGCGCCGGCAAACCGCGCGCGCGGCACAAAGCCAGCATCAGGTGCGCGTGATCCTGGCATACGCCGTTGCCCAGTGCCAAGGCCTCGGCCGCGGTACTGGTAACGGCCGTAATGCCGGTCCGGTATTCCACCCGGCCGCCAATTTGCTGCGCCAGACTGACCAATTGGTCGGGCGTCACCAGCGGTCCGGCATCGGCCGCCATTTTGGTCAAAGCCTCATTGGGCAAGGTCAAGCGGGTTTGGCAGGTAAAGTGCGGCAAGGGAATGCGCCCCGCCCCTTCCAATAGCCGGCCATCTTGCAGCGCCACCGTCTCAATCTCGCCTTCCACCATCAGCCGGATACTCTGATGCGGCCGTGTCAGCACCAGTGTGTGCAATATATTGCCGTAGGTATCGTACGAGTTGGCCAGCTTGTTGGGTGCGTCAATATTCCAGCGGATGACAAATTGCGAGGGTGTATTCGACGGCGTTTGACGCAATTGCTGAATCGAATATTGCACTCGCGTGCCATATTGGTACGTCGTTTCGTGGCGGATCGAAAAGCGCATAAGAAGCTCCTGTCAGGCCAAAGGCAGCAGCAAAAAGGTCTCTGCGACCTTGTTGCCGAGCGCAAATACACGGGCCAGAAATTGCGTCAGGTAGGCATGCAAGCCGGCCTCAAGAATTTGCGGGATGTCGGCATACAGCAGCTCGGCGCGCAGCTTGCCGGCATCGCGCTCGCAGTCGCGGGAGTTCTCGGTGTGCAACATCGCCAGGTTGTCGCACACACCGTCGAGCGCCGCCAGCAAGGAACGCGGCATATTGGAGTTGAGCATCAACAACTCCAGCACGCGCTCCGAGGTGACCACATCGCGATAGACCTTGCGATAAATTTCCAGGGCCGAGACCGAACTCAGGATGGAGGTCCAGTAATAAAAATCTTCCAACTGGGCGGAACTGCCATCCAGATTATTGCGCGGCTCGCGTTCGGCATCGAGCTCGCCGCCGCGG
>JAMFSV010000343.1 GCA_026225455.1 Burkholderiales bacterium | reverse complement strand
CGCCGCGCATTGCGCGCCAGCACCTCTTCCAGCGTCGCTATGCTCCTGGTCTTGGCCTCAAGCGCAGCAGCCAAATGCAATGCATCACCTGCACGCAGGCCGGTTGCCGCATTGGAGGTAAGGATGGCGGCTTGATGGAACACCGTGGGGTCTAGCGGCAATAGCTCAAGATCCCCCGCACAAAGACGCTCGAACGCCGCCCACGCTACGGCGCGTTGCTCGGCGTTTATCTGCGGCGGCTCTCGATGCGCCGCCCGGCATCGGGCGCGAGGATAAACACCGCCACGGTTTGGCGTAACTCGTCGGCCTGATCTTCCAATGACGAAGCAGCGGCGGTGGCTTCCTCAACCAGCGCGGCATTTTGTTGTGTCACTTCATCCATCTGCGAGACGGCTTTCGAGACTTGGTCGATGCCGTGACTTTGTTCGGTCGAAGCAGAAGAGATTTCGGCCATGATGTCCGTTACCCGTTGAATCGCGGTGATAATCTCCTTCATCGTGGCACCGGCCTGATCTACCTGCGTGGTGCCGGCCTGAACCCGGTCCACGGATTTCTGAATCAGGTCCTTGATGTCTTTGGCCGCAGCCGACGAACGTTGCGACAATGACCGGACCTCACTGGCGACCACGGCAAAACCACGGCCTTGTTCGCCGGCTCGGGCCGCTTCCACGGCGGCATTCAGCGCGAGAATATTGGTTTGGAACGCAATCCCTTCGATGATGCTGATGATATCGGCAATTTGCCTGGAACTCGCGTTGATCTCGCCCATGGTCTCGACCACGGTGTTCACCACCGCATTGCCGCGCGCCGCAATCTCCGACGCGGTATCGGCCAAACCCGAAGCTTGCCGTGCGTTATCGGCATTTTGCTTAACCGTGCTGCTGATCTGTTCCATGCTGGCAGCCGTTTGCTCCAAAGAGGCGGCTTGTTCTTCAGTGCGGGAGGATAGATCGATATTGCCGGCGGCAATTTGCTTGGCCGCGGTTGCAATTGAATCGCCGCTTGCCCGCACGGCCTTCACCGTCGTGATCAGACCGTCGCGCATCTTGGATAAACCGCTCAGCATCCGGCCCATCTCGTCGGTCGAAGTCACGGCGACCGGATGGCTCAGGTCGCCGGCGGCAATTTTTTCGAAATGGATCAGCGCCGCGTCAAGCGGGCGGGCGATGGCACTGCGCAATGCCAGCCAGCTATATGCGGAAGCGCACAAACCGAGAATCAAGCTGACAATCGTCACCGTGCGTATGGTTGAAAACGTATCTTGCGCCGCCTCATATCCAGCTTTTGCGGTAGCGAACTGAAAGTCGCTCAACGCCTTGCTGCTGATGGATAACGCCGCATATAGATCGGCCGTCTGTTGCGCCGTGTGCATGATCTGTGCGTGGTCGCCCGACTTGATGGCCGTAACAAAATCGTCCAGTCCATGTCCCATATCCTCGCGCTTGGCCGCCACCGCCTGCGCCAGCCGATCTTCCTCGGCGCCCCGCGGCAAGGCGAGGTAACGGGTCCACGCCTCCTTGGATTTGTCCATCATGCCGTCCGCTTTGGTATAGACCGCCGACAGATCCGGGGCGGCCGGGTCCATCGCCGCGCGGTCCAGCGCGGTGCGTGCGCGGTCCACATAGACATCGGCAAGATCGATACTCAGCGCGCTGGGCAGCTGATTGGAATACACCTGATAATCCGCACGGTTGCTGATGGTCATGCCAAACAACCCAAGCAAGCCCACCAGCAACAGCAGGAGGGAGATCACTGCCATCACCAGCGCGAGGCGTGCTTTAATCGTTATATTCATGGTGTTCCTTTTGCCCGCCAAGCGGTATCGCCGACATCGACCTGTCAGTATAACGTCCGGGTGCAAGCCGCTAAATTACAGTGTCTACAATGCAACAAAGGCACTCGAAAGCGCCTTTGCTTGAGCCAACCCCCTGACCCCTTGGCTCAATATCCCATTGCAGCACCGGCCGGATGCCGATTATCCGCGCCGCCATAAAAATGGCCGTTGGCCGGATCGACCAAAATCGCTTCGGCCGAACCCCAGGGGTCGTAAAGTTTGAAGGTATAACCCATCGTGCTCAGTTTGGCCATGGTGTCGGCCGAGAAGGCAAACGGCTCATACTGAATCACATCGGGCTGCCATTGATGATGAAAACGCGGCGCATCGACCGCCTCCTGGATATTCATGCCGTAGTCGACCACATTGGTGAAGGTCTCCAATGCAATCGTAATAATCCGCGAACCGCCCGGGCTGCCGAAGACCATAAACAGTTTGCCGTCTTTGGTCGCAATCGATGGCGACATGGAACTCAAAGGACGTTTGCCGGGAGCAATCGCATTGTTCTCGCCCTGTACCAAACCGTACAAATTAGGCACACCGGGTTTTGAGGTGAAATCGTCCATTTCATCGTTGAGGAAAAACCCGGTGGTGCCGGCCATCACAATCGCACCGAAATAACTATTGATGGTGTACGTGGTCGAAACCGCATTGCCGGCGGCATCCACCACCGAGAAATGCGTGGTATTGCTGCCTTCATGCGGCGCTATGCCGGGCTTCACCTGGTCGGAAGGGGTGGCATGATCCGCTTGGATCGCCGCCCGCAGTTGAGCCGCGTAATCTTTGGATTCCAGCAGGTCCAGCGGTGCTTTGACAAAATCCGGGTCGCCCAGCAAGGCATTGCGATCGACATAAGCATGACGCATCGCTTCAACCATGTCGTGGGTCGCTTCGGCGGAATGGTAACCGAGCTTGGCCAAGGGATAAGGCTCGATAATATTGAGGATTTCGCACAAGGTGGTGCCGCCCGAACTGGGAGGCGGCGACGAGATGACGTGATAACCGCGATAAGCGCATTCGACGGGCTTACTTTGTTCAACTGTGTAGTTCTCGAAATCGGCCATGCTCAACAAGCCGCCATGTTGTTCGCTGGCGTGCACGATCTGCTCGGCAATTGGCCCTTTATAGAACACGTCCGGCCCTTGGGTCTCGATCAAACGCAGGGTCCTGGCCAGATTTTTCTGCACCAGCCGATCACCCACCTTATACGCTTCGCCTTCTTTCAGAAAAATCCCGGCGATGTTGGGCTCCTGCGCAAAAATCTTGCTCGGCCCGCTCAGGGCGTCAAGATCTCCGTGGCCGCCGGTACCGGTCAATATCGCCACATCGCCCGGCGCCAGCACATAACCCCGTTCGGCCAGATCGATCGCGGGCTGCATCACTTGTTTGCGGCTCATGGTGCCGTATTGCTTTAATACGGTATCCAGCCCCAACACTGTGCCCGGCACACCGACCGCCAGATAACCGCGCGTACTGCGCTCCGGGATCACATTGCCGGCCGCATCCAGATACATGTCGCGCGTGGCTTTAAGCGGTGCGCGCTCGCGAAAATTGACGAAGATATTGCGCCCATCCGCCAAATGCAGCGT
>JAMFSV010000342.1 GCA_026225455.1 Burkholderiales bacterium | reverse complement strand
GAATCAATCAATTGATGAAAATCCATAAATCGCACACCGGCTTTCATCGCGGCGACACCCTGACCTTAAGTCCCGAACTGCTGCTGACCGTCCCAGAGCACACAGAAATCGGGATTGGTCTTATTTTTCCAGCCTCCCAGCTCATCATTCGCGCCCACTGCTACGCGTCCTTGATCGGCTCAAGCAAGCGCTGGGGCGTGCTTACACCGTCGCCCGAGTGGGCCAGAAAGACGTGATGCTCCAGATCGGCCAAGCTTGCCGGCAAACCGCGCCGCGTGAGATAGTCGGGCGCCGCTACCAGGCGCAACGGGCTGGTGGTGAAACGCCGCATCACCAGGGTGTTGCTGTAGTGGTCGCCGTCCGGGATGACGGCGACGTCGAAGCGCCGCTCGACCAGGTTGACTGGGTCGTTGGATAAGGTGATGTGGGGCACCACCAAGGGACACCTTTCGGCAAAAGCCGTCAACACCGGGCTTAAATGCCGCAGCCCGAAGGCTACCGGTGTGGCGATACGCAAGATGCCGCCAGGTTCGCGCTGCTGCGCGGTGATCATGTTTTCGGCGTCGTCGAGATCGGCCACGATGCTGCGGGCACGCTCCAGGAAGATCTGCCCTGAATCCGTCAACGACACGCGGCGCGTGGTCCGTTGCAATAAACGCACGCCCAGTCGTGTTTCCAGAGCGGCCACCGCGCGCGTGGCCATGGCGGGCGAAATGTCGAGGTTGTCTGCCGCATGGGTAAAGCTCGATACTTCCGCCACTTTGACAAACACCCGCATTGATTCGAGATGGTCCAAGATCCTGACTCCGATACGACGCAAGGCGGAGCGTGCTCCGGGTGCGTCTATGAATTCAAGGATAGTACCGAGGTAGGACGATGCTCTCGCCCGCGCATCCCAAAAATCAGACTGCATCCTGCCCGTCTGGCGGACTCAGACTCTGGCCGGCAGGTGATGCGAGCGCACGATTACGGTACGCGCCGCATAACTGGCCACGCCGCAAAACACCACCACCATGCCCATTGCGCGCGGCGAGCCGCTGACGTCCTGCAGCGCTCCCACGGCCAGACTGGACAATGCGCCCAGCGCGAATTGAGTGGAACCGAACAGCGCGGCGGCGGCGCCTGCATTGTTGGGGTAACGCTGCATCATGTCGGTGGTGCAGTCGGCCGCCAACAAGCCCACCACACTCACCACCAAAAACAAGGTGGCCACCACCGCCGCCAGTCCGCCCCAGCCGGTCAGGCAGACCAAACCGACCGCCAGCGACGCCACCGAGCCGACCGTGGCCGCGCTGGAAATCATGCGTATTGTGCCGATCCGATGGACCATCCGGGTATTGATAAAATTGCCGCCCATGATGCCGAGAATATTCAGGCCAAACAGAAAACCGTAATGCTGCGGCGCCACCTGGAAATAATTGATGTACACAAACGGCGTCGCGGTAATGTAGGCAAACATCCCGGCAAAGGCCATCCCGCCGCATAAGGTATGGCCCCAGACCACCGGGTCCACCAGCATATGGCGATAAGCATTAAAGGAAGAGCGCAGCGCCGACTTGGCGCGTTTTTCCAGCGGCCAGGTCTCGCGCACGCGATAAATAATTGCCAAGCAGCAAATCAAGCCGTAACCGGTGAGCACCGCAAACACCAGGCGCCAGCTTCCCAACAACAGCAACTGCCCGCCGATCAGCGGCGCCAGCAACGGTCCGCACGAGGTGACGATGGCCAACAAGGACAGCACCTTGGCTGCCTGATGCGGTGCATGGGTATCGCGCACAATCGCTCGCGCCAGCACCGAGGCCGCCCCGGCACCCAGCGCCTGGATAAAACGCACGGTCACCAGTTCACCGACACTGAAGGCCAGCGCACAAGCCAGGCTGGCGAGCACGTACAACACCACGCCGCCCAGCAATACCGGGCGCCGTCCATAAGCGTCCGACAGCGGCCCGTAAAGCAGCATGCCGAGCGAAAACCCGATCATAAAACTGGTCAGCGTGACCTGAGCCGCACTCGCGCTCACCTGAAAAGCCTGGGTAATGGCGGGCAGGCTGGGCAAATACATGTCGATGGAAATCGGGCCGCAGGCGGCGAGCGCGCCCAGCAGGAGAATCAGGCGCCAATCTGAACGACCGGAGTGGGCGGCGTCGGTCGTGAGGGAAGAGGACATCGTTTTATAGGGCCCACATGGCTATTGATTAGCCAAAAGCACTATTCTATCGGACTAAGCGCGATCCTGGCAGACTAGCGCTGCGGCAATTCCATGACACTTTCGAACGATTTTCGGACCGTTCCCAGGGTGTTGCGGACGATTTTAGGGTTGGTCCACTGTTTGATCTTGTTGCCATGCGGCTATTCCCTGATTTACCCTGTTGTCCTTTATGTCGATTCGTTGAGCAATGACCGCCTTTTTACTGATCTGGAGCCCACGCAAGTGGCCCTGGCCCGATTTACCTGAGGTTTGTGAGGCTTTCGTGCGCAGCCGGGAACAACAGCAGGTGGTTATCGACAATTGGGGCTGCGGTTTTTCGCGCAGCCTGATGGCGGGCGACCGGGTGTTTATTCACCGGGTCGCCAAAGAACCCAAGGGCTTGTTCGCTTCCGGCTGGGTCACCCGTGCGCCCTACGAAGTGCCCGACGTCAACCGCAAACGCGGTTATCGGCTGTGTATCGATTTTAGCTACGACTGGCTGGTCGACGCTCATCGCGAAGTGGTGATTACCCGCGACGAATTACGCGTCCACCCATTTTCGGTACAGACCTGGGATGCGCAAACTTCAGGCAATGTGATCAAGCCGATGGTGGAAGGCCCGCTGGAAAAACTCTGGGCCGAACGCACCGGCGGCCGGCGCGCGCCGCCGGCGGTGGTGATTCCGGGGCCGGCCGCCAAGGCCGCACAAAAACAAGGCTAACGCCCGGTCCCTGTATCAGCGCTTATTTGGCGCTTATAACAAGACTTCCAGTCCCTTGCGGTCCACCAGGTCAAGCAGCTTCAGCGACGGCCCGTTGGGCCGCTTCTGCCCCTGCTCCCATTTCTGCACCGTCGATATACTGGTGTTCAAGTAGGCTGCAAAGACGGCTTGGCTGCGCTGGCGCAAGCGCTTGATCTGGGTGGCGCTGTATTCCTTGATCGGCGGCAGGCACAAGGCATCGAATTCGCGCAAGGTAACGGCATCCATCAGACCCGCCTGATGTAAATCTCGCGCAGTTTCATGTATCGCGTTTAGCAGCTTACTCATGTTTTTTCACCTCATATAACTTGCCGACGTGCAAGGCTTGCGCCAGTTCCTCGTCGTCATAGCCCAGGAACTCCGCCACCAATCGTTTCAAGCTGAGTAATTCCAGGTCGCTGACGTCAGCCCGCTCGTTTTTCGCGAAACCAAACACGAAACACGCCCGATCTCCGACCTGAAAAGCCAGCAGAACGCGCAATCCCGCGCTCTTGCCGCGCCCGGCAATGCCGACACGTTTTTTAAAAATCTGGCCGCCCAGATTGGCGTCTATCAAGCCGGCGCACATTTCCGCCACGGCAGCTATCAGGGCCGCATCGATTAAACCTTCTTTATCTGCTCAACGCGTAAACCATCTGGTTTTGAAGACTCGCATACGCCCCCTGATATCGTACATAAAACATAGCACTTAGTGCGATGAATAATGGTGTTGCCCATGTCGACGACCCGGCTCAGCGCCACATTACTGCGCCAATCAAAACGGCACACCCTGGCCGATCGGCATCATCCGTCCCCGGCGGATCGTCTGCAAACCGCGCCGCCACCGCCCAAGACCAGGCGACCAGGCCGTTCGACACTGTCCCAATGGCCGGGTCGCCATCCCTGCCCTCACGCGGGCCGGGACTGTCCGGTACAATTCACCCACTCGGTGCAATCGGCCCCACGCCTTGCTGACCAGCAATCGCATGCGCCCCGGCCGGCACCTTCCCCATTTTCAGCAGGAAGATTTGATGTCCAAAAACCAGGCTTTATTCGAACGCGCGCAAAAAACCATTCCCGGCGGGGTCAATTCCCCGGTGCGCGCCTTCCGTTCTGTCGGCGGCACGCCGCGCTTCATCACGCGCGCTGAAGGTCCGTATTTCTGGGACGCTGATGGCCAGCGGTATATCGATTACATCGGTTCCTGGGGTCCGATGATCGTCGGTCACGTCCATCCGGCGGTACTCGACGCGGTACAAAGCGCCCTCGGTTCGGGTTTCAGCTTCGGCGCACCGACCGAAGGCGAAATCGTGCTCGCCGAAGAAATTTGCAAGCTGATGCCGTCCATTGAGCAGGTACGCATGGTCTCCAGCGGCACCGAAGCCACCATGAGCGCCTTGCGCCTGGCACGCGGTTATACCGGCCGCAGCCGCATCATCAAGTTCGAAGGGTGTTACCACGGCCACGCCGACAGCCTGCTGGTGAAGGCCGGGTCCGGCCTGCTGACTTTCGGCAACCCGACTTCGGCCGGGGTGCCGCCCGAAGTGGCGCAGTTCACCACGGTGCTGGAATATAACAATGTGGCCGCGCTGACCGAGGCGTTTGCCGCGCTGGGCGACGAGATTGCCGCCATCATCGTCGAGCCGGTGGCCGGTAATATGAACCTGATCAAAGCCACACCCGAATTCCTCCAAGCCATGCGCGATTTATGCACGCAATATGGCGCGGTCCTGATCTTCGATGAAGTGATGTGCGGTTTCCGGGTCGCGCTGGGCGGCGCCCAGGCGCTGTTCAACATCACCCCCGACCTGACCTGCCTGGGCAAGATTATCGGCGGCGGCATGCCGGCCGCGGCCTTCGGCGGCCGGCGCGAGATCATGGCGCATCTGGCGCCGCTGGGCGGGGTGTATCAGGCGGGAACGTTATCCGGCAATCCGATTGCGGTCGCCGCCGGCTTGGCCACCTTGCGCCTGATCCAGGAACCGGGTTTCCATGAACGGCTGGGCAACCAAACCGCGCGCCTGGTGCAGGGTTTGATGGACGCGGCAGTCGCGGTCGGCGTGCCGTTCAGCGCGGACAGCGTGGGCGGTATGTTCGGGCTGTATTTTGCGCCCCAGGTGCCGGGCAGCTTCGCCGAAGTATCGCAGTGCGATATCGCCCGCTTTAATACCTTTTTCCACGGCATGCTCGACAATGGCGTGTATTTTGCGCCGTCGGCCTATGAAGCCGGTTTTGTGTCGAGCGCCCATAGCGACGAGATCATTGCTGAAACCGTGCAAATTGCACGGCGCGTATTTGGCAAATTGGCGGATTAGTATGGCAAGCGCCCGCTTCAGGCGCTCGGCTTCCGGTAATCGCTTTTCAACAGCCCGCTTGAGCCAAGCGCTTCAAGCGTGGCGAGCGCCCGCGGCAAGCGGCTTGCCGCATAGTGTTTACGGATAACGATGTTCTCTGACACCGATTTCACCTACATGCAACGGGCCCTGACGCTTGCCGCGCTGGGTCTGTACACCACCACCCCCAACCCGCGGGTCGGCTGCGTGCTGGTCAAGGACGACCATATTATCGGCGAAGGTTACACCCAACCGGCCGGACAAGATCACGCCGAAGTGCGGGCCCTGAAAGACGCCCGGTCGCGCGGCCGCGACCCGCGCGGCGCCACCGCCTATGTTTCGCTCGAACCGTGCAGCCATTTCGGCCGCACCCCGCCCTGCGCCAACGCCCTGATCGAAGCCAAATTGGGCCGCGTGATCGCCGCCATGGAAGACCCCAACCCCGGCGTTTCG
Source organism: Burkholderiales bacterium (assembly GCA_026225455.1). Classification (GTDB taxonomy): domain Bacteria; phylum Pseudomonadota; class Gammaproteobacteria; order Burkholderiales; family Burkholderiaceae; genus LMUX01. Next base: position 7,405 of record JAMFSV010000342.1, on the reverse strand, counting down.
GGGCGTGGCCTGGCCATGTTGCGCCAAGCCGGGATCGACGTGCGCTGCGGCCTGCTCGAAAAAGAAGCGCGGGAAATGAACCTGGGTTTTGTCTCGCGCATGACGCGCGGCCGTCCCTGGGTGCGCATGAAAATCGCCGCCAGTCTCGATAGCCGCACGGCACTGCCCAGCGGCGAAAGCCAGTGGATCACCGGCGCCGCGGCCCGAGCCGACGGTCATGCCTGGCGCGCACGGGCCTGCGCGGTGCTGACCGGCATCGGCACAGTGCGCGAGGACAACCCGCAAATGACCGTCAGAGCCGTCGAAACCCCGCGCCAGCCGTGGCGGATACTGGTCGACAGCAAACTGGGCGTGGCACTGGACGCCCGCATCCTGCAAGGCGAGCCGATCTTGATCGTATGCGCCGCCATCGACCCGGTGCTGGAGGACAAAGCCGAAGCACTGCGTGCGCACGGCGCGGAAATCATCGCCCTGCCCAACCCTGACGGCAAAGTCGACCTGCCCGCGCTGATGCAATTACTCGGGCAACGCGGCATCAATGAATTACACGTCGAAGCCGGTTACAAGCTAAATGGCTCGCTGATCCGCGAAGGCTGTGTCGACGAAGTATTGGCCTATCTGGCACCGACCCTGCTGGGCGCGGGCCCCGGCATGTTCGGCGTCGAGCCGCCCGCCACCTTGGCGGAACGCACGCTATTGAATTTTCATGCGGTGGACCGAATCGGCGACGACATCCGGATTCTGGCGCGCTTCGGCAGCGCCCCGATAGCGGCGGTCATACCGGCGTAAGCGCAGTCACGCTGCGGTGTAAGTGGTAGTCACGCCGCAGCGTAAGCGGCACTTGCCGAAGTGCGCCACGCAGGTCGCGCCGGGCTGACGTTCATCCACTATTGACGGTACAGATTTACGGCACAGCAAAAGGCCAAGCCGGCCCGAGATACACCCTAAGACTCAACACAAGACACCTCACAAATATTCAAGGACCTCACCATGTTTACCGGCATAGTCGCGGCAGTCGGCCGCATTGAAAGCATCACCCCGCAAAGCCAGGACGCCGACGCAGGCGTGCGCCTCACGGTCGCCGCCGGCGCTTTGGCAATGGACGACGTGGCATTGGGCGACAGCATCTCGATCCAAGGCGCCTGCATGACGGTCACCACCCATGATGGCGACCATTTCACCGTCGACGTCTCGCGCGAAAGCCTGAACAAAACCGCCGGACTCGACCGCACCGGCGAAGTCAACCTGGAAAAAGCCTTACGCGCCCACGACCGGCTCGGCGGCCATATCGTCTCAGGCCATGTCGACGGCCTCGGCCACGTCACCCATTTCGCCCCCATCGGCGAATCATGGGAACTGCGCGTGCTGGCGCCGCGCGAAATCGGGCGTTACCTGGCCTATAAAGGCTCGATCACGGTCAACGGCGTGAGCCTGACGGTCAATACCGTAAGCGATTTGGCCGAGGGTTGCGAGTTCTCGATCAACCTGATTCCGCACACAGTGAATGTCACCACCTTGAAGAATTTGCGGGTAGGCGACCCGGTCAATCTGGAGATCGATTTGATTGCGCGGTATGTGGAGCGGATGTTATCGACGTCTACTGACATGCATAACTCTTTGAAATAACTGGGTTTTTGGTGGACTTACTGTCTAGTGGAAGGCGGCGTACCGAATATCGCCATGTACGTCATCAGAATAGCACCCGTCCGCGCCATGCACCCTGAATCACATAAAAGACGTTGCACATCATACGGCAATGCCGTATGATTTTGCTATGTATACCATCGTGGAAACGCCGACTTTCAGGGCCGACGCCGCAGCGATCTGGAATGAAAGCGAACGTGGGGAATTTTGCGCGTGGCTTGCCTGTAATCCGCAAGCAGGCAATGTGATTCCAGGCTCTGGCGGCTGCCGGAAAGTTCGGTGGGCTCGCGCTGGTGCAGGCAAACGCGGCGGGGTGCGGGTAATCTACTTCAATCGGCTTGCCAACGGCGAAATCTGGTTGCTGGTGATTTACACCAAATCAGTTCAAGAGAACATCCCAGCCCATATTCTGAAATCGATCAAACAGGAGATCGAAGATGACTTTGAAGACTAAAGCGCTGACGGGCGATGAACTGGGCGCAAAACTGCTGCAATCAGTTCGCGAAATGAAAGCGGGCAAGGCTGCGCGGGTAACGAAGGTTGAGGTTTCGCCGATCGTTCATGCGCGCAACCTCTCCGGCTTGTCGCAAACGCAGTTCGCCGCGTTGCTTGGCGTATCGGTGCGCACTCTGCAGGATTGGGAACAAGGCCGACGCGAGCCGACCGGCGCGGCGCGCACCCTGATCCGGATAGCTACTCAGCACCCGGAAGCACTGCGCGACCTGGAAGCGGCATAACAAACCAAACATTCCCGGCACGGAAAAAAATGAGCCGTCTTTTAGGTCTGCAGGGAGAACTGTCTTTCCATGTCTACCAACGTCTCACTACAGACACTGTCACGCGCCGGTATTTTTGACGGTATACCAACCACTTTTAGCAACACACACCTTATGGGGCAAGGCGTTCCGAGCCGACTCAACATAATTGCGCGATGTGGAGCGGATGTTAGCTACATCTACTGATGGTTATAACCCTTTGAAATAAATGGGTTTTTGTGGATCGACTGCCGACCGGCGTCTATTGGAATCCACTAAAGGGCGAGATGAACAGAAGAAAGCGGCTGACCTTTTGGGGCGCTGATGAAAACGACGACAGTCTGCCGCGCGCTGTCATGGACGGTCGAAAGACCGTCACCGCCGACACGGTCGAGGATTATTACAAACCGTATGGCGAGTACGGCGATGGCAGTTACGTACCGGGCGACATCATCGAAGTCTACGATTGGAAGCAGCGGCTTCGTTGCATCATTAAGGCCGTTAAGGTTTACACGATCGAGTTCGGGAACATTCCGGAAGAAGTCTGGCGTGGCGAAACATTTTCCAGCGCAGAGGAATTCCAGGAATGCCATATTCGTTGCATGCCGCACGTGGAGCTACACGACCATTTCGAATTGGTAACGCTGCATTTCGAATTGGTCGAGGTGATCGCGCGCGAAGTCAATGACTGACGCTCCTAGCTCATGTTGTGCCAAGACAAATGGCGTGCAGACATACCAAACGGGGACAGCTTGACCCGTCCCCGATTCACCCGATTCACAATCGGCAGACGAACGCCAGATAGCCCGCCATCGATCGTTCTTCCGTCGCCCGGCACTTTAATTTACCTTTCGCCCCGCTTCGTCAACCATGACTATCGCCCTCGAATCACCCGATCAACCAGACGTGATCGCCCTGATTGCCGATTTGGACGCCTATCAGGACGCGCTGTACCCACCAGAGAGCAGGCATGCCCTGGACCTCACGTCGTTGAAACAGCCCAATGTCTTGTTTGCCGTTGCGCGGGACAATGAGGGTCATGCAATCGGCTGTGGGGCGATAGTCCTCTGCCCTGCATACGGCGAACTCAAACGCATGTATGTTAGCCCTCGCGGCCGAGGGCAAGGCGTCGCCAAGGCACTCCTGGCTCTACTTGAGTCACGAGCAATAGGCGCTGGCTGTAACTTGCTCAAGCTTGAAACCGGACCATACCAACCTGAGGCGCTGGCTTTGTATGCCTCAGCCGGCTATGAGCGCCGGGGACCGTTTGGCGATTACACGAACGACCCGCTGAGTGTGTTCATGCAAAAACACGTAGCGGCCCGAGACGTGGCTTCGTGCGGAAACACGATAGATGCCAGAAAGGTCCGTTTGTAAGCATACTAGTCAAGGGCGAACTCAATCCTGTTGAGTATCAAAGTTGTCTCAACCTCGTGCCGTCGTCCCGGGAGAGCGTCTCGTTTCGTGGGCAAGACGGCATCGATAGAATGCTGCCGACGGTCGCCATGATGTTGCACAAACCTCTGCCACGAAATGGCAATTTACAGCCTTTAAAAGAACAACTGGCCGATTACGACAATTTTCGACATCGTACTTGGATCGCGAGTGATGTTAAATGTGGCGTTAATAACGGCGTTTCTATTTACTATTGGGGCGGTGGGAACTGCGCTGGGTGCGAACGCTTTGCTGAATATCGATTTTCCAACGAAGGTGCGCTCCTGAAGTCCTACTTGCGCCCCTTTCGAGAAAGCGATCGGCAGTGACCGGCAAGCACCGTTGGGAGGTAATGCGGCCAGATAATCCCTGCTCGGTGAAGCCGCGCAGGCGCCTATCTTCGGACCCGCAGCGAGCGAATCCCAGTGAACCAGGTCGCCAAAGCCGATGGGTCGAGCCGCCGCATCAAACTCAATCGACACAGATCCGCAACGCGACCATCAAGCAGTGCCGTTGCACTATGAAACGGTAAAATAGGAGGTGCTCGGCTTACCCCGCCGCCCTCAAAAGACTACTCAACATGAGAAACATCGACGCCGCAGGAACAATTCCGACGGCTCCTCTGTTCCTCTCATGTGCATCCCAGGCAAATTAGGACTGGTTTTTCTGTTGAAGCAGCAGTAGTTGTTCCGCGAACGAGGCTGAGGTCGGTGTATCTGCGCTGACTATTGGTGTTGCATAAGGACTGAGCGTTACGCCAGTGACCGCGTTGCTCTCATTGAGGCCAACGGGGTTGAATGAACTACCCGGCGCCCGCGCCGGCGCACCGAGGGTCTTCGCACCGGAGCCTGTCGGCAGGTTTCCGGAAAGGGTTCCTACGGCTACAAGAGGAATAGGACCGATGCTCATCTCAAATCTCCCGATTTAGGTGGTACACGCGAAATAAAGCAAATCCAGTGTCAAGCTCCGACGCGACCTCATATTCTTGAACATCGGGCTGGTGCAGGCCAGGTGTTTAGTCCCAGCATCTAATGGAGCGAAACGAGAATGAACTTTTGGGGCTCTATTGTCAAGGTCCCGCAGATAAGTTTGTTAGAGCAAAGCGGTAATGTCCGGCCGGGGATGCGGTTCATTCTTTCGACCTGACCATTCGTCCAGGGATGCTTGACTTTGGTCAGTCGATATTCGATGCCGTTCTCCGCACGTACGACTGAAGATGTGTTCCACAACGGCTTTTCTGGCAATCGGGCGAAGCTGAGCAAGGCTCTCGTGTCACCATGACAAAACCGTTCGTTTTTCCAGCGGTACGATACGCACACGTGTCATCACGACCTGGTAGAGCCCGTCAAATCCGTAAGCCTCACCTGGGGAACGACAACTGTCTGGGTGAAGTGACTCGCTATCCTATAGGTCGTCAGGGTAAGCGGCCGGATAGCGGCGCCGCTCGTCGCAGGAAAGTCCATCACGAACTGGCCGGGGTCGGTCAAAGCCTTGGTATTGAGGCCCCACTGCGTAGATGTCATCGAACAACTTGTTTGCGGCGCGCCGATCGAAGCGCCGGCGAGGTCGAGCACCGTTGCCGAGATGCAATTTGAGCTATCCGTGGCCGGAATACAATAGAGGTCGACGACCTGGGCTTTGTCGGGATTGAGCCGTGTTTCGCATATACCGAAACCGGCAACCTTCTGCGGGACGCCCAAGGGCAGCGTGGCCTTAGTGGTTGCGGCTGGGGCATAGGCGCTCAGTTGATAGGTCAGAGACAAGCGCCCCGGCGCGTTCTTGAGTTTCGCGAATACGTCTCGCGGCAGATTGACCGCTTGATAGTTCGGATTGTGGCCATTGCTTGCACCGTCGAAGGTATTACCTAGGATACTGATGACCTGATGAGGCGGATTGCTCGACGGGAGCAATATGGTGCCGCGATATAACGGCTTGCCGTCGCCACTGGCGATACTCACGTCGACGTGATTGATAGTGACTATACGGTCCGGGTCGACCACCACCTTAAGCGGAACGAAGATGAAGGAGAGCATGTACTGCGAGGCCTTGCCGATCACTTTCGCATTGGGCTGGTCATCGAACGACAGGCGGATCGGGCCGGTCGCCGCCACTTTGCCATCATCAACCATGTGTTGGATCTGGTAGCCGGTTGTCCTAGGCATGAACATCACTGCAACCGCACAAATTGTCGCCACGGCGAAGACACGACGCGAAATTGCCGTGTTCCGGCGGCCGTATTGCAGGCCAAGGACGAGTGCCTCCGCAATGACAAGTATAGTCTGGAACGCCAGTTGGACAGGCCAGCTGCTGAGGTCAGCCGTCTGGTAATTGATGGTTGAGCTGCCGACAATCCATGTTAGAAAGATCACGAAAATGATGCCTGCGGCCTGGCGCCAGCTAGCCGTGATCGTGCCGACGGCTAATGCGGGCAGACCGACACCGATGAATGTGACGAGCGCTGCATAGGCCGCCGCGCCGATCGCCGGCAGCGCATCCAGCCTATGCATCAGGCCGACGCCAAGGTCGAAAACAAAAGTCGGCAATAAGGTCACGAAGGCGGCGAAAACAATTTTATCTAGCGCGAGGTCGCTTCGACGGATCGGCCGAATCAGCCAGTCGTCATTGCTCGACACAAGGGGGTCGCTCTGTACGGCCACAATGACGGCGATGCCAGCCGCCACAGCGAACGCCAGATCGATGAGCGCCTTTAACGACAGCAATTGCAGTGGATCGGCAAAAATTCCCATTTGCAGGATCGTCCAGACCGCCACGACTTTAAGCGCGATCACCGCTGCTACGTACGGCCAATGCAGTCTCAGATCCTTTTTCAAAATATGTAGCCACATATCATCGCCCCGTCATTTGCTCAGCCCGCGCGAACGCGGTAAATATCGACCTTAAGTCCATCGGCTCGGCCTGAACAAATTTGACGTCGCCGAATACGGCGGCGATTTCAGATGCCAGCCGATCTTCAGCGAATGCCGTATGCACAAAACTTAGAACATTGCCCGAGGTGCCGGGATCGACCCACGCTCCGGGCCAAGTATCGGGAACGCGGGCCGTCGATTGCAACGTGACGCGAATCAAGCGGACGCGTGCGTTCAAGACCTCGATCGATTCTTCGAACAGCAGGCGACCCTGGTTAAGAAAACCGATGTCGCTAACGAAACCCCCGATTTCGTTCAGTTCGTGCGATGAGATGAAGATAGTGAGGTCTTCAGCATGGCTCAACACGCTTTCGATCAGGTCGTCGCGTACCAGCGGGTCTAGGCCGCTGAACGGCTCATCGAGCACCAGCAACTTTGGTTTGAAGGCCAGTGCGGCAACCAGCGCGAGCTTGATACGCATACCATGCGAAAGGGCGCGGATTTTACGCTCCAGTGGCAGCTTGAACCGCCTCAACATGGTCTTTTCGAGCGTTTCGTCCCAATTCGAATAGAACGGCCTCAGGTAATCGAGATAGGCACCCACGGCCATTTGCCCAGGAAGCACCTGGCTCTCCGAAACGTAGCCGATCTGGCTAAAGTGGTGGCTTGTAAGTTCACGCGATGGCGTCCCCATCAGGGTGAGCT
>JAMFSV010000048.1 GCA_026225455.1 Burkholderiales bacterium | reverse complement strand
ATCGGCGTCTCGCGGGCCGCTGCCCGCGGCAGCGACATCATTCGATGTCGCTACATCTCCCACCTGACGCAGTTATTACCCTGGTTCCGCGCACCGCACCCCGCCCGCATCGACGCTTTTGCGCGCCGGCCGCGTACCGCCCCTCCTTGGCAAACCCCCAGCAAATCATTAGGCAAGCGCGATATAATTTCCGTGTCATGGCGTACCTGATCCGGCTCTCGGGCGAACCCCGCCTGACTTGCCGCTGGCCCGGTTCGGACCGGGCAAGGAGAATCTTATGCGAGTGGTGCGTTGGCTGGCCGAGGACGGTCACGGTCTCGAACATTTGGTGATGGAGCGGCGTCACGACGGGGTATGGGTCGAGAGCGTGGTGGTCGGCCAGCGTTTTGGCGCCCTCTACGGTTTGCAATACCGGATCGAATGCGACGCGCATTGGGCGGTCCGCAGCGCCACCCTCAATTTAACCGGCGGCGGCAGTTTGACCTTGCGCAGCGACGGCGCAGGCCACTGGTGCGACGGCCATGAGCAAGCCTTGCCGGAACTCGACGGCTGCATCGATATCGACATCTCGGCGACGCCATTTACCAATACTCTGCCGATACAGCGGCTAAAACTGCCCCAGTCGGAGCGGCAATTCATCCGGGTCGCTTATATTTCGGTGCCCGACCTGCAGGTGCGCGCGGTGGAACAGGCTTATACCTGTGTGGTGGCCGGCCGCGAATACACCTACGAAGGCATCTTCCGCGATTTCACCGCCACCCTGAAGGTCGACCAGGACGGCATCGTGGGCGATTACCCCACGCTGTTCAAACGCCTGCGCTAAGGCGGCGTTGCCGCGCATATTATTGGCGGGACAAACAATCCGGCCCCGATAAATGAAGCATGAAGCCCCACAAGGCGGCAGTCACAACGGCCGAACGCAACTATAATTGCGCGGTGAGGTCATACTCGGGCAGTCCCGTTCTGAGCGGCGCCAGCCCGGGCAGTCCGCGCGCAGCCGCTTAGCGGCGTTGCATCCCTGTCTGGCCGTCGACACCCCGCCAGTTCAGTGCAGGGTCCGAATAGTCCAGTCGATTCAGCACCTTCAGTACTCTCTTGCCCATGTTTAATAAATTCGGCCTGACTTCGGCGGCCTATATGTTGTTGCTGGCCGGCGCACTGTCTGCCTGCTCCAGCCCCAAACCCGCCACCTACCAACTGGAAAAATTCGATTCCAGCGCCAGTCCGTATGCGCACAGTTTCAGCGGGACCGCCGCAGAAACCTGCAATGCCGCGCGGCGTGCGCTGCTGAGCCAGGGGTACACCACGACTTCCAGCAATGCCGATGCGGTCGACGGCAGCAAGAATTTTCAACCCGATAAAGAATCCCACGTGGTGATCGAGTTTCATGTGGTGTGCACCTCGGATTTCCCCGCCGCCCGCACCAGCATGGTTTACGTCAACGCTTTGCAAGATCGTTATACGCTGAAAAAGAGCACCACCTCGGCAAGCGTGGGCCTGAGCGTGCTGGGCGCGATTTCCCTGCCGATCGGCTCCAGCGACGACGCGCTGGTCAAGACTTCGAGCGAAACCATCCCTTCGGGTCCGTTCTACGACCGGTATTTCGGCCTGGTCCAGCATTACCTCAATATCCGGCCGGAAAAAGAACCGATTCCGGCACCGGATAGCCGTTTGCTTGAAATGGTCCCGATTTCGAAAACCACCGGCACCATTAAAGATGGACCGGCAGCGGCAGCAGCGGCGGCTTCGGGCGCCAGTGCCGCCGCTGCGATGCCGGCCAGCGCGCCCGCGGCAGCATCGGCGGTGTCGGCGGCATCTGCTCCGTCGTCTTCAGCAACTTCGGTGCCGGCTCCGCCGGTGTTGCCTACGGCGCCTGATGCCACACCGGCCTCAGCCGCGTCGCCCGCTGCGGCTCCGGCTCCGGCTCCGGCTCCGGCTCCAGCTCCAGCTCCAGCGTCCGCACCGTCGCCGGCTTCCGCTCCGGCCACGTCACCCACGTCGGCCAACTCCGCACCGGCGATCGCAACTTCTGCCACTCCACCCACGTCGGCCAATCCTGCGCCGGTTATCGCAGCGCCAACGGCTGCCGCTGCAGCATCAAGCGCTGCGGCTGTGGAGGCCGTGGCCCCTGCCTCCGCCGCGGCAGGTCAGAGCGCCGTCAGCAGCAACTAAGGTCGGCCGCCCACCAGGCCGCCCACCAACAACGCCACCGCATGCCGGGCAATCATGTCCGGTGTAATTTGCGGCGCATGGGTGGACTGGGGCGCGCAGAGCTTGGCCAGAGGCAATAGCGTCAAGCCAAACAACGAAAGCACGATCAGCTCCGGCTCCAGTCCGGCGTTCAGCCGCCCTTGGCTTTGAGCTTGCCGCAGCCGCTCGATAAACTCTTCTTGCTGGTTGCGTCCGTGGTGCTGCTGCAGGCGTTCGCGCAAGCCGCCGCCTTCGCTCAGCACCTCGCGCATCCACAACGGCGCATACCAACTATGTTCGGCGCCGATTTCGACCATCTGCCGGGCCAATCCCACCAGGAGTTCGACGGGATCGTCGGTACCGTTCAGCGCGGCGATCATGCGTGAGCGAATCGGCTCAAGCCGCTCGGCGATCAGCACATCGAGCAAGTGATCGCGCGATTTGAAGTAGTAATGCACCATCGCCGCGGTGACCCCCGCCGCCCGTGCAATTTCGGTCAAGGTCGTATTCACCACCCCCCGCTGGGCGAACAACTCCAAGGCAATACCGAGCAAGGTTTCGCGCTGCGCGGCACTGCCCGCGGCCCGCACCGGGCGTCCGGGCCGCCGCGGCGGCGCGGACGCCCGGGATGCGGGCGCAAAATCGAGCTCAGCGGTGGGCTCACCCACCGTATCAGCCCCAGCCAGAACCACAGACTCGACAAGCGTTTTTGCTCGCTGCCGGCTAATTTTCTTCTTCCCGGGCCTTTTTTGGGCCGGGGTTGCCGTGGCTTGTGCCTGTTTTCCAGGGGTTTTTGCTTGCGGCATGACGGCGTATCCTTGCGCGGAAAATTTAAGCTACAATATTAACTTATGTGTTAATTAATTCCAACTCTACTTTTCAACTTAACCCACATCGCTATTTTCCTTTCGGACAAAAATCATCGTGGACACGGCCATTCAAACAGACAAAGTCGCATTGCGGGTGGTGTTCCCCGCTTTATTGATGGTGATGCTGCTCGCGGCGCTGGATCAGACCATCATGTCGACCGCGTTGCCGACCATCGTCGGCGAGCTGGGCGGCCTGGAAAACCTGTCCTGGGTAGTGACCGCCTATCTGTTGAGCTCGACCATCGTGGTTCCGCTCTACGGTAAGTTCGGCGACTTGTTCGGCCGCCGCATAGTGCTGCAAATTGCCATCGTGGTGTTCCTGCTCGGCTCCGCCTTGTGCGGGCTGGCGCAAAACATGACCGAGCTGGTCTTGTTGCGCGCCTTGCAAGGCTTGGGCGGGGGCGGCTTGCTGGTGACCACCATGGCGGCCATCGGCGACATGATCCCGCCGCAGGAACGCGGCCGCTACCAAGGCATGTTCGGCGGCGTATTCGGTCTGGCCACGATTATCGGCCCCTTGCTCGGCGGCGCGATTGTCGAGCATCTTTCCTGGCGCTGGATTTTTTATATCAACCTGCCCCTGGGCATCGCCTCCTTGATCGCCATCGGTGCGGCGTTCAAACCTCACGTGGCCCATGTCAAACATCAAATCGACTATGCGGGCGCGGCGTTCCTCGCCGGCGCGCTGATTTGCATCACCTTGTTCACCAGCCAGGGCGGCACCATCCTGCCCTGGAGTTCGCCGCAGTTATGGCTCACCTTGTGTCTCGGCGTGATCTGCACGGTCGGTTTTATTTACGAAGAACAGCATGCGCCCGAACCGCTGATTCCCTTGATTTTATTCAGCGAGCGTACTTTTGTGCTGAGCAGCGCGATCAGTTTTATCGTCGGCTTCGGTTTGTTCGGCGCGGTGACGTTCATTCCGCTTTATCTGCAGGTGGTAAAAGGCTCGTCGCCTTCGACCGCCGGTTTGCAGATGCTGCCGATGATGGTGGGCATGATGCTGACCTCCATCGCCAGCGGACGAATTATCAGCAAGATCGGCAAATACCGGGTGTTCCCCATCGTCGGTATGGCGTGCGCCAGCGCCGGCATGCTGCTGTTGTCGCGCCTGGAAATTGCCACCGATGTGCACGTGATGTACGGCTACATGGCATTGTTGGGTTTTGGTCTGGGCATGGTGATGCAGGTCTTGGTATTGGCCGCCCAAAATGCCGCCGAATTCCGCCACTTGGGGGTGGTCACCTCGGGGGTGGCAATGTTCCGCTCGATCGGCGGCTCGGTCGGTGTTGCCACCTTCGGCGCGATCTTCTCCAACGGTCTGCATGCACGGCTGACCAAGCTGCTGACCGAAGATGTGCAATTACCGCCGACCCTGGACCCGGTGCGGATTCGTCAATTGCCGCAAGCCGTGTATGAGACATATTTGAACGCCTTTGCCGGTTCTCTGCACACCGTCTACCTGGCGGCTGCGGTGGTGATCATGCTGGCTTTTGTGATGGCGTGGTGGCTCAAGGACGTGCCGCTGCGCGAACATGGGGCAAGCGACACGCCGTTCGCCGAATAGAACTGGTCGCCGGAGTGGATCGCCCGGCGGCTGACCCACACAGGCGGGCGATCAAGGGTCAGGTCCAGCCTAACCCTTGGTCGCGCCAAACGTCAGCCCCGCAACAAAGTGTTTCTGCATCGCAAAGAACATCGCCACCGATGGCAGGGCCGCCAGGATCGAGCCGGCCGAGACCAGATTCCACGCGGTGGTCCATTGCCCGCGCAAAGCCGCGACGCCCACCGTCAGCGGTGCGGCATCATCGCCTTGAGTCAGGCACAAGGCCCAGAAATAATCGTTCCAGACAAAGGTGAATACCAAAATCGCCAAGGCGGCCAAGGCCGGGCGGATCAGCGGCAGGATAATGCGAGTGAACACGCCCCATTCGCTCGCGCCTTCGATGCGCGCCGCTTCAACCAATTCAAACGGCAGCGCCTTGATAAAATTACGCAAAAACAAAGCGCAAAAGCCGGTCTGAAACGAGATATGAAACAGGATCAGCGCGCCCACCGTATTGAACAAACCCAGTTGCAAGGACAGGTCGCGCACCGGAATCATCAAAATCTGCACCGGCACAAAGTTGCCCGCGACAAAGGTAGCGAACAGCGCCGTATTGCCGCGAAAGGGATAGACCGCCAAGGCAAAGCCGGCCATCGCGGCCAGGGCAATCGAGCCGATCACGGCTGGAATGGTAATCAAACAGCTATTCCAGAAGTAATGCAGCATCGGCGACGTAATCAAGGCATCGCGGTAATTGGCGAACAGGGCAAAGTGTTCGGGCCAGCCCCAATAATTGCCTT
>JAMFSV010000341.1 GCA_026225455.1 Burkholderiales bacterium | reverse complement strand
GCGGCAACCGCGGCCGTGCCGTCGCTGCTGTGGTCGTCAACCAGCATCACATGAAATTGGCCGGGGTAGTCCTGCCGCAGCAGGCTTTCCATGGCTGCCTCGATGACATCGGCTTCATCGCGCGCGGGCACCACGGCAACCACCGTCGGCCAGCGCAGCGGCTCAGCGCATAAAGCCGGCAATCTGACTTGCCAGAACCCGCCGCGCAGCAAAGCCAGCACCACCCAGATAAGTAAAGAGATTGCGGCCAGGAGCAACAAAATTAACGCGAACATAGCTTAGCTTGCCTGGGTGGAAGGAACACGGCGCGGCAACCGGCGGAAAAATCGCATCGTCAGCGCGCGGCGCATCACCTGCAGCCAGTCGCGGGTACCCAATACCGGACGGCGCCTGAAGACGTCATAGTCGGCTTGTTCGATGCGTTCAAGGATGCGCAAACCGCCATGCACAACACAGCACAGCTCCAGGCCAAAACGGCCCGGCATGCGCAGCGCAAGACCCGCGCCGCTAATCAACATTGCGCGAGCCTGCTCGACTTTGGCACCGAGCAAGGCGCGAAACTGAGCATCGCATAGCTCGCCCGATAGATGGGCTTCGCCGACCCCGAACCGGGCCATATCCTGCAGCGGCAGGTAGATCCGGCCTTTTTGCCAATCGACGGCGACATCCTGCCAGAAATTGATCAATTGCAAAGCGGTGCAAATGGCATCCGAATCACGTATGTTTTCGGCGCTGGTGGCTTTGAATAACTGCAGCATCAAATGCCCCACCGGGTTTGCCGAGCGTGAGCAATAGTCGTAAAGCGCGACATCATCGACATAACGTTTGACCGTCACATCCTGATCGAAGGCCGACAGCAATTGATAAAACGGAGTCAATGAAATACCGAAATCGCGCACCACTTCACCCAGGCGGGCGAACAGTTCGGGTTCGGTTTCCGCCCGCTGGCCGGCAGCCACCGCATCAAGCGCACGGCGATAACCCGCCAAGCCCTCAAGCCTCGCGGTGACGGTAAAATCGCCTTCGTCGGCAATATCGTCGGCTTTACGCGCGACGTTATAAATCACGCCGACGGGCGCCCGCAAATGGGCCGGCAGCAAGACGCTGGCCACCGGGAAATTCTCGTAATGCTCGACTTCCATCGTGCCTAATTGAAAAAAGAGGGGAGTTGGGGGCGCGACCGGCGCCGCGCTGAAGCGATACCTGCGCGCCGGGGGGCAACAGCGGATGTATTCTAGCCTAAGCGCTTTTCCAGTGCGCTCTATCGTGCGCTATTCTCCTGCGCCATTCATCAGCGTCCCTCAGCCCCTGCGGACGAACCGGTTCGTGCCAAACCGGAGCGGGTCGCGTTACACTCCAGCATCCTAGACGACCCGACGCTTATCGATATGCATAGTCCCGTGCCCAGTTCAGACGCGTCGCGCAAACCTCTCGGCATCGTGGCCGCGTTGCCGCAAGAAATTACCCAACTGATCGCCGAACTGAGTCTCGATCCGGACTTGCGTGTGGTGACGCTTGGCCGGCGCGACTATTACGTCGGCAGGCTCTGGCAGCAACCCTGTGTCTTGACGCTGGCGCGTATCGGCAAGGTTGCCGCAGCGACCACCGCGGCGGCCCTGATCCATGAATTCGGAGTGGGGGCGATGCTGTTTACCGGTGTTGCCGGTGGCTTGGGTGCGGCTTTGCGGGTGGGCGATATTGTCGTGGCCGAGACCTTGATGCAGCACGACATGGATGCGTCACCTTTGTTTCCGCGCCATCAAATTCCCTTGCTGGCCCGCGATCGCTTCGATAGCTGCGCTTTGCTGACCCGACGCTTGACCCGTGCCGCCACGGATTTTGTCGAGCAAGTGTTGCCGGGATTGCGCGCTCACCATGGTTGGACGCTGGTGCGGCATGCACCGCAAGTTCACCTTGGCTTGATTGCCAGCGGCGATCAATTTATCGCCGCTGCCGATACCCGGGCGACCCTGCGCGCCGCAGTGCCGCAAGCGCTTGCGGTTGAAATGGAGGGCGGGGCGATTGCGCAAGTGTGTTACGAATACGATGTGCCGTTTGCCGTGATGCGCACCATTTCCGATAGTGCCGACGATGCGGCGACGGTCTCGTTTCCGCTCTTTTTGGATGAGGTGGCGAGCGTGTATTCCTATGGCGTGATTCGGCGCTTTCTTGAGATGACTGAAGCGGCTGAGGTGTAAGCGGCAACTGACCGGCAGATGCCGCCGGTCAGTCCGGACTCAAGCAAGTCCCACCTCGGCTTATTTGGCCAAGCAGGATTATTGTTTATCCGCGGCCGCCGGACTGTCCTGCGCCGCGTCCTTGACACCGCCGAAAGTCACACGGATGGTCCGGCTGTCGGGTGTGCCGTAAAAGCCGCGTTTGTTGCGGCAGTCAACGCCATTGCAGGTGGCGGAAGTGATCACTTCGCCGCAGCCATCCATTGAGGTGTACCACTTCGGATCGCTATCGGAGGGATGTTCATAAGCTTTGCCTTCGGTAAAACTGACCTGACATACAAAAGGCCGCCCGGTCCTTAACACCGTGACGTCCCACGTCACTTTCTTGAGTTGATTGGTGCAGCCTCCGGTCCAATTGTTGCTGTCCTCAAGACCAAATGACCAGGTATCACCCGGATTTAATAATTTGTCCGCCGGCCCGGCGTTGTACATGCATTGATCGCTATTTTTGGCGATCATGATGTACGTCCCCGTCGGGTTAACGAAATTCATGTTGTAGGTCGCGCTGCGATTAACCGGCTGCCCGGCTTTTTTAGGCGGTTCGGTCTTTGTCGCATTTGCCGCCGTCTGGCTCGATGCCGTCATAGTGTGTAAGGCCATAAGCAGTGCGCATACCGTTAAAAAATATCTCCGGATCATTTCGATCTCCCCATTAATCTGATTTTTAAATAATTGACAGACAAAAATTAAAAGCCATTTTCCAATAAAAAACGACATAATTTTGTATGCCAAGCCGGCTGGCCAAAGCCTGTCTTTTCGACCGAACCAGCCTAGCATGCAGGTCGCCGTATATCACCTGTCATTAATGACAGTAAATGGGCGGGACCCGATCCAACTCCGAGTTGAGCCGCAGAAGGCGCAATATGGATTGATACATAATGCACAACAATTGAAGTGGAAATATCAAAAATAATAGAAGTGGATTTAACACTTTAAAAATACTTGGAAGGAAGTCTGAGTTTTTTAATGCGGAAAATGCAACGCGGCGATTACGCTTAATCGTGCGAAAAAGAATGATCGGCGCGTGCCGGACTTTACGCGCTGTGCCGAAAGCGCGATCTTGGAGAAGAAAATTTTAGCGCTTTGGAAATATTTCCTGCTCGACGCGGGGGCCACGTAGCTGGCCTGCTTTACTTCAATCGCTGTCCGGTTGGGGGCCGGTGTCGGCAGCGGCTTGAGCCAAGCTGGCCGCCGCCGTGTCCGTCAGTGCCGCACATTCGACGCCGCGCGCATTGATGCTGATGCCGGCTATGCCGCAGCGCTCGAGTTCGGTGAGGAACCGTTTGAGCGTGCTCATGCGCAGGCCGGTGCGTTTGCATAAGCGCGCCAAAGAAAGCGGCCCGCGCTGCTGCGACCATGTTGTCCACAATTCGGCCAGGACCGCTTCCAGCGCCGGGTCGGTCTGATCATCCGGCGCAGCGTCAGACGTTACGCCGGCGGATGACTCGGGCACCTCCGGGGTCGCGCCGGATTCGGACTCTGGGTCGCCCCCGGACCCGGGTTCATCCAAGGCAGCGCTCCAGCACCACCGGGATCGATTTTGACGTCGGGGTACGCGCATGGTCGGCAAAACTTTCGAGCGGGATCAGGGTGTTGGTCTCCGGGTAATAGCTGCCCAGGCAGCCTGCCGGAATATCATACTCAACCAGCAGGAAACGTTCTGCGCGCCGTTCGGTGTCGTCGCTCCAGACGCTGACAATATCGACCCACTCACCGGCTTCGAATCCCAGTTTTTGCAAATCGGCGCGATTGGCAAAGACCACGCGGCGCTGGCCGTAGACGCCGCGATAACGGTCATCCATGCCGTAAATGGTGGTGTTGTATTGATCGTGCGAGCGCGTCGTCATCAGCGTCATGGCCCGTGCGCCATATTTTTTTTCGGCATAGTGACGGGCGGTATTGCGCGGAATCGGATGCAGCTTGAATTCGGCCCGTTTGCTGGGTGTGTTCCAGACCCGGTTGCGTGACGCGACGCCGAGATGGAAGCCGCCCGGTTTGCGGATCCGCTCGTTATAGTTCTTGAATTGGTCATACACCTGCTCGATCGCGTCGCGGATGCGGGCATAGTCTTCGACGTACCACAGCCAGCGCGTCTTGCTCTGAGTCAGGGTGGTTGCGGCGAGATTGGCGACGATGGCGGTTTCGGACAGGCAATTAAGCGAAGCCGGTTTATTGATGCCATAGGAAATATGCACCATGCTCATCGAATCTTCGACGGTAACCCCTTGCGGGCCGCTGGCCTGCTCGTCGATTTCGGTGCGGCCGAGGGTCGGCAGGATCAGTGCATCGCGGCCATGCACCAGATGGCTACGATTCAATTTGGTGGTGATGTGCACGGTCAAATCACAGCTACGCAGGGCCTCGAAAGTGCGCTGCGTATCGGGCGTCGCCATCACAAAGTTGCCGCCCAACGCGATGAACACTTTGACCTTGCCGGCCAGCATCGCCTGCAAGGTGGCCACCACGTCGTAACCATGTTCGCGCGGCGGAGTGAAGCCGAAGACTTGGCCCAAGCGGTCGAGAAACGCCGCGGTCGGTTTTTCGTCGATGCCGACCGTGCGGTCGCCTTGCACATTGGAATGGCCGCGCACCGGGCACAAGCCTGCCCCCGGCCGGCCGATATTGCCGCGCAACAGCATCAGGTTGGTCAGCATCTGGATCGTCGAGACCGCATGCTTATGCTGCGTCAGACCCATGCCCCAGGTGGCAATGACGGCTTTGCCCGCGATATAGATTTGCGCCAGCTTATCGATCTCGGTGAGACTTACCCCTGAATCTTCCACCAAGGCGTCCCAATTCTCGGCGCGAATGTCGGCGGCGAAGGCATCGAAGTGCGCCGTGTGTTGCGCGATAAAGTCGACATCGATCAGGCGTTCGGCACCCGTGGCCTGTGCCTCGTCATCCCATTGCAGAACCCGTTTGATCACGCCTTTCAACAGCGAAAAATCGCCGCCCAAACGCGGGTGGATAAATTCCGAACTGATCTGCGTGCCGGACGACAACATATCGCCCGCATGTTGCGGACTGGCGAAGCGTTCGAGGCCGCGCTCGCGCAAGGGATTGATCGAGACGATGCGCGCGCCGCGTTTGGAACACTCGCGCAGCTCACCCAGCATGCGCGGATGGTTGGTCGCCGGATTCTGGCCGAAACACAAAATGGTGTCGCACTGGTCGAAATCGTCGAGCGTTACCGTCCCTTTGCCGGCACCGACGCTTTCCGGCAGGCCGACGCTGGTCGGCTCGTGACACATATTGGAACAGTCGGGAAAATTGTTGGTGCCATATTCGCGGACGAATAACTGGAACATAAATGCGGCTTCATTGCTGGCCCGGCCCGAGGTGTAAAACGCGGCCTGATTGGGGTCGGGCAGGCGATGCAGGTGCGCCGCCATCAAATCGAAAGCGCCGGCCCAACTGATCGGTTTATATTT
>JAMFSV010000340.1 GCA_026225455.1 Burkholderiales bacterium | reverse complement strand
TATCGCGAAGAAGACGGCCAGCGTGTGATGCAGCAAAGCGAAATCCTGGTGCGTGTGGTGCTGGGCCGTGGCGCTGCCGCGGCTACCATCTGGACCTGCGATCTGTCTCACGATTACGTCAGCATCAACGCGGACTATCGCTCTTGAACCGCTGAGCGGTTTGAGCCTTGCCCACGATACCGGGGCTATCCTCGACCCGGTATCGCCCGCTCGCCATAACCCGGCGGGCGCCGGCAGCATCAGCGGCGACCCCTTGATGCTGCGCACTCGGTGCATGTGACGACGATGGTTTGCAGCCCGGGCATAACGATAATGCACCGGTTCCTCAACCCATTTTTTGGACCCTGACTCCGATGGATAAACTCGAACAATTCCTGACCCGTGCCGATGCCTTGCTGGCGCGGCTCGAAACCATGTTGCCGCCCAGCGCGCCGGTGATCGACTGGGATGCCGCGGTGGCATTTCGCTGGCGTACCCGGCAAGGGCGCGGCATGTTGCAAGCGGTCACCCAACTGCCTTCGTTGACCCTTTCCGATCTGCAGAATATCGATCGCCAGAAAACGCTGATCGAACAGAACACCCGTCAGTTCGTCCAGGGCCTGCCGGCCAATAACGTGCTGCTGACGGGCGCCCGCGGCACCGGCAAGTCGTCGTTGATCAAGGCCTGCCTGAACCACTACGCGGCTGACGGATTGCGTCTGATCGAAGTCGACAAGGATGATCTGCACGACCTGGGCGACATCGTCGACCTAGTGGCCGGCCGTCCCGAACGTTTTATCATTTTCTGCGACGATCTCTCGTTTGAAGACGGCGAGTCCGGGTATAAAGCGCTGAAGGTCGCGCTCGACGGCTCGATTGCGGCGCAATCCGAGAACGTGCTGATCTACGCGACTTCCAACCGGCGCCATTTGTTGCCCGAATATATGGGCGACAACCTGACGTATCGGCATACCGACGATGGTGAAATTCATCCGGGCGAAGTCATCGAGGAAAAGATCTCTCTGTCCGAGCGCTTTGGCCTTTGGGTGAGTTTTTACCCGTTCAAGCAGGATGACTATCTGGCCATCGTGGCGCATTGGCTCGGCCACTTCGGCTGCGCTACGGCCGCCATTGAAGGCGCGCGTGGCGACGCGCTGGTCTGGGCGCTGGAACGCGGTTCCCGCTCGGGCCGGGTGGCCTGGCAATTTGCCCGCGACTGGTCCGGCCGGCGTCCCGTTGCGGCGGCTGACTGAGTGACCAAGCTGAGTGAGCAAATTGAGTGAGCAAATTGAGTGAGCAAGTCAATAACCTAGTGATCAAGCGACCATGAATGCAGCTTCCCTCCTGATTCCCGATGCCCTCGACGGTGCCGCCGACACCGCTCCAACCCGGCCCGTCACCGAAGTGGCGGTTGGCGTGTTGATGCAGCCTGACGGCAGTTTCCTGCTGGCACAGCGGCCGGGCGGCAAGCCCTATGAAGGCTATTGGGAGTTTCCGGGCGGCAAGCTGGAAGCGGGCGAGACAGTCGAAGCCGCCTTGGCGCGCGAACTCGAGGAGGAGTTGGGGATTCAGGCCGGGACCATCGTGCGCTGGCGCACGCTGGAACACGATTATCCACATGCTTACGTGCGCTTGTTTTTCTGCAAGGTGATGGACTGGGAAGGCCAACTGGTGGGGCGTGAAGGTCAGGCTTTTGCCTGGCAACATGGCCCGGTGACGGTCGGTCCCTTGTTGCCCGCGACGATCCCGGTGCTGCAGTGGTTGGCCGACGATACGCGCGAGCCGCAATAAGGGCGCCTGTATCCAGCGCTATTGAATGCCGGCCGGTCTAGTTCAGATCGCCTTGCGCTTCGTCGGTCGGCGGCTCTTCGTCGGTACTGCCGATCTTGTATTGGCCCGTGGCCCAGGCGCCTAAATCGATCTCTTTACAGCGCTCCGAGCAAAACGGCCGGTATCGGCTTTCTGGTTTCCACTCGACTTTTTTTGCGCAAATTGGACAGGAAACGATGGTAGTCATGAAGTCAAAAAGAAAAATGTAGATGAGGTGCCGTTGAAGTCCGCCGCTACCGATGCCGTGGCGCGCGGATTCGGCGTTGGCCTCAAGGCGCTCGCCCGGCGGTGGTCCGGTGCCGACCCGCCGCATGATAAAGGGTAAAACAAAGCTTATCTTAAAGATTACATAGCGTCAGTTGGAACGGCACATCCGTGTCGACCGCGCGTGGGCGCAGATCGCCATCCTGGACGGTAAAGCGGACCCACAGCATGTATTTGTTGGCGCTGGCTTCGGGAATCATTTTGGATTCCGGCGCCACGCGAATTTGCATCAACTGAAATGAGCGGCCCGACAGCATTTGTTGATAGCTGCCCTGCGACGCCATGACCTTGGAGGTTTGACCCGATTCACGGGCCAGCTTCAGCACGATAGCGGCCGCATCGCGCAACGGCAGCAGCGGTGCCACCCATTTGGCGATATCGTCTTGCCGTAACGCCGGCGGATTTTGCTGCCATGCAAAATAGGACGGTAAATCGAATTTGCAGGTACCCCCGGGAATGATCGCGCGGCTACGGATGCTTGTCAGCCATTCGTTATCCGTCAGATGCTGTCCGCTCTTGCCGTGCATATTATTCAGGCCGCCCAGCACGGATTCGATTTCACCCAGCAAACTTTCCAGCGTAGGCTGGTCGATGCCCGGATTGCCTCGATAGGCGGAAAGACTGGAACGTTGACGATCGAGTTCCTTGATCAGGTCGGCCTTCAAATCGGTTCGACCCGTCACTTCGGCAATTTCGAAGAGCGTATTCAGGGCAACCTGATGCGCTTTCGCATCTTCTTGCGAAAGAAAGAAACCGAAGCGATCGAACAAGTCTTCCAGCCGCAGCAAAGTGCGGATGCGTTCGTTGAAGGGATACTCGTAAAGAATCAAGCGCGGTCGCCTTTCAGTGAGGCCATCTAAAGAATTATTGAGCCATTCTAATGCTGCAACCCGGGTGTCGCAATCTTGCTGCCAGGTCACGGGCGATCTTTTCGCAATTGTATTACTGTTTGCCCTAATTAATTGAGCGAAATTATGCGGCAAGCAGGCTGTTGCGCAAGGTGCTCACTCAAGCCTGGTTGCAGGCGAGGACCAAGGCGCAGGCGCACGAATAAGTGACGCATCTAAAAAGCCTCGCCGTTTCTATCCGAGGCTGCGGCGATACCCTGTGCCGGGCAGCAGCCGGATCAAAGCTGTAGGTAGTGTATATGCAATAGGTCGACCGCTTTCAGGACATTTTCGAGCGTGGTGTCGCCGTTTTCAATCACGTCGTCTGCCGCGGCCAGGCGCTGAATTCGCGTTGCCTGCTGCGCCATGATGGCCTCCACTTGTTCGCGCGCAAAACCGTTGCGGCGCATGACTCGTTCGATCTGCGTGGTTTCCGGGCAATCTACCACCAGCACCCGGTCGACCCGCCGGCCCCAGTTACCCGATTCGATCAATAAGGGCACCACCAGTATCAAATAGGGACCCGTGGCAGCCTGGATTTTACCTTCGGATTCGGTGCGTATCAGGGGGTGCGTAATCGCTTCCAGCTTTTTTTTGGCGATGCCATCGCCAAATACCAGGGCACGCATCCTGGCGCGGTCGAGTGCGCCATCCGGCGTGAGGAAAGAGCGGCCGAATTGGGCCTCGATCAATGGCATCGCCACACCGTTGGCCGCGGTAATACGGTGCGCAATCGCGTCGGTATCGATGACCGCAATGCCGTGACTCGCGAAGCGCTCGGCGACGACCGTCTTGCCGCTTCCGATACCGCCTGTCAGGCCGATTTTCAGCATGTTAGTTCCCTAGCCATGACGCGAGCGACAGATTATTGCCCAGCATCGACAGTCCCGCGGCTGCCGCTAAAAAAGGACCGAATGGCAGCGGTTCCTCGCGCTTGACCCAGCCCGACAGCATGGCGCCGATGCCCGCCACGGCGCCCGCGACCGCCGCGACCAGTAAAATGGACGGCAAAGCTTGCCAGCCGAGCCAGGCGCCGAGTGCGGCAAATAACTTGAAGTCGCCATAGCCGATGCCTTCTTTGCCGGTGGCGAGCCTGAAGACCCAATACACCAGCCACAATGACGCATAACCGCCTGCCGCACCCAAAATGGCGGACTCGGGTGTGGTGAAAACGCTGCCCAGATTGACCAGCAAACCGGCCCAGAGCAGCGGCAGGGTGATCGCATCCGGCAACAGCCGGGTACGCGCGTCGATAAATCCCAGCGCGAGCAAGGTGGCACCGAGGCCAAAGCTGGCCAGGGTTTGCCAGCTTAGACCAAAGCGCCAGAGGCTCAGCACCGCAACCAGTCCCGTGAGGATTTCCAGCAGCGGGTAGATCACGCCGATCGGCGTGCGGCAGGCGGAACATCGGCCACGCAACAACACATAACTGAGCACCGGGATATTTTCCCAGATCCGGATCGGGTGGCCGCATTCGGTACAGCTTGAGCGCGGTACGCATAGATTAAATCGTACCGGGGGGGCATGCCGCGGCGCATCTGTGCCGCCCTTGGGTGCGGCGGCCTGATGGGTGTGCGTGAGCGCCTGCAATTCGCGCTCCCAGGCGCGCTGCAGCATGATCGGCGTGCGATAGACCACCACACTGAGGAAGCTGCCGATGATTAAACCGATGACGGCTGCCAGGCCGAAGCGCTCGGCCGGGGTCAGCAACGCCAGCACGACGACAAAATTGTTGTGCATCAAGGGTGCGGAGGGGGGGTATAACAATGGCATGCCGGACATAAGGGGCTCAAGATGCGGGACTCAAGAATACAGGGCTCAGGATACAGCTCGACGTGGTGCATTAATACGTGGGATCAGCCAGGGCCGACCCGTTCTTAAAAACGCGACTCTCGCCGAATCATAACCTGGGCTTGATCCGTTTTCGATGCGCAGGTGTTCATGGTGAGTCAAGGGCGGCCCTTGCGTGCGCTTGACTTGATCCGCCGTCAAATGGCATTGCCCAACTGAATTATCGGCAGGTACATCGCCACCACCAAGCCCCCCACCAGCATCCCCAGGACGATAATCATCACCGGTTCGGCCAAGCTGGATAATTTGGCGATGCATTCCTCGACCTGCCGCTCGTGCAGTGCCGCCAGATCGGCCAGCATCACGGCCAGGGCTCCCGTTTCTTCGGCAACCGCAATGGCTTGCACCACCGCCCCGGGAAAACAGCGGCAGCTCGCCATCGCCGCGGCGAGGCGTTGCCCCTGCCGCACCTGGATGCCGATCTGGCGGGTTGCGGCATCGAAGACGCGATTGCCGCTTGCTTCGCGCAGCGTATCGAAGGCGTCAGCGAGCGGCGTGCCCGCTTGCAGCAAGGTGGCCAGTGCGCGGCTCCAGCGCGCCACTGCAAGCTGAGTGAACAAGGTGCCGATGACCGGCGGTTTCAACGCTTGCCGGTCCAGCCAATCGCGCCAACTGCTGTAGCGGCGCAGGCCGGCCTGAAATAGAACCGCGCCTGCCAATACGCCGGCGGCGCCTGGTACCGCGTAGCGGCTGGCAATGGCGGAAATGGCCAGGACGATACGGGTCGGAGCAGGCAATTGAGCACCTACGCCGGCGAAAATTTGTTGGAAAGCCGGCACCACAAAAACCATGAGCGCGGCGGTAAGTGCGACCGCAAACAGCAAAACACACAGTGGATAAGTCAACGCGGCCCGCAATTTCGCCTGCTGCGCGGCGACGCGCTCCCGTTCGTCGGCGAGCCGTGTCAGCACGGTGGTGAGGGCGCCGCTGGCTTCGCCCAATTGCAGCAACTGGCAATACAGTGTGCCGAAACTCTTGGGATATCGACTCAAGGCCGCTGAAAAACGTATGCCGCGAGCAATGTCGGCGGCGATTGTGCCGACAAGGCGTTTTACCGCGGCTTGGGTATGGCTGCCGGCGATCAACTCCAATGCCTGCAGCAAAGGCAGCCCTGCGTGCAGCAAGCCTGCCAGTTGCCGCGAGAATTGCGTGACCTGAGGGGCGCTCAGCCTGGGCTGTGGAGCGCGGCCGCGCGGCTCGATGCGCAGGGCGACAATGTTGCTGTCGCGTAAGGTCCGTTGTGCCGCGGCGAGGTTCTGCGCGACCACGGTACCGCGCTGTAACTTGCCATTGGCGGCTACGCCGTGCCAGGCGAATTTGAATTCCCGCAGCGGTTCGGCACAGACGCTAGGATGCATCCGGCGCCTCGGTTGCGGCCAGCGCTTCCGCCAGGCTGGTGGTCCCGGCCCGGACGCTGGCGAGCGCCGCGTCGCGCAAGCTCAGAACCCCCTCGTTGCGGGCTTGGCGCGCCAATGCCCGCGCGCTGCCGCGCGCGACGATAATCTCGCGCATGGCCCCGGAAATCGGCATCACCTGATGAATACCGATTCGACCCCGGTAGCCGATGCCGTGGCAAGCAGCACATCCGCCCGGGGTAAAAGCCGCCCAGTCGCGGCCCGACTCTTCCGCGGCAAAACCCGCCGCGAGCAATTCCTGGCGGCTGAGGGTGCCGGCCACACGGCACGACGGGCACAGCTTGCGCAGCAGCCGTTGTGCCGTGATCAAGCGCACCGCCGACGCCAGGTTGAACGGGGCGACACCGATATCGAGCAAACGTGCCAGGGTTGCCGGTGCGTC
>JAMFSV010000339.1 GCA_026225455.1 Burkholderiales bacterium | reverse complement strand
GCCCATCAGTCACAGCTTCGCGGCCCGGGTCGTTCTGGTTTCCGCCTGCAACGCCATCATCAATGGACGCATTTTACTGGTGTTGCTGCGCATGTTACGCCGCGACCACCTGCTGGCCGCTTATCTGGTGAGCGCCCTGTTCGGGGTATCGCTGCTACTGTTCTGTGTGCGGGTGGTCGGCATGCTCGCCGGTGCCGCGGTCGGCGACATCTTTGCGGCGACACCGGGCAATATCGGCATGATGCTGTGCTGGGTGGTGGTGTTGCCCGGCTGGAATATGGGTTTGATGTTGATGGCGACCGAGCGCATGCGCAACGATTTGTTGTTGCTCGCCCGGCAAGATCCGCTTACCGGGGTGCTGAACCGAGGCGGGATGCTGGCCGCGCTTGAGCCGATGCTCACGGGCAAGCAGGAGCGCCACTTTCCCTTGACACTATTGCTGGTCGATCTCGATTACTTCAAACAAATCAACGATGCGCATGGGCATGCCGCCGGCGACGTGGTGCTGAAGATCTTTGCCCAGACGGCACGCGCCCATCTGCGGCCGACCGATGTGCTGGCCCGCCAGGGCGGCGATGAATTTGCAATTGTATTACCCGGGCTGTCCAAGCAGCTCGGCTGCCAAGTGGCTGAACGCTTGCGCGAAGAGTTCGCGGAAGCGGCGAGCGGCCAGTTCTTCGGTTCGAAAGTGACCCTGACCATTGGCGTGGCGACCAGCATGCAAGCGCCGTGTACGGTCGATGCCTTGTTCGGCGCCGCGGATAAATCGCTCTATTGCGCCAAACAAGGCGGCCGCAACCGTGTATTGTGGTTACCCAACAGCGGCTTGTAAGATGCGCATGGTGGGGCCTCGAATAAAACGCGGTAATCACCTTACCTCAAATGAAAATAAGTTTATTGCTGTTGCTGGGCGGATTGCTCTTCTCAACGGCCAGCCTGGCCGACTATAGCGAGGGTCTAACGGCGTATCAGGCGCAGGATTACGACGCGGCGCTGCGTGCCTGGACGCCGCTTGCGAGCCAAGGGGACCCGGCGGCGCAAGCGTCGCTGGCGGTGATGTATTACCAAGGTACCGGTGTGCCCCAAGACTATCCCAAGGCGGCGTTCTGGATGCGCAAATCGGCCGATCAGGGCGGGGCGGCCGCCCAGGTGTTCTTGGGCAGCATGTATTTTGACGGCAAGGGCATGCCCAAGGATGACGCCCAGGCAGTGGTCTGGTATCGCAAGGCCGCGGGCCAAGGCTCATTACAAGCCCAGGACTTGCTCGGCACCATTTATTACCACGGCGGTATCGGGATCGCACGCAACCCGGTGATCGCGGTGGCCTGGTTTCGTCAGGCTGCCGAGCATGGCGATGCAGTCGGCCAATACAATCTGGGCATCTGCTACGAAAACGGCGTGGGTGTGCCCAAGGATATTTCGCAGGCGCTGACCTGGTATCGCCTGGCTGCCACGCAAGGTTATGCACCGGCCTTGTACGACCTTGGGCAGCGTTATCTGGACGGTCGCACCGTGAGCAAAAGCCTGGTGATCGCTTATGCCTACTTTGATATGGCGCTGCGGGTTTCGAGCGACACCAAAGGGTTGAAGGTGCGCGATGACGTGGGCGATCAACTCAATCCCGAGCAACTGAGCCGCGCGCGCGGCTTGTCCGCGGCCTGGGTCATCGGGCGTCCGCTACCGGAAAACTGAACGCCGCCCGGGTCGGGGCGGCGTGCACGGTTGATCCGCGGCGCCGGTTAAACGGGCACTAGGGCCTGTTCACGCTAATAATGGGCTTGCGTT
>JAMFSV010000338.1 GCA_026225455.1 Burkholderiales bacterium | reverse complement strand
CCCTATCCCGTGCTCTCCGCCCTCAATCACTTCCCCGAAGCTTTCGGCCTGCCCGCAGCCCCTGATGCCGCGGCTGCCTGACGAGATGGAGATGCGCCCGATGGACCTTACCCCGACCCCCAATCAGACCTCAAGCACCGGCACTGGCTGCGGCACTTCCTGCGCTTGCGCTTCCAGCCGGCGCGTGCCCTTGAGCGATTCGATGCCGCTGCAAGATGCCGATTACGGCACCCCGCGCAGCACGGCGGAAACCACCGTCACGTTGGAAATCGACGGCGTCGCCATCACCGTGCCGAGCGGTACTTCGGTGATGCGTGCCGCGCTCGAATCCGGAGTCCAGGTGCCCAAGCTGTGCGCCACCGACTCGCTGGAGCCGTTCGGTTCCTGTCGCCTGTGCCTGGTTGAAATCGAAGGACGGCGTGGTTACCCGGCGTCCTGCACCACCCCGGCCGAAGCCGGGATGAAGGTGCATACGCAAAGCGACAAATTGCAGGACCTACGGCGCAATGTGATGGAGTTGTATATCTCCGACCACCCGCTCGATTGCCTGACCTGCAGCGCCAACGGCAACTGCGAACTGCAGGATATGGCGGGCGTCACCGGCTTGCGCGAAGTGCGTTACGGTTTTGACGGCGCCAACCATCTGGCGGACAAGAAGGATGAGTCGAATCCTTATTTCACTTATGACCCATCCAAATGCATTGTCTGCAATCGCTGCGTGCGCGCCTGTGAAGAAACCCAGGGCACGTTTGCCTTGACGATTTCCGGGCGTGGTTTCGGCTCGCGCGTCTCGGCCGGTGAAGGCCAGCCGTTTATGGAATCGGAATGCGTGTCGTGCGGCGCCTGCGTCGAAGCGTGCCCGACAGCCACGCTGCAGGAGAAATCCATTATTAAAATGGGCCAGCCGACCAAGGCGGTGGTCACCACTTGCGCCTATTGCGGCGTGGGTTGCGCGTTCAAGGCCGAGGTCAAAGGTAATCAAGTGATCCGCATGACGCCGTATAAGGACGGCCAGGCCAATGAAGGCCACTCCTGCGTCAAAGGCCGTTTTGCCTGGGGTTATGCAACCCACCCCGATCGCATCACCACCCCGATGATACGCAAGAGCATCCGCGACCCCTGGACCGAAGTCAGTTGGGAAGAAGCGCTGGCTTACGCCGCTTCCGAGTTCCGCCGGATTCAAAGCACGCATGGTCGCGACTCGATCGGCGGCATCACCTCGTCGCGTTGTACCAATGAAGAAACCTATCTGGTGCAAAAACTGGTGCGGGCGGCGTTCGGCAATAACAATGTCGATACCTGCGCCCGCGTCTGCCATTCGCCCACCGGTTATGGACTCAAACAAACCATCGGCGAATCGGCCGGGACCCAGACCTTCGCCTCGGTCGCCAAGTCGGACGTGATTATGGTGATCGGCGCCAACCCGACCGACGGCCATCCGGTGTTTGCTTCGCGCATGAAACGCCGGCTGCGTGAAGGGGCAAAACTGATCGTGGTCGACCCGCGCAAGATCGATATCGTCGATGGACCGCATATCAAGGCTTCGTACCACCTGCAACTGCGGCCCGGCACCAATGTCGCGATGGTCAATGCGCTGGCCCATGTAATCGTCACCGAAGGCCTGCTTGACCAAACTTTTATCGCCGAGCGCTGCGAAGAAAAAGCGTTTACCCAGTGGCAGGCATTTGTTTCCCAGGAAGAAAATTCACCTGAAGCGAGTGCTGCGATCACCGGCGTGCCGGCCGAAACCGTACGCGGCGCGGCACGCATGTTTGCCGCGGGAAACAACGCGGCAATTTATTACGGCCTGGGGGTCACGGAACACGCCCAGGGTTCGACCACGGTGATGGGGATTGCCAATCTGGCGATGGCCACCGGCAACGTCGGGCGCGAAGGGGTGGGGATTAATCCGCTGCGTGGGCAGAACAATGTGCAAGGCTCATGCGACATGGGTTAGTTCCCGCATGAACTGCCGGGCTATCGGCATATCTCCGACTCGATTACGCGCACCTTGTTCGAGGACGCGTGGCAAGTCGAATTGCAAGCCGAACCGGGTTTGCGCATTCCCAATATGTTCGATGCCGCGGCGCACGGCACCTTCCTCGGCTTGTATGTGCAAGGTGAGGATATCGTGCAGTCGGACCCGAACACGCATCACGTGGCGCATGCTTTGTCGTCGATGGAATGTATCGTGGTGCAGGATATTTTCCTCAATGAAACCGCCAAGTATGCGCATGTGTTTTTACCGGGCGCATCGTTCCTCGAAAAAGACGGCACCTTCACCAACGCCGAGCGCCGCATTTCGCGGGTACGCAAGGTGATGCCGCCGATGGCGAAATATGCGGACTGGGAAGTCACAGTGCTGCTGTCCAAGGCACTCGGCTACGAAATGAATTATGCCCACCCGTCCGAAATCATGGATGAAATCGCGCGCCTGACGCCGAGTTTCTCCGGCGTCTCGTTCGATCTGATCGACCGCCTGGGCAGCGTGCAATGGCCGTGTAATGCGCAAGCGCCGGATGGCACGCCGATCATGCACGTGGATAATTTTGTGCGCGGCCGCGGGCGTTTCATCATCACCAAGTTCTTTGCCTCGCCAGAAAAGGTGACGCGTAAATTCCCCTTGCTGCTGACCACCGGACGCATCTTGTCGCAATACAATGTCGGCGCGCAGACACGTCGCACCGAGAACGTGCAGTGGCATCAGGAAGATAAACTGGAGATTCATCCGCACGATGCCGAAGATCGCGGCATCCGGGACGGCGATTGGGTCGGCATCGAATCGCGGGCGGGCAATACGGTATTACGTGCCGTGGTCAGCGAAAGAATGCAGCCGGGAGTGGTCTACACCACCTTCCATTTCCCCGAATCGGGTGCGAACGTGATCACCACCGATAGTTCGGACTGGGCCACCAATTGCCCCGAATACAAGGTAACCGCGGTACAGGTGATGCCGGTACAGCAACCGTCGGATTGGCAAAAGGCCTACTCGCAATTTAATCAAGCGCAGCTCGACCATCTGCACAACCGCCAAGCGGCGGTGACGGATAGCGCAGTGGCGAAATAAGGCGAGGGATAGATGGATCTAGATAACCTGATTGTGATGGCCAACCAGATCGGCGATTTTTTCGGCTCGTTGCCGGATCACGAAGAGGCGTTGAACAGCATCGCCGACCACATCCGTAAATTTTGGGCGCCGCGGATGCGTGCCGGCCTGCTGCGCGCGCTGGATACGCCGGAGTCGGCTGCGCTTTCGCCTATCGTGCTGGAGGCCCTGACTTTATATCGGGAGCGGCTGGAGCCGGCCAACGCTTGAATCTCCGCGCCCGATGGCAGGCATTACCCCAGCGGGCATTACCCCAGCGTTTTTGCATCACCGAGCCGCCCAGGCCACCCACCCCGGGCGGTTTTTTTATGCGTCAAGACCGACCGCGCAA
Organism: Burkholderiales bacterium; assembly: GCA_026225455.1. Classification (GTDB taxonomy): domain Bacteria; phylum Pseudomonadota; class Gammaproteobacteria; order Burkholderiales; family Burkholderiaceae; genus LMUX01. The sequence continues at coordinate 5,312 of JAMFSV010000338.1, read as the reverse complement.
CCTCCGCTGGTGCGATGTTAGAATCGGCAGGCTGAAAAACCTTGCGTCAAACGGCTTGTGTTGCCCGTGCCTATTGCGTGATCATGCAGCAACCGTTGGTCATGCTACCCGCGTTATCGTTCGCCACCTCTCTTGCTATTTGCCACGGAGTTTTTGATGTTTCTTCCTTTCGCTGCGGTCGCCATTGGCGGCGCCCTCGGGTCTTTGTTGCGCTGGGTGCTGGGGATGCAATTTAATGCGCTGTTCCCGACTTTGCCGCTGGGAACCTTGGCCGCCAATCTTTTTGCCGCCTACGTGATCGGTGTCGCCATCGCGTTTTTTGCGCGTTACCCCGGGATTGCGATCGAATGGCGGTTATTTGTAATTACCGGTGTGCTGGGTGGGCTCTCGACTTTTTCCACCTTCTCGGCCGAGGCCGTCACCTTGATCCAGCAAGGCCGCATCGGCTGGGCAGTCGCCCATATTTCAGCCCATCTGTTCGGCTCGCTGGCGATGACCATGCTGGGTATCGCCACCATCACCTGGCTCAAAGGCTGAAGCGCCGAAACCGCCGGAAGCTCCAGCTTGAATGCCTAGCTCGGCCGCGCGTCCAGCGCGCAATGGTGATCGCTGGTGCCGAGATCGATCTGGATCGTCGTATGGTGTACCGAATAATCGCTGGCCAGTTTTGCCACGATCTGGTCAATAAACGTGTCGCCTGGGTGACCGCCGGGCATCACCAGATGCACGGTCATGGAATTTTCTGTGGTCGACAAGGCCCACACATGCAGATCGTGGAGGTTCGTCACACCCGGCAAACGCGCCAGATAACGCGCAATCTTTTGCGTGTCGACTTGGCCCGGCACCGCGCCCAAGGCCAGCTTGACGGACTCGGTCAACAAACCCCAGGTACCGTACAACACCACCGCGACCACCACCATGCTCATCACCGGGTCGATCCAGTACCAGCCGGTAAACAAGATGATCAGGCCGCTCACCGCGACTCCAGCCGAGACCCCGGCATCGCCCAGCATATGCAGGAAAGCGCCGCGCACATTCAGGTCGTCCTTGCTGCCGGACATAAACAGCCAGGCCGAGAAGCCGTTGATCACCAGACCAGCGGCCGCCACCGCGAATACTTCGACACCGCCGACCACGGGCGGATCCGTCAGGCGCAAGATCGCCTCCCAGGCAATCGCCCCCGACGCCACGCATAACAATGCGGCATTCGCCAGCGATGCCAGAATCGAGGAACCGCGCAAACCGTAGGTAAAGCGCGCGGAGGTTTTGCGCCGCGCCAGAAAAATCGCGCCCCAGGCCAGTACCAGGCCCAGCACATCGGACAAGTTATGCCCCGCATCGGCCAGGAGCGCCGTCGAATGGGCGATAAAACCGTACACCACCTGCAGTATGACAATACCGATATTCAGTGCGACCGCAATCGCAAAAGCCCGGCTTTTGCCGTCGGGCGGCACGCCATGGTGATGATGTCCAGCATGACTATGGCCATGCCCGTGAGCGTGGTGATGACCCGCATGCGCGTCGGCCGCATCGTCATGGTCATGGTCGCCGTGGTCGTGCGCTGCGTCATCGAGTGCTGCGTGAGCATGCGCTATGGGGTCGTGCGATTCGTGGGCATGTGCTGCGTGGCCGTGCGCCGCGTCATGATCATGGGCCGTGTCGGCCGCGTGCTCATGCTGACACTCATGCTCATGCTCGTCATTGACGCCCGGTATGGCTTTGCCATGTTGATCTTGGCTCATGGTCGAGAATTCCGTTATAGCTCGTGATGGGGTTCGGCAACATGCTCGAGCAAGTCATTCAGCATATCGCTGATATGGTCGTCGGCCGCCAGATAAAACACTTGTTTACCCTGGCGATCGGCACGCACCACTCGCGCGGCACGCAACAAACGCAGGTGATGACTGACCAGAGATGCGCTCAGGCCCAGCACTTCGGCAATCGCACCCACCGCGACCGGCTGCTCCACGCAGGCAAGCACGATGCGCAAGCGCGTCGGGTCGCCCAGCAGGCGGAACAAATCGGCCAGTTGCACGATGCGATCGTCGAATTCAGGTTTCATTGGATTTAACATGTGAATATGTGTTCACATGTTAATGAGATTTGAATGCGGGCGCAAGCCCCAATCGATCCCGCTTCGGCGCGGTTACGCCAGGAGCAGGGTCACGCCCGCGGCGGCCAACGGCTCAAGCAAGGCCGGGTCGGTGGCGCGATCCACGATAATCGTGCCCGCCAGCGTCAGATCGCCAATCTTGTAGCGCGACGCGGCGTTGATTTTATCCGCCGATGCGAGCACCACGGTTTCGGCGGCATGCGCGGCCAGCGCACGTTTCATATAGGCTTCTTCGTGATCGCCGGTACTTAAACCCGCCGTGGCGTGCACCCCGGTTACCCCCATGAAATAGATATCGGCACGAATCGGCGCCAGTGCCTCCAGCGCCGCCGCGCCGACTGTCACAATGGAGTGTTTGAACAAACGCCCGCCGATCAGAATTACCTCAAGCAGGGGGAATTCAACCAATTCCACTGCGATATTCGGACTATGCGTCACCACCGTGGCCGACACATCCCGTCGTATCTGCCGCACCAGTTCGATGGCCGTGGTGCCGCCGTCGATGATCACCACTTGCCCATCGCCGATCATGGCTGCGGCCGCACCCGCCACCGCCCGCTTGGTCGACGGTTCAAGCGGGCGGCGCTGGGCAAAATCGGCGCTCGCCGGCGACGCGGGCAAGGCGCCGCCGTGCACTCTTTGCAACAAACCGTCGCCGGCCAATTCACGCAAATCACGGCGCACCGTATCTTCCGACACCCCGAACGATTCGCTCAACTGCTTGGCAAGCACCTGCCCATCACGCTTGAGCGCGGCAAGGATGGCGTTCTTTCTTTGGCTGGTCAGCATTCTGTTTACACGAAATTTCTTGATATTGCACGAATTTGCACGATATCATGGAATCTCGTTTTTGTGTGGGAGCCTTGAGTTATGACCGCAACAGCAGATCGAATTCGCATCATCGACACCCAGGTATTATCGGACGACTGGTTTATTTTAAAAAAAACCACCTTCGACTTTCTGCGCCGCGACAATAGCTGGCAAAGGCTTAGCCGAGAGACGTATGATCGCGGCAACGGCGCTACCGTCCTGCTTTACGATCGCCGGCGCGAAACCGTGGTGCTGACCCGGCAATTTCGCTTTCCCGCTTTCGTCAACGGGCACGACGGCATGTTGCTGGAAGTCCCGGCCGGGCTGCTCGACGACGCTACGCCGGAACATCGCATCCGAGCGGAAATGGAAGAGGAAGCGGGTTACCGCGTGCAGCGGGTCGAAAAGCTGTTCGAAGCCTTTATGAGCCCCGGTTCGGTGACGGAAAAATTGCATTTCTTTCTCGCCGAATACGATGCCGGCTCGAAGGTCTGCCTCGGCGGCGGCGTCGCCGCCGAAGGGGAAGATATCGAGGTAATCGAACTCCCCTTGGCCGACGCCTTGCAGCGCATTCAGAGCGGCGAAATTGTCGACGGCAAAACCATCATGCTGTTGCAATACGCAGCCTTGCATCTTTCTTCCCGGCGCGGCACCGCATGAAAACACCCCCAATCTTGCCGGCCGGTCCGGCGCAAGGCTGAGCCGATCCGGCAGACGGTTCGATACTGTGTGGCAGAATGCCTGTCTGCCTTCTTTTGTATGCGACGATGTCCAACACCTTTCAGCAGGCTTATGCGGCACACCAGAACGGCCAGTGGCCGGTGGCCGAACGCGCCTATGCAGCTCTGCTGAAAGGCGAGCCGCGCCACGCCGACGGTCTGCATTTGTTCGGCTTGCTCAGACATCAGCAAGGACGGCACACAGAAGCCGCCGCTTTGATCCGGCAAGCCCTGGAGCAACAACCCGAACTGGCCGGTGCCTGGTTGAATCTGGGCAATGCGTTGAAAGCGCTGGGGCAATTGGACGAAGCCGTCGGCTGTTATCAACGCGCGGCCGAATTGCAGCCGGGTTTTACCGCGGCCCATGCCAACCTGGGCAATGCCTTGGCCGCCGCCGGGCGCGACGGCGAAGCCGCGCTACATTATCGCCGGGCGCTGGAGCTTGAACCGGACAATCCCGGGGTGCTCAACAATCTCGGCAATGCACTGGTCAATCTCGGGCAGGCTGACGCGGCCATCGCCGCGTTTGAAGCAGCGCTGCGCCACGCGCCGCGGCATGCGGGCGCACTGAATAATTTGGGCAATGCCCGCAAAGCAGCCGGTGAGCTGGAGCGTGCCACGGAACATTTCCGCGCGGCGCTGGCGATCCAACCCGATTTTGCGCTGGCCTGGTTTAACCTCGGCCACGCCTTGGATGCGATGGATCGTTGCCAGGAAGCCGTGCCCGCTTATCAACGCGCGCTGGCACTGCAACCCGATTGGCTGGTGGCGCGTTATGGGCTGGCCCATGCCTTGACCGCATTGGAGCGCTGCGCCGAAGCCCGGGCCCATTTCGAACAGATCCTGAAAGCCGATCCGGGCTTTGCTTTGGCTTGGCATGATATGGGCACGGCACTCTACGATATGGGCGAATTCGAGGCTGCGGCCGGCGCCTTCGAACGTGCTTTGCAATTGCGCCCGGAACTGGCGATCGCCGCCTACAACCGCTCGCTGGTCCAGCTCCTGCACGGTGATCTGCGTGCGGGATGGTCGGCTTACGAAGCGCGCTGGCGCGTATTTGCCGCAGCCGACATCGCGGCGCCGCGATGGCATGGCGCCACACCATTGGCCGGCCGCACCATCCTGCTCCATGCCGAGCAGGGTTTGGGCGATACCGTGCAACTGGTGCGTTATGTACCGCTGGTGGCGCGCCGTGCGGCTCATGTCATCCTGGAAGTGCAAGCCGAGTTGCTGACGCTGCTGCAACCTGCGGCGCGAGCCTGGGGCGTAAGCTTGATTGCGGGCGGCGCGGCCCGCCCCGCGTTCGATTGTCATTGCCCCTTGCTCAGCCTGCCGCTGGCATTTAACACGACGCTGGCTACGATCCCGGCCCCAAGCGCTTACCTGAACCCGCCCGCCGAGCCGCTCTCCGTTATTCCCGTGGCCGGTGCCGCAACGGCGCCACGCCGCATCGGGCTGGTCTGGTCCGGGCGGATCAAGGCACGCCGCGAAAACCGGGCGATCCCCTTGACCTTGCTGGAACCCTTGCTGCGGCAGCCGGGCGTGCAATGGGTCTTATTGCAAAAAGATCCCCCCGAGCACGATCAGGCAGCCCTGCGGCGCGTACTGGAACAACCCCAGGTGCAGGCTCCGGCCTACCCCCTGGACGACTTCGCCGATACCGCCGCGCT
>JAMFSV010000337.1 GCA_026225455.1 Burkholderiales bacterium | reverse complement strand
CAAGTGTTTTCGGCGATTTGACAGGTACGCCGGTTCTCACGTACAGTTCGCGTGCGCGTCGGGAGAGCGCGCCGGGAAGCACATGCCGGCGCCGCCGAAGGGGTAACACCCGCAAACTCTCAGGCACCCAGGACCGACGCAGCCGGAAGTTCGCTTCCGATCTCTGGAGAGCGGCAGTAGCCCGAATCAGTTGTCAGGGCAGGCTGCCCACCGAAGGGGCGCACGCAGGCTATGAATCCCGCGTAATCTCTCAGGTACCGAGGACAGAGGGGTCAGACTCATCCACCGCTGGGCGTTGATTCGCCCCGCGCGGTTCGATATTGCATCTGCGCTTATGCAGGTGCAAGGCGAATCCGCGATTAGCGCCGGATGTTGACGATTCCTTTCGTTTTCGCGTAACCGAGGCCCCGATGACCGATCTTAAACAAACCCCGCTCCACGCCACTCACCAGGCGCTTTCCGCTCGCATGGTCGATTTCGGCGGATGGGACATGCCGGTCAATTACGGTTCGCAAATTGACGAACATCATGCGGTTCGCACCGATGCCGGCATGTTCGACGTGTCGCATATGCGCACCGTCGACCTGCATGGCGCACGCGTGCGCGATTTCCTCAAATTGGCGGTAGCCAACAACGTCGACAAGCTGCGTACCCCGGGCCGCGCTTTGTATTCGTGCATGCTGAACCCGCAGGGCGGCGTGATCGACGATCTGATCATCTATTTTTTCACCGAAGATTTTTTCCGCATCGTGATCAATGCCGGTACCGCCGACAAAGATATCGCATGGCTGACGCAATTGAATGCCGAACACGGCTTCGAGGTGAAGATCAGCCCGCGCACCGATTTCGCCATGATCGCGGTGCAGGGTCCGAATGCCCGCGCCAAAGCCTGGCAAGCCGTGCCCGCGGTGCAAGCCGCGAGCGAGGCGCTCAAACCCTTCAATGCCGCCGTGGTAACGGACACGCCGTTTGGCGAATTGATGGTGGCGCGCACCGGCTATACCGGCGAAGACGGTTTTGAATTGGTGGTGCCCGCCGACCACGCCGCCGCCTTGTGGCAAGCGCTGATCGTAGCCGGCGTCAAACCCGCAGGTCTGGGTGCGCGCGATACCTTGCGCCTGGAAGCCGGGATGAATCTGTACGGTCAGGACATGGATGAAGCCGTGTCGCCGCTGGACGCGGGTTTGGCCTGGACTGTCGACCTCGAAAGCGAGCGCGACTTCCTCGGCAAAGCGGCATTAAAGGAACACGGCCAACGCTCGGCCTTTGTCGGGCTGATCCTGCGCCCGGCGGACGGCAAACCGGGCGGCGTGCTGCGCGCGCACCAGAAGGTCATTACGCCGCATGGCGAAGGTGAAATCACCAGCGGCACCTTCTCGCCTTCGCTGAGCCTGTCGATTGCCTTCGCCCGGGTGCCCGTCGCCGTGCAGATCGGCGACACGGTCCAGGTGCAAATCCGCGACAAACAATTGCCCGCCAGCGTGGTGAAACTACCCTTCGTGCGCCAAGGCAAGGCACTGGTTTCCTAGGCTTCGGCTCCCATGGCCGGCCCGGCGGCTTGTGCCCAATGCCCATGTATTGGGGCGGGCATATAATCTCCGGGCACCCGAAATATCTCTCCAACATTGTTGCTACACCTTCAGACAAGGAACCAAGATGAGCATCCCAGCCGAATTGAAATACACCGAATCGCACGAATGGATCCGCACTGAAGCCGACGGCACCCTGACCATCGGAATTACCGAACACGCTCAGGAAGCATTGGGCGATATCGTGTTCCTCGAACTGCCGGATGCGGGTCGCGCAGTGAAGGCCGGCGAAGCGATCGCCGTGGTGGAATCGGTCAAGGCCGCATCGGACATCTATGCTCCCTTGACGGGCGAGATCGTGGCCGCCAATAGCGATTTGGCCGGCGCCCCGGAAGCCGTCAACAGCGATGCTTATAGCGCCTGGTTGTTCAAGCTGAAACCGGCCGATGCCGCGGCACTGGACCAGTTGCTCAGCGCCGAAGCCTACGGCAAATTGATCGGCGAATAAGTAGCGCTAAAGCAGCCAAAAGCAGCACCTAAAAGTACCCCGCGCGAACGGCTGCCCGGCAGCCATGGCGAAGCACCGCGCAGACGCGCGGTGCTGTATCCCCACCTTAACCGGACGCATTGCTTGTGGCATGCGGCCCGCAGGACCTGACATGAAGCTCGATCACCCGGATCACCTGAAGAAACGCCCATCCCTCGCAGCGCTTGAGCGCCATGACGCGTTTATCGAACGCCACATCGGACCGGCGCACGACGACCAGCAAGCGATGCTGACCGAATTGGGCTACAGCTCGCGCGCGGCACTGATGGATGCGGTGATCCCGGCTAATATCCGCCGCACCGAAGCGCTGCCGCTGGGCGCGTTCAGCGCGCCGCGCAGCGAAGCCGAAGCGCTTGCCACATTGCGTGCCTTGGCCGATAAAAATCAGGTGTTCCGTTCGTACATCGGCCAGGGTTATTACGACACGCATACCCCGGGCGTGATCCTGCGCAATGTGCTGGAAAATCCTGCCTGGTACACGGCTTACACGCCGTATCAGCCCGAGATTTCCCAGGGTCGTCTTGAAGCCTTGCTGAACTTCCAGCAAATGATTACCGATATGACCGGCCTGGCGGTGTCGAACGCGTCGATGCTCGACGAATCGACCGCCGCGGCGGAAGCGATGACCTTGTTGCTGCGCGCCGGCAAATCGAAGTCGCAGGTGTTTTATGTGGCCGACGACGTATTGCCGCAAACCATCGAAGTGATCCGCACCCGCGCCGAGCCGGTCGGGATCGAAGTGGTGGTCGGCCCAGCCGCCGATGCGGCCAAGCTGGCCGGCAGCAGCGGTATTTTCGGGGTGATGTTGCAATACCCTGGAGCCAACGGCGATGTGTGCGATTACCGCGCCCTGGCCGACAGCATTCATGCAGCCGGCGCGCATGTGATCGTCGCCGCCGATTTGCTCGCTTTGACGCTGCTGGCAGCGCCGGGCGAATGGGGCGCCGACGTCGCCGTCGGCAACACCCAGCGCTTTGGCGTGCCGATGGGTTTTGGCGGCCCGCACGCAGGTTACCTGGCGGTGCGCGATGAATTTAAACGGCAAATGCCGGGGCGTCTGGTGGGTGTGACCATCGATGCGCAAGGCAAACCGGCCCTGCGCCTTGCCTTGCAAACCCGCGAGCAACATATCCGCCGCGAAAAAGCCACCTCCAATATTTGTACCGCCCAAGCACTGCTGGCGATCATGGCCAGCATGTACGCGGTGTATCACGGCCCGGCCGGTCTGCGCACCATCGCGCAGCGGGTGAACCGCCTGACCGCGATTCTGGCCGCCGGCCTCGGTGAAATCGGTTATAGCGTCACCAATAAAACCGCCTTCGATACTTTGACGATTGCCGCCGGCCAACATACCGCCGCGCTGCATGCGGCCGCGACGGCGCACCGCCTCAACCTGCGCCAGATCGATGCGGCCCACGTGGGCATCTCGCTCGACGAGACCACCACCCGCGCCGACATCGCCGCCTTGTGGTCGCTGTTCGCCCAGATAGCCGGTGTCGCCCGGTTACCCGATGTGGCAGGCCTGGACGCCACGGTCGGCGAAATTTTGCCGGCCGCATTGGCGCGCAGCACACCGTACCTGACGCATCCGGTGTTCAACCGCTACCACTCCGAAACGGAAATGCTGCGTTACTTGCGCAGCCTGTCCGACAAGGACTTGGCCTTGGACCGCACCATGATCCCGCTGGGTTCGTGCACCATGAAGTTGAACGCGACCTCGGAAATGATCCCGGTCACCTGGCCCGAATTCGCCGGCATCCACCCGTTCGCGCCGGATAGCCAGACCCTGGGCTACCGCGAAATGATAGATCAGCTCGAAGCGATGCTGGTCGCCTGCACCGGTTATGCGGCCGTGTCGCTGCAACCCAATGCCGGTTCGCAAGGCGAATACGCCGGGCTGCTGGTGATTCATGCTTATCACGCCTCGCGCGGCGAAGCCCAGCGCAATATCTGCCTGATCCCGGCGTCCGCGCACGGCACCAATCCGGCTTCGGCGCAAATGGCCGGGATGCAGGTGGTGGTGGTCAGTTGCGACAACCAGGGCAACGTCGATCTGGAAGATCTCAAGGCCAAGGCCGCGCAGCACGCCAGCCACCTGGCCGCGATCATGATCACCTATCCCTCTACCCATGGTGTGTTCGAAGCGCATATCCGCCAGATCTGCGACATCGTGCATCAGCATGGCGGCCAGGTTTATGTCGACGGCGCCAATATGAACGCGATGGTCGGCTTGACCGCGCCGGGCCAGTTCGGCGGCGATGTCTCGCACCTGAACCTGCATAAAACCTTCTGCATTCCGCATGGCGGCGGCGGACCGGGCGTGGGTCCGGTCGCAGTCGGCGCACATCTCGCCAAGTTCTTGCCGAACCAGCATTCGACCGGCTACCAGCGCGATGCAGCCGGAATTGGCGCGGTATCGTCGGCGCCTTATGGCTCGGCCGCCATCCTGCCGATCTCGTGGATGTACATCGCGATGATGGGCGCGCAAGGGCTCACGAACGCCACCGAAAGCGCGATCCTCGCAGCGAACTACGTGGCGAAGCGGCTCGCGCCGCATTACCCCGTGCTGTACAGCGGCGCGGGCGGTCTGGT
>JAMFSV010000336.1 GCA_026225455.1 Burkholderiales bacterium | reverse complement strand
GTGGACGGCCGGAGGATTGGTGACAGGCGGCCAGATTTGGACGGCCACGCCAGGCTGGAAGGACACTCACGGCGTTAATCTCGAAAGCGAGGAGGTCATCGTCGACGGCGTGCCGATGCAGCAGATCGATGTGGCCGCACCCGGCTGGACGGTACTCGACCTCGAACAGATGCAGCAGGGTGAAAACGCGAGCGGTGCCGCTGCTGCTTTGTCTGAACTCTCACGAGCCCCATTTCTGCTTACCGAAGGCCCCTTGTTGCGAGTCACCGTGCTGCGGCTCGGTCCGTCCGAACACATCCTGCATTTTGTTACGCATCACATTATTTCCGACGCGTGGTCGAGCCGCATCCTCTTAGATGAATTTTCCCAAGCTTATACGGCAGCGCGTTTGGGACGGGCGGTCGAATTGGCGGCGCTACCGATTCAGTACGCCGATTACGCTTTATGGCAGCGTAATGCACTCAACAGCCGGCGCTGGGCCGTGCAACTCGACTTCTGGCGCGCGCGGCTCGGCGGCGAGGCGGTGGTACTCGAACTGCCCTTCGACCGGCCTGTACCGGCGATACGTCAACACGCGGGAGGCCGGGTCGATGCCGAACCGGCCGGGCAAGTGATTGACGCAATTCGAGCGCGCGCAAGCCGGCATCGGGCGACACTCTTTATGGTATTGCTTGCGGTATTCGATGTGCTGCTGTCACGTTATAGCCGGCAGGAGGAAATCCGCGTTGGGGTACCGGTCGCCGGCCGCGACCGGCTGGAAACGCAGTCGTTGATCGGTTTTTTTGTCAATACACTGGTGATCAGCACCAGCATGGCGCGACAGGATACGTTTGATGCCTTGTTGTCGCACGTGCGCGAACGCGTGCTGGAAGCACAAGCCCATCGGGACGTGCCGTTTGCGCAGGTGGTCGATGCCCTGAATCCGGGCCGAAGCCTGACCCAGGCACCGTTGTTTAACGTGATGTTCAACTACGATCACGGCACCCCGGGCGAAGGACTGAGTTTGCCTGGTTTAAGTGTGTCGCCGCTTGAACTGACGACGGGTACCGCACGTTTTGATCTGGTGTTATCGGTGCGCGAGCAGGGCGATGCAATGGCGCTATCGTTGACCTATGCCGAAGATGTATTTGAGCGCAGTACGGTCGAGCGGATGTTGGCCCACTATGTTTCGCTGCTGGAGCAAATCGCCGTAGCGGGCAACCCTTATCTGGGTGATTTGCGGCTTGACTCGTCCAGCACACACTCCGCACTGGCGATCCACGAGTTTTCGCCCGTCGGCGCACGTATCGCTGCACAAGCGCGTCGCCAACCCAGCCTGCCTGCGGTGCATTGCGAAGGTGAGCGCTTGTCGTATGGCGCCCTGGAAGCCTGGTCGAACCGTATTGCACGGCGCTTGCAGGCACAGGGCAGCGGCGCCGAAACGCGCGTGGGTTTGTGTCTTACGCGTTCGGTGGGACTGGTGGCGGCGCTGATCGGCGTGCTCAAATCGGGCGCGGCCTTGCTGCCTCTCGACCCGGCTTATCCGGCCGAGCGTTTGCGTTTGATGTTCGAGGATGCACGCGTGTCGTGCGTGTTGTGCGACAGCTCGACCCGGGCCATCTGCGAATCAATCTTTTCCGGCTGCGAAATTGTCGAGATCAATACCCTGGACAGCATCGGTTGCGAGCCGGTCGAGAGCGCCATCCACCCGGAACAACTGGCTTATATTATCTATACTTCGGGCTCGACAGGACGGCCCAAAGGGGTTGCGATCAGTCATCTGGCACTGAGCCGGCATCTGGACGATTTTATCGCCAAGTACGGCATAAGCGCCGCCGATACCCAACTGCAATCGTCGACCATCAACTTCGACGTGGCGTTGCACGAGCTGCTGCCGGCTCTGGTGCAGGGCGGTCAGGTGGAGATGCGCGGGCCGCAACTATGGGACATCGGCACCACCAACCGGCACTTGAAGGACGGTGCGGTGACCTTCGCGCGGATTCCTACCGCCTATTGGCAGCAGTGGCTGCGTACGCCGCCGCCGGTGGCCGATCTGGCGTTGTTGCGGCAGATTACGGTGGGCGGCGAAGGACTGCCCGGCGATGCGTTGGCGCAATGGTCGGCCGGCCCCTTGGCGCAGATCCGGCTGGATAATCTGTATGGCCCGACGGAAACCACGATTGCCTGCATGTACCGCGAAACCCAGGTCACGGATGCCGGCCAGGCTATCGTGTCGATCGGTCAACCTTATGCATCGCGCCAGGTTTATGTTTTGGACCCCTACGGTAACGAGGTACCGGTGGGGGCGCTGGGTGAGTTATGCATTGGCGGCTTGACTCTGGCGCGCGGTTATCTGGCGCGTCCAGGTTTGACCGCCGAGCGTTTTATCCCTGATCCACGACGGTCCGGAGCACGCTTATATCGCAGTGGCGATCTTTGCCGGCGACGGGTCGACGGCAGCATCGACTTTCTTGGGCGGCTCGACCAGCAGGTGAAATTACGCGGCTTTCGCATTGAGCTAGGCGAGATAGAAGCGGTGTTGCGCGACGCCTCCGGCGTCCATGCCGCCGTGGTAACGCTGCGCGGTGAAGGCGATGCCCAGCGGCTGGCGGCTTATCTGGTGGGCGATGGCGATGAGGGCGCAGTGCGCCGAATCGTGGAAAGACGTTTGCCGACTTATATGGTGCCGCAGGCATGGGTGTGGCTGGAGAATTTGCCGCTGCTGCACAACGGTAAGCTGGACCGCGCCGCACTGCCGGAACCGTCCGCCGGGGTAACGGGCGACGGCCATCGCATCGCACCCCGCACACCTGTCGAAATACAGTTGCATGGTATTTGGCAAGAGGTGTTGCAGCGTGATGATCTCAGCATCACCGAGAATTTTTTCGAAGCGGGCGGCCATTCGCTGCTGGCGCTCAAGGTGTTGGCTCATTGCGTCTCAGCCGGCTTGCCGGGGGTGACGCTGGAGGCTTTGTTCCGGCACGCGACGGTGCGCACCCTGGCGGCTCATCTTGCGGGACAGTTGGATGCTGAAGCGGCGCTACAGGCGGATACCGGGGTACCGCCGATAACAGCCGCGGCCAACGTGGTCTTGATGAGCGAGCCTGGCGATGCGCCCATGGTATTCGCCATTCATCCGGCATCGGGTCTGGTGGCCGACTACCGGCCGCTGGCCGATGCCCTGGCCGGGATTGCCCGCGTCTACGGGGTGCAAGCGCCGTTTTACACCGAGGATTGGTGGCCTGGCGATTTGTCGCAACTTGCCGCCGACTATGCCGCGCGCATCCGCACGGTACAGCCGCATGGCCCGTACCGCCTGATCGGCTGGTCGATCGGCGGTCTGATAGCGACCGAGGTGGCGCGGGTATTGGCCCGTGATGGCGGCACGGTCCCGTTTGTCGGGCTGATCGATGCCCATATGCTGGTCGCCGGCGACGGACATGATGAGGCGCCTGTCACTCTCGAACAGATGCGCAACTATCGTGCGGCAGATCATGAGCTGCAGAAAATCCTCGATAGCGCCGGAAAAAAATGGCCGGCCCTGCGGGGCGAATTGTCGGATACCGACACCCGCGCGCTGCTCAGTAAAGTGATGCTGTTCCAAAGGCATCTAGGCCATATTGCCCGTTACACCGAGCGCAAACCGTTGCCGCTTGACCTGAAACTGTGGTGGGCCCGGCGTCAGCCTCACCGGCCGGCGCGCGAAGCCACGGCGATGTGGGCCGCGCGTGCGACCGGGCAGGTTTCGGTCGGCAGCGAGATCGATGCCGATCATACGCAAATTGTGCGGCATCACGATCTATTCGATGACCTGGCCCGTGCGCTGGCGTTCAGTATGAAACAGGCTAACCGTCCGGAGTTGCTGTCATGAATATCACACCGAAGCCGCACCAGCATCAACCCAATCTGGCTCAATGCTTGCATACGCTGGCGCGCGAGCGCCCGGATGCGATTGCATTGATCGCGGTTGATGAAAACGGCGATACGCTCTATGACTACGCCGAACTTGATCGCCGCGCCAGGTGTATTGCGGTCTATCTGACGGCCCATGCCGCTGCGCACGGCGCGGCGGGCGAGCGTGCGTTGCTGTTGATGGATAGCGGTATCGATTATGTCAGTGCATTCTTTGGCTGTTTATATGCCGGGGTGGTAGCGGTACCGGTCTATCCGCCGGAATCGAAACGGGAGCCGCATTTGGCGCGCTTGCGAGGAATTGCGCAAGATGCGGGCGTGCGTTATGTGTTGACCACGGCGGCGTTGCGGCAGCGCTTCGCCGGGCAGTACGGCGAACTGGCCCCGGACGCCGCAGTGGTGCCGGTCGATACCTTATGCGCCGAGAGTATGGGCGGCGACGGGTTTTTGCTGCATTCGATAGACCCATCCGATATCGCATTTTTGCAATATACCTCCGGCTCGACAGGAACCCCGAAAGGGGTGATGGTCAATCAAGGCAATCTGCTTGCCAATGAAATCGCGATTAAGGCGGCTTTGGGTGTAGGTCCGGACGATGTGTTTGTCAGTTGGCTGCCTTTGTATCACGATATGGGTTTGATCGGCAGCTTGCTGCAGCCGATATTCAGTGGCATTCCGCTGGTGTTGATGTCGCCGCGCTATTTTCTGGAACGCCCGCTGCGCTGGTTGCAAGCCATCGCGCGGCACCATGGCACGATTTCCGGCGCCCCCGATTTTGCCTATCGTTTATGTGCCGAACGGATCCGCGATGAAGCGCTGACGTCACTCGATCTATCGAGCTGGCGGCTGGCTTTTTCAGGTTCAGAGCCGGTGCGGCACGCCACGCTCACTGCCTTCGTTGCGCGGTTTACCGCGGCCGGTTTTTCGGCCGAGGCGCTTTACCCTTGTTACGGCCTGGCCGAGGCGACCTTGTTCGTCGCGGGCGGGCGGCGCGACGCCGGCATGGTGTCGACGGTTTTTGCCGGCGAATTATTGGGCATGGCACGGGTGAGCGCGGCACCGGTAATCGCGGAAGGCACCCGCTTGGTCGGCTGTGGTGCGCTACAACCGGGGCATGCTATAGCCATAGTCGATCCGCTGAATGGACAAAGGCTCGCGGATGACCGGATCGGCGAAATTCAGGTGAGCGGTCCAAGCATTGCGCAAGGGTATTGGCAACGTCCTGAAGCAAACGCGCAGACCTTTCGCACCGAGGGCGAGACTCGATGGCTGCGTACAGGGGATCTGGGCTTTATTTATGACGGCCAGTTGTATATTGCCGGCCGCTGCAAAGAT
>JAMFSV010000335.1 GCA_026225455.1 Burkholderiales bacterium | reverse complement strand
GTGTGGCGACCCCACTGTCGTGATGTTGACGCTGATGCCCAGCGTGATCATTCAACAGCAGGTCAATGCCCTGTCCACCCGGCGCATTCGTCCGATCGGGCCGGGCGTGTTCGATTACGTCTGGACTCACTTCGGCTTCGAGACCGACGATGCGGAAATGACTCGCCGCCGCTTGCGCCAGGCCAATCTATTTGGACCCGCCGGCTTTGTCTCGGCCGACGACGGCGAGGTCATCGAATGTGTGCAGCAGAGTTTCCATCAGGTCAAGCACGGCCACGTCTTTAATGAATTGGGCGGCAGTCAGGTCGACGACCAGACCGATCATATGGTGAGCGAGACGCTGGTGCGCGGGATGTATCAATATTGGCGTCAGGTGATGGAGGCTTAAATGAAAATTATTTCCAATGCAGTTGAATCGACTTTTGCGCCCGCGGCGCATCTGCTGAAAAACGACGCACTCAGCGTGCCGTATCTGAGTTACGACGATTTTTATGCCCTGGTCGCCTTGAATGCGCGTTACGCCGCGGTACTGGATTCGGGCGATTGGGATCAATGGCCGGAATTCTTCGAGGAAGAATGCGTCTATCAGGTCCTGCCGCGCGAAAACCACGAAAAAGGCTGGCCGCTCGCGGTACTGGCGTTCGAAAGTAAAGGCATGCTCAAGGACCGGGTCTACGGTATCAAGGAAACCCTGTTCTACGACCCCTACTACCAGCGTCACATCATCAGCACGCCGCGCATCCTGCTTGCCGAAGACACGCTGATCATCGCCGAAACCAATTACGCCGTACTGCGGACCAAGACCGAGCAACTCAGCGACGTCTACAACACCGGCCGTTATCTGGACCGGATCCGCAAGACGGAGCAAGGTTTGCGTTTTGAATCCCGCATTTGCGTATTCGATAGCGAAATGATCCCCAATTCACTGATTTATCCGATCTAAAGGCGCCGCGATGAACGATAACTGGAAATTCGCGGCCGATATCGACACCGTGCGCGAGCAAGGCGTGGCGGGGTTTTATATCGAAGGTCACGACGTCGCCCTGTACGCGGTCGACGACACTATTTTTGCCACCGAGAACCAGTGCACCCACGGCGAAGCCAGGCTCAGCGACGGCTTTTTGCTCGGCGACGAGATTGAATGCCCTTTGCATCAGGGCCGCTTCAATGTCCGCACCGGGGCCGCGATGTGTGTGCCGGTGGAAACCTGCGTCCGGACCTACCCGGTGAAAATCGAACAGGGCCGGGTGTTTATCGCGCTTCACGAAGAAACCGCATCCTTACCCCGAGGTTAACCATGGCCGCCTACGTCTTAGTGGAAGTTGAAGTGCACGACACCATCTCCTTCGCCGAATACCGCAAATCCGGCGTCCCGACCATTGCCGCACATGGCGGCCGCGTGCTGGCCCGTAGCGACGACGCCGTCACGCTGGAAGGCGATTGGAGCCCCAAGCGCATCGTGGTACTCGAATTCGACGACCTCGATGCAGCTCGCCGCTGGCATGCCTCGCCCGAGTATCAAGCCGCGCGTCAGCTCAGGCTGGCCGGCGCGGACACGCATAGCATCGCTTTTTCCAGTCTTTGATTTGCGCTGTTTTAAAGCTGGGTACATTAGACAGGCACGGCGTCCGGCAAGCTGGACGCCGTCGATTGAACAGGAGAATCGCGCCGTGGCCGCGTACATTGTTTTAGATATCGACATCCACGATGCCGAAGGCTATGAAGAGTATCGCCGCATCGGCGCACCTTCGGTGGCCGAGTATGGCGGGCGTTTCCTGGTGCGCGGCGGAGCGGCGCAGAATCTGGAAGGCGACTGGACTCCCAAACGTATCGTGGTGCTGGAGTTCGATTCCACCGAGCAGGCGCAAGCCTGGCATCAATCGGTCGAATACCGTCCCGCCAAGGCTATCCGCGAGCGTACCGCGCGCAGCATCGGCATCGTGGTTCAAGGTGCTTGAGTCGCACCGCGGAGCACTGCATGATCGAATCGATTTCGCCGCGCCCGTAATTTATTCTGGAGTACTAAGATGACTAATATGACTTCGGCACGCATCGCCATCGTCGGTGCCGGTATCGGCGGCTGTGCCCTCGCGACACTGTTGCAACGCGCCGGGCATGAGGTAACGTTATACGAACAGGCGCCGCGCTTCTCGCCTGTCGGCGCAGGCATACACCTGAGCCCCAACCTGATACGCGTGCTGCGTTTGCTTGGGGTGGACAAGCTCGCTTTGTTGGCAGGCCATGAGCCCGCGGCGTTTGTCAACCGCCGTGCCGAAGACGGCGAATTGCTTTACAGCCTGCCCTTGGGCGATGCCGCCAACGCCCGTTTCGGCGCGCCATTTATCACGCTCACGCGCGGCGATTTGTATGCGGCGGTGATGTCCACCGTGAGGCCGGCTTCAATCCATTGGGGCAAACGTCTGGCAGGCATGGACTGGCGCGGCGAAACCGTCGAACTTGGATTTGAGGATGGCACCGTGGCCCACGCCGATATCGTGATTGGCGCCGACGGCTTGAGGTCAAGAGTACGCGAGGCCTTATGCGGCTTCGAGAAACCGCATTTCTCGGGGCAGGTGGCGTTTCGCGCCTCGTATCCCAGTCATTTACTGGAGGGGCTGCCGGTGGATGACCTGACCAAATGGTGGGGACACGACACCTTTGTCCTGCCTTATTGGCTCGATCGCGGACGAAGCAAATTCTATTTCGCCGCGATGACGCCGCAAGCCGAGTGGCCGACGGAAGCGTCGTCGATGCCCGTCGACGTGGACGAGATGTACAGCATCTTTGCCGGATATCATGCCGATGTAAGGCATATGCTGCGCCAGGCGCCGCCGGAGTCGGTGAGCAAATGGGCCTTGTTCGAGCGCTCGCCGAAATTTGAATTCGGCAATGAGCGGGTGGTGCTGATCGGCGATGCGTGCCACCCCATGCGTCCGTTCATGTCCCAGGGCGCGGCCATGGCGCTGGAAGATGTCGCGGTGTTATATCGTGCCATTTCCGGCGCCCCTGATTTTGCCTCGGCTTTTTCGGCTTATGACGCGCATCGCTACGAGCGACTTTCCGAAGTGCATCGGGTCTCTGCCGCCAACACCTTTATGCACGGGCCGACTGAACCCGATTGGGTATTCGGTTACGACCCATTGAGCGCGGGCGCCACAGCGCAGATTCCGGCCGTGCACTTGCAGCCGCCGCTGCATGCCCGCAAACTGGCGTCCGAACCGGCTTGAACCGGTGCGGATAGACGCCGCCGCGTATCCTCCCCGCCGGCGAAGCTGACGGGGAGGATACGCTTCACCTAAAGCGCATTGATATGGGCCGACCGAATGCTCACACCGGTGCCGGGTTGCGCTCGGCAAAACCGCTTTGATGCCAGTAGGGATACGGCAGCGGCCGGGTACTCGCCTGATCGAGTTGCGCCATCTGTGCGGCGTTCAACGACCAGCCAAGCGCGCCTAAATTGTCGTGCAACTGCGTTTCATTACGGGCGCCGACAATCACATTGGCGACGGTGGGACGTTGCAACAGCCAATTCAAGGCAATTTGCGCGACCGTCTTGCCGGTTTCTTTCGCTACCGCGTCCAGGGCGTCAACCACTTGATAGACATATTCATCGCTCACCGGCGGCCCGGCATCGGCCGTCTTGTGCAAACGGCTGGTCGCGGGCAAGGCGCTGCCGCGCCGGATCTTGCCCGTCAGGCGGCCCCAGCCCAGCGGGCTCCAGACTATGGCCGAGACTTGCTGATCCAGCGCCAGCGGCATCAATTCGTGTTCGTAGTCGCGGCCGATCAGCGAATAGTAGGTCTGGTTCACCGAATGCCGCACCAAACCTTCGCGATCCGACGCCGCCAGCGATTTCATCAGATGCCAGCCGGAAAAATTCGAACACCCCACCACGCGGATTTTGCCGGCGCTGACAAAGTCGTCGAGCGTACGCAAGGTTTCCTCGACGCGGGTCAGCGCGTCAAAACCATGCAGTTGATAAATATCGATGTAATCGGTATTCAAGCGCTTGAGACTGGCGTGGATCGCGTCGCTCAGATGATGGCGCGACGAGCCGACCTGGTTCGGCCCGCTACCGGTACGAAAAGTCCCTTTGGTCGACACAATCACTTGCCCGCGCCGCCCGGCAATCGCCTTACCCAACAGTTCTTCAGCCAATCCGTCGGAATACACGTCGGCACTGTCGAACATCGAGACCCCCGCCTCCAGCGCGATATCGACCAGCCTGCGAGCGCCGTCGGTGTCGGTGCTGCCCCATTCCTTGAAAAAATCGTTACCGCCGCCGAAGGTGGCGGTGCCCAGACTCAGTACCGGTACTTTAAATCCCGTTTCACCCAGTATTCGATATTCCATGACTGCTCCTGTTGAGGTTTGAGCAAAAACTACGTGGTCCGTCCGGTTTGCGCCTAAGTACGCCGGTAGCGTGTGCCCCATACGAGCAAAAGCGTGGCGCCGAACAAAAATAGACACGCAAACGAAAAATCGTTCAATGCCAGCATATGCGCTTGCACGTCGAGCACCCGGCCAACCGACGCCAGAGCGCTCTGAGCCGACATGCCCGCACGCTCAAGGCTGGCCATCCAATCGTTGGCGGCAGGGTCGAGCGGCGAAATACGGTCTACCAAGTACGTATGATGCACCCGCGCGCGTCTTTCGAAGTACGTAGGGGCAATCGAGGTGGCGAGACTGGTGCCGATGCGGCGCAGAGCGTTCTGCAATCCCGAAGCCGCCGGCAGGCGCTCGCGCGGCAAACCCGCCAGGGACAAGGACACCATCGGCGTGATAAAGAAGGCGGTCGCGGCCCCCATCAACAGCGAGTTGAAGGCAATGTCGCCGATTGGCACGTCGGCATTGAAGCCCATGCGCCACAACGAAGCGGCGCCCCAGCCGATCAGGGCGACAGTTGCCAGCCAGCGGGGGTCGACCCGGCTTTGATAACGGCCGATCAGCGGCGCGATGATAATCCCGGCAATCCCTAGCGGGGCCGTCGCAACCCCGGCCCAGGTCGCGGTATAACCCTGTTGGGTCTGCAGCCATAGAGGGACCAGCACCAAGGCGCCATAATAAACACCGAAACCGACCGTGACCGCAATCGTGCCGATGGAAAAATTCCGCTCGGCAAATAAGCGCAGGTCGACAATTGGATGGGCATCGGTCAACTCCCACAAAATCAGCGCAATAAAAGTCACCACAAACAGCGCCGCAAGCAGGCAGATCGGCGTGGCGCTAAACCAGTCCAGATCCTGTCCGCGATCCAAAAAGATTTGTAGCGAGCCGAAAGCCAGCGCCAGCAAGACCAGGCCGATCATATCCACCGGCAGCTTGCGCGTGGCATTGTCGCGTCCGGCCAGGCCGCGATTCAACATGATCACCACCACCACGCCGATGGGCGCGTTCACATAGAAGATCCAGGGCCAGGCGATATTGTCGGTGATCCAGCCGCCGATGATCGGCCCCAGCACCGGCGCGACGAAGGTGGTGGTTTGCCATACAGCCAGCGCCACGGCCCGCCTGGCAGGCGGAAAAACCGCCATCAACAGCGCCTGCGACAAGGCGGTCAAAGGTCCTGACGCCGCGCCTTGCAGGGCGCGGAACACCAGCAGCGATTCGAAATTGGGGGCGAGCCCGCATAACACCGAGGTAATCACAAACAGCGTGATCGAGACCTGGAACAGCCGCACCTGGCCAAAGCGCTGAGAAAGCCATCCGGTGAGGGGCAACGTAATAGCCAGCGGGGTGGCGAACCAGGTCAGCATCCACGTGCCCATATTCGGCGAGACCCCAAGATCGCCCGCTATAGTCGGCACCGCGACGTTGGCTATCGT
The DNA here is from genome assembly GCA_026225455.1 of Burkholderiales bacterium. Taxonomy (GTDB): domain Bacteria; phylum Pseudomonadota; class Gammaproteobacteria; order Burkholderiales; family Burkholderiaceae; genus LMUX01. Next base: position 6,245 of record JAMFSV010000335.1, on the reverse strand, counting down.
CAGGTCCAGGGTCTGCATGAAATTGGCCACGCTGATGGCAATCGCCACCATGACCAAGGGCCAACCATGCATCGGTTCCAAGGGCAGCTTCGGGGTTCGGCTGGCGCGGAACATGGTCACGCTCCCGGGCCTGAAGCGTTCGCCGGGGTGTTGCCCGCCGCGTCGGCGGAGCGGTAGCTCTGACTATTGGCGCGGATGGTCTGGCTGACGATGGCGTCGCCTATCGTGTCGTCTTCGCGGTAGATGCTGGTGGCATCGACCCTGAGCGGAGCGAGCGCCGGCAGCGCCGCCGGCATTGCCATGGCGGCACCGGCCCGGCCGCCGGCCAGTTCGTCCACCCGCACTTGCGCCGTCATGGACAAGCCGATGCGCAGCGGGTGGGCATGCAATTCCTGCGGATCGAGCACGATGCGCACGGGCACCCGCTGCACCACCTTGATCCAATTGCCGGTTGCATTCTGTGCCGGCAAGGAAGCAAACGCCGCGCCGGTACCCGCTTCAAACCCTTGGATTCTGCCGTGGTAAATCAAATCGTCGCCATAGAGATCGGCATACAACTCGACCGCTTGCCCCGCATGCATATGACGCAGTTGCGATTCCTTGAAATTGGCTTCGACCCAGACCCGGTCGAGCGGCACGATGGACATCACCGCCGTGCCGGGCACCACGCGCTGCCCCACTTGCACGGCGCGGCGCGAAATCAGGCCGGTCAGCGGCGCGCGCAACTCGGTGCGATGCAAGGCCAATGCGGCGCTGCGAACCTGGGCCGCGGCAGCCAGCACCAACGGATTGGCGTCGATGGTGGTGCCGTCGGTATGCGCCAGGGTGGATTGGAAGGCTGCTCGCTGCGCCTCCAGCGCCGCGCCCGTGCTATCGACCGCGTCCCGCGCATGGCGGATATCCTCCAGCGCAATTCCGCCGTCGCCGGCCAAGGTCAGGCGCCGGCGCAAATCGTCGGCGGCACGCGCCGCATCCGATTCACGCAGACGGATTTGCGCGTGCTCGCGCTCGACGTCGGCATGCGCCGAACGATATTCGCGTACCGCATGGGCCAACTGCTCGATGGCCGCATCCAGGGCCAGCCGGGCGTCCGTCTTGTCGAGTTCGACCAGCGGCGCACCGGCATCGACCCAGTCGGTGTTCTGCGCCATGATCGCCACCGCCGTGCCGGCGATTTGCGGCGTCACCTGCACCACATCGCCCGCGACATAAGCATCGTCGGTCGACTCCAGACCGCGAGAAGTGATCCACCAGGTAATGCCGATGCCCAAGCCCGCCAACACCAGCGCCGCGCCGAACCAGCGGAAATACAAGCGTCTGCGTCTTGCATCGGAGGCCGGCGCTGCGGCCGCGGGGGGAACGGTCGCAGCGGCTGCGCCCGGACTGTTCGCTTGAGGATTGCTCATTGAGATACTCCGTCGGTTGCGGCGCCGCCCAGGGCGGCGATCAATTGAACATGCTCGACCAGCAGCGCACTTTCGGCGTGCGCATGCAACGCGCGGTCTTCGTTTAACCGGTTTTCCGCCAACAGCACATCGAGGTAGCCGGAAACACCTTGCCGGTAACGGCGGGTTTCCAGGTCGTAGGTTTGTTGCGCCCGTTGCAGCGCCTGATCGGTCAAATCACGCTGCTGATGCAGCGCTTGCAGATTGACCAGCGCGTCGCTGACCTGGGCCAGCGCCTGGGCCACCGTGTCGTCGTAGTCGGCAACCGCCGCGTCATAAACGGCGGTTTGGGCGCGCAGGTCCGCGCGCAGGCGGCCGCCTTCGAAGATCGGCAAAGTAAGGGCCGGACCCGCACCGAAAGAACCGCTGTTGCCGTTGAACAAAGCGCGAAACCCCAAGCTCTGCCAACCGGCAAAAGCGATCAAATTAATGTCGGGATAAAACGCCGCACGCGCCGCATCGATACCCGCGGCTTGCGCTTCCACCCCATAACGCGCCGCGATCACGTCGGGGCGGCGACCCACCAGACCGGCCGGCAGTTGGGTTGGCACCAGCGGGGTTTGAGCCAGCAGCGTCGGCACCGGACTGAGCGTATCGGTATAGCCCGGGCCGCGTCCAACCAGGGCTGCCAGACGATGCCGCAGCACTGCAATTTCGGCGGTGCGCCGGCTGATCTCGGCCTGTGCCAATGGAATCGGCTCGCTCGCGCGCAATGAGGCGACGCGCATATCAAGACCGGCGGCCACGCGCCTATCGGTCAGGCGCAGCAAGTCATTGCACTGCGCCAAGCTGTCGTTGTCGATCTTCAGCAATTGCGTATCGAGTGCGAGATTCAAATAGGTGGTCACCACAGCGGCTTGCAGCGCCACCGCGGCCCCTTGAGCCAGCGCCGCTTGCCGGTCGGCGCGGCGCTCGGCCGAACGCGTCTGGGCGCTGATGCGCCCGGCCAGATCGAGGTCGAACGACAGATTTAACAAAGCCTGGGTATTGCTGAGCCAGTGGCCGGCGGCGGGCGGCGGTGTGGTGTAGTCGGCGGGATAACGCGTGGGCGCAACGCTGGCCTGCCCGTCGACCTGCGGCAACGCGGCGGCATGCTCGGCGTCGGCCTGGGCCAGCGCCTCGACCACGCGTTGTTGCATCGCTTTAAGCGTGGGGGCGTCACGCATCGCGTCGTCGACCAGCCGATTCAGCGCCGCGTCGCCGAAGTCTTGCCACCACTTGGCGCCAATATCGGCGCCGGCCGGCGCCGAACGAATTGCACGACCGGCATCGAATTGATCCAATGGCGTGATGTGGCTCGCTACGGTCGGCTGGCCAAAACCGGCGCAAGCGCCGAGCAGAAGCGCGCCACACGCCGCGCCCCAGCCCCGGCTGTTGAATAAGGGAGCACCTCGGCGGGTGACTTTCTGCAGGCTCATGGTAGGCGTCTCAAAGCAAAGTTCAGCGCATTTAATATATCTTACGATATATCTTAAGATGGTCAACCTCGACCAACAACTGATAGAAATGACAGTCTCGCCCCCGGTTTGGGTGGGGGGCAGGGCATAACTTGCCGACGGGATTTGATGACACGAAGCCTGGAGCAGCATGACCTGAAGGCGGCGATCCGGCGGCCGGCGATCCGGTGGCCGGCAATCCGGCGGCCGGCAATCCGATGGCCGGCGCGCGCCCTGGGGGCGGAGCAAGATTTAATCAACAAGGTCACAGCGGATGCATAAGCAGATACATAAGCGGGCCGCATAAGCCGCTTCACCGACCGCTGCGCAGTGACCTCGGGCTACGGGTCAGGCGGGTCATGCGCCGTTGCTGGACCGCGTACGCCAAAGCGTCGAGGGCGGCCTGCACCGGCGCATGATCGGAGGCGCGGTCGATCGCGGCGTTTTCCGCCCGATCTTGCGCCAACCGGCCAAGACTGACGCCGCCGATGTGCGAGTCCTGTTCCAGGATGCTGCGCGCCACCTCGTATGCCATCTCATGTGCCGAAGCATGTGCCACCTTAGGCACCGCCTCCCGTTGCGGTGCTTGCGGGGTCAGATCCAGGATCACGCGCCGTGCGTCGCTTGAATTGAATAATTGCCGGGTCAGGGTCGCAAGGTGGTCTGGCGCGTCATGGCTGAACCAACGCATCAGCAAACCGGTCGGCAGTTCGCGCAGCTTCGCCGGGTGCTCGAAGCCGCTTTCGTCCCCGCTTTCATCCCATAACGACCAGCGCTCGAAGGGAATCCGCAGCGCGTCATAGAGCCCGGGATGGCGCAGACGCTGAGCGTCACTCGTGTCGTCGTCGGCTTCCTGCTTGGATTCGGGATGATCCTCGGCCAACGTGACCACCAGCGGCAGGTTCAAGCGTCGCAGCAAACGAAAAACCCGCCGGGTCGGCCGCTCCTGCCGCTCGCCGATTTCCGCGGCGGATGCCGCCGGTCGCGAGTGGCGCAGAAACACCGCAATTTCCAGCGTGTCGTCATAGTGCGCGCGCAGCATGCGCAGCCACACCATCGCCTCGCGTTGCATCGTCCAGCAGGGATCGATCCAGAGCAGTATCGCCAGACGATCATCGCGCCCGCTGCAAATGGCGTTCAAGCTGCGACGCAGACCCGCTTCGCCTAGACGCATGAATGCAGCTCCGGCACAGGGTTCGGCACGGTCGCGGCAGCAGCCTCGGGCGCCTGGAAATTCACCTCGGCGGCACACGGATAAGAGCCGACAATCCGCAGTGCTTCCACCACCGCCTCAAGTTCACCGAGGGCAAATGCCAGATTGGGATCTTGCCGATGACCGCGCAGGTCGAGCAAGAACCAATAGGTCCAAAGCCCCGCGCGTTGCGGCCGCGACTCAAGCCAGAGCACCGATACATGGCAGCGCGCCAGGGTTTCGAAGATCCGCGCCAGCGAACCCACCGCATGTTTTAACTGGATCAGGATGCTGGTCCGGTCATGACCGGTAGGCAGCGTGGGGGGACCGCCCAAAATCACAAAGCGGGTGCAGTTATTGGCCTGGTCCTGGATCGCCCGGGCGGCTATGCGCAGACCGTAGCGGGCCGCGGCAGGCGCTCCGGCAATCGCGGCGCAACCGGGCTCGGCTTGCGCCCGGCGCGCGGCAAGCGCATTACTGGCGACGCTCTCGCGAGGAATGCCGGGGGCGTGCCGGTCGAGCCACTGGCGGCACTGCGCCAGAGCCTGCTGGTGGCCCAGGATGCGGCGCACGCCCTCCAGAGCGCCGCTGGGTGTCAGCAAACAATGCGCCACCGGCAACACCACTTCGCCGGAAATGCAAACCGCGCTGTCGATCAGCAGGTCGACCGTGCGTATCACCGTACCTTCGCTGGAATTTTCGATCGGCACCACCGCCAGGTCGGCCTGGCCCGCCGCGAGCGCGGAGAAAACGCTGTCGATCGCCTCGCACGCGAGCGCATGTTCGACTGTGCCGAAGTGCTGCAACATGGCTTCTTCGGTATAGGTCCCGCCAGGGCCGAGAAAGGCCACGCGGCGCGAGCGCTGAAGCTCGCGGCTGGCACGAAATATCTGCAGCCAGATCGATGCAATGTGCAGCGCTTGCAAGGGCCCGCGCCGATTCGACGCCAATTTTTCGATGACCTTCGCTTCCCGTTCCGGCTGGTACACCGGGACCCCATATTGGTGTTTGAGGCGACCGATTTCTTGTGCCTGTTGCAGCCGCAGATCGAGCAGCGAGAGCAAATCCCGGTCGATCGAGTCGATCTTGGCGCGATAGGGTTCCAGCTCAAGGTCCAACTCACGGTCAAGATTCGGTGCCGGCTCCGCCGCGCTCATTCTCAAGTTTGCGTTGGAGACGGCGCTATCGATATCGCTCATGTTCTATCCCTGCCGCGCAAGCGGCTTAGCTGGTCCGATGCACCAGAGTCAGGCCGCGAGCCGAGTCCGGGTGGGTGCCGCCAATAGGCGTTCGCGCGCAAGCCGGTATTCGCTTTCGAGCTGCGTCACGATATCGGCCACACTCAAGATCGAATCCATCGAGCCGACCCCTTGCCCCGCGCCCCAAACGTCGCGCCATTGCTTGGCATCGGAGTTCGCGGAAAAATCGATCGCCGCGGCGGCCGGCGTCGGCAGGTTGCGGATATCGAGGCCGGCGGCCTCGATGCTCTGCCGCAGATAATTGCCGTGCACACCGCTAAAGGCGTCGGTGTAGATAATGTCCGCGGCGCTCGCGGCAACAATGGTCTCTTTATAACGGTCGGTGATATTCGCCTCGCGCGAGGCGAGAAAGCGCGTGCCGATATAAGCGCAATCGGCACCCAGGGCCAGCGCCGCACCAATCGCGGCGCCGGTTGCGATGGCGCCGGACAACACCAGAAAGCCGCTATAAAAACGCCGGATTTCCGCCACCAGCGCGAACGGCGAGAGGGTTCCCGCATGGCCGCCCGCACCGGCGGCCACCAGGATCAAGCCGTCGACGCCGGCCTCCAACGCTTTTTGCGCATGGCGAATGGTGGTCACATCGTGCAGCATCAAGCCGCCGTATCCGTGCACCTCATCGACGATCTCGCGCGGCGGTGCACGCAAGCTGGTAATCAGCAGCGGCACCTGCCGCTCCAGGCAAATACGGAAATCCGCCTCGAGCCGCGCATTGGATTGATGGCAAATCTGGTTCACCGCGTAAGGCCCGATGCTGGCGCCGGGGTGCGCCGCGCGATGGGCCGTCAACTCGGTTTCAATCTGCGCGATCCAGTCGCCAAGCTGCGCGCTGGGCCGTGCGTTCAGCGCGGGACACGAGCCGACGATACCGGCCTTGCATTGCGCCAGCACCATCTCCGGGTAACTCGCAATC
>JAMFSV010000047.1 GCA_026225455.1 Burkholderiales bacterium | reverse complement strand
TGTCGGTTTCTTTCACCCGCAATAGCACGATGATGGATACCACCACCGGCAGCGCGCCCACCAGGAACATCATGCGCCAGCCGAAGTGGGCGCCGACGGTATAGTTCAGTGCGGCAGCCAGGAAAAAGCCGGCGTAATAACCCGTCTGCAAATAACCGGCACCCATCTTGCGCCGATCTTCCGGCCAGGCTTCGGCGACATAGGTGCCGGCCAGCGCCCATTCGCCGCCGATCCCGATCCCCGCGATAAAGCGATAAATGCCGAGTTCCCAAATATTGTGCGAGGTGGCGGCCAGCCCGGTGAAAATCGCAAACATAAAAATCGTACCGGCCAGCACTTTGGTGCGCCCGAAACGGTCGGCCAGCGGTCCCCAGATAAACGACAGGCCCCAGCCGATCAGAAATAGCGCAAACATGATGGAACCGGCCAAACCGATGTTGCCGGGGGTTGCCGCATAGCCGGATTTGGGCAGCAATTCGGTCAGGGCCGGGGCCAGCACCAGGGCATAAATAAACGAATCCATGCCGTCCAGGGTCCAGCCGGTCCAGGCCCCCCAGAATCCGACGATCTGGCTGCGGTTAAGCGGTGTGCGTTTGGGCGCGGCGGCGCCGCGCTCTGCGAGTGAACTCATCTGTCTCCTCCGGTGCTGCGGTCATTTATTTGAGGCTTGCCGAGCCCGGGACGGGTTTCGGTGTCTCAATTCGAGGTGATATCAGCCACGCCAAGCGACGCTGTTTGCCGCCGATTTCTTGGCTACCTAGTTAGCGTTACTCTGGATGGCTTACGTCCATTTTTATATATAATATTTGATATTATGAATAAATCAACGGCTCGTTTTCCCCAGGTAGGCCTGCCGGCCCATATCGCAGAAGGGCCGGGGGCGATGCGCGGATTGCCTGCCAGCATGACGCTGGAGCCGCGTCTCAGCACCTCGCGTATGATCGCCGATGCCCTGCGTTCGGCTATCGTGGAAGGGGTGTTGTTGCCCGGTGCGCCGTTGCGCCAGGATGCCGTGGCGCGCCAGTTCTCGGTGAGCGCGATTCCCGTACGCGAAGCCTTGCGCCAGTTGGAGAGCGAAGGCTGGGTCCGCTCCGAGACGCACAAGGGTGCCAGCGTCAGCCCATTGCTGGCCGACGAAGCGCGTGAGATCTACGAGATCCGGGCGGCGCTCGAAAGCCTGGCGATAGGGTTGGCCATCGAGCACCACACGGCCGCCACCCTGGACCATGCCGAAGCGTGCCTGAGCGCGGCCTTGGCTGAATCCGACGAAGCGCTTTATGTGCAGCATAACGAAGCTTTTCATCTGAGCCTGTACCAGCCCGCGGGGCGTCCGCGCTTGATGGAGTTGATCGATACCCTGCATCGGCGCGGCGAACGTTATCTGCGCCTTAAATTGGGGCGGCCACCGCACAAAGCGCAGTCCGACCAGGAGCATGTGGCCTTGCTGGCCGCCGTGCGCTTGCGCGACCGCGCGGCCGCGCAAGCGCAGGTGACGGAACATTTGCTGAATACCGGTCAGTTGCTGCATCAACTGGTCAGCCAGAAACAGGCCGCCGAAATGCATGCACCAAAACGCCGGCGCGCGCATAGTAAAGCTGCGGCCGTGCCGGACGGGTTGCAGGCCGCTCAGGCAGTGGCTCCCGCCGCGGTGCCGGAGCCGGGGCAGGCCCTACGCGATCAATCTGCCAGTCCGCCCGCGGCGAAAGCCAAACCGCGCGCCAATAAATCACTTAAACGGGGGAGCCCTCACCCATGAATCCAGTTGCCGCAGTCTCGCCCGCCCAAAGCGGCCGATCCTGGTCCACCCGCCGCGAGGAAAAAGCCCGGCGCTTGAACAAAATCGCCCCCTGGTTGAAGGGCGGCATGATTTTGCCGAGCGAACATATCGTTGCCGCGCTCGAAGCGCTGATCCTGCCGGGCGACCGCGTGGCGCTGGAAGGCAATAACCAGAAACAAGCCGATTTCCTCTCGCGCTCATTGGCCAAAGTCGATCCGGCACTGGTGCACGATATCCATCTATTGATCGCCAGTATCAGCCGCCCCGAGCATCTGACACTGTTCGAACAAGGCATTGCCCGGCGCGTCGATTTTTCTTTTGCCGGTCCGCAAAGCCTGCGGGTGGCGCAATTATTGGAAGACGGTCTGCTCGAAATCGGCGCGATTTATACCTATATCGAGTTGTATGCGCGGATGTTTGTCGACCTGACACCGCAGGTTGCTTTGCTCTGCGCGGAGAAGGCCGATCGCCACGGCAATCTCTATACCGGGCCGAACACCGAAGACACGCCGACGATTGCCGAAGCCGCCGCGTTCCGTCATGGCATCGTGATTGTGCAGGTCAACGAGATTGTCGATGAATTGCCGCGCGTCGATATCCCGGGGTCCTGGGTCGACGTGGTGGTGCAGGCCGACCGGCCGTTTGCGGTTGAGCCATTATTTACCCGCGACCCGCGGCATATCGGCGACCTGCAGGTGTTGACCGGAATGATGGTGATCCGCGGCATCTACGAAAAATACGGCGTGACCTCGTTAAATCACGGCATTGGTTTCGACACCGCGGCGATCGAGTTATTGCTGCCGACCTATGGCCAATCGCTGGGCCTGAAGGGCAAGATCTGTACCCACTGGGCCTTGAATCCGCATCCGACTTTGATCCCGGCTATCGAAAGCGGCTGGGTCGAGAGCGTGCATTGTTTCGGTAGTGAAGTGGGCATGGAAGACTATATCCGGGCCCGCTCCGATGTGTTTTTTACCGGCCATGACGGCAGCTTGCGCTCCAATCGCGTGTTGTGCCAGTTGGCCGGCCAGTACGGCGTCGATCTATTTATCGGCTCGACCTTGCAAATGGATGCCGATGCCAATTCGTCGACCGTGACGCTGGGGCGGCTGGCGGGTTTCGGCGGCGCGCCGAATATGGGCCACGACCCGCGCGGCCGGCGCCATGCGACACCCGCGTGGCTGGCTTTGCTCAAAGGCGATGCGCCGGTGTCGCGCGGCCACAAACTGGTGGTGCAACTGGCCGAAACCTTTAAAAAAGGCGGGGAGCCGACTATTGTCGATGCGCTCGATGCGATCGCCGTCGGCAAAAAAAGCAGCATGTCGATTGCGCCGGTAATGATTTACGGCGATGACGTGAGTCATGTCGTGACCGAAGAAGGCATTGCTTATCTGCATCACGCGGAAGGTGTCGACGAACGCCGTGCGGCGCTGGCCGCGGTGGCCGGGGTGACGCCCGTGGGCTTGCGCGCCGATCCCGCCGCGACCGCGTCGTTGCGACAGCGCGGTATCGTGGCCTTCCCCGAAGATCTCGGGATTCGCCGCGGCGATGCCAAACGTTCGCTGCTGGCGGCGCGCAGCATCGACGATCTGGTGACCTGGTCCGACGGGCTGTATGCTCCGCCGGCGCGTTTTCGCAGTTGGTAAGTGGATCATGACGGCGATGCCGGTGGTCGAACCGCTTCCCGCTCGCGCTCGCTTCGATCCGGCTCGGCTGGGGGCGTGGGCGGTTGCTGCGCTGCTGGAGGAGGTGCGCTTGACGCCCAAGCCGGCGCTGGTTGACCAGCGCGGTTCGGGCGCGCACCACGATCTCGATCTGGCGCTGATGACACGTTCTGCGCATGCTCTGGGTCCGACCTTCGAAGCCTTGGCCGCGGTCAGTTCGGGGGCCGTGGTCTCGCAGGCGTTGCGCGAACGACTGGGACGGTTGGGACGCACCGGCGAGCGCACCATGCTGGCCGCCACGGGCGGCAGCAATAGCCATCGCGGCGCGATCTGGATCGTCGGTTTGCTGGTGGCGGGCGCGGCGCTTGAGACAGATTTTGAGACCGATTTCGAGACCGATTTCGAGACCGACTGCGATACCGATTTCGAGCTTGATGTTGAAGCCGATGCCGCGCTTGAGTTTGATCGCTCCCGCGGGATCGAGCCTGGGGCGCCGGCGGCAAGTCTGCCACGGCGAATCTGCGGCACGGCGGCGGAGATTGCGCGATTTCCCGATCGGTTTGCCCCGCGCCTTGAATCGCATGGGGCCCGGGCGATGCGTCAATATGCGGTAGGGGGCGCTCGGCAGGAGGCCGGCGACGGTTTTCCGCACGTGCTGCAAGTGGGGCTGCCGGCGCTGCATGCGGCCCGGGCGCGCGGCATCGGCGAAACCCATGCGCAACTCGATACGCTGCTGCACATTATGCGGACGCTGGCCGATACGTGTTTGCTGCACCGCGGCGGTCAGTTTGCCTTGGACACCGCACAGCGCGGCGCGCAACACATCCTGGGTTTGGGCGGCAGCAGCATGCCCGAGGGGCATGCGGCGTTGCTGGCACTCGATGCGCATTTGCTTGAATTACACGCTTCACCGGGTGGCGCCGCAGACTTGCTGGCGGCCACGCTGTTTATCGATAAACTGATTCACTGCAAGCTTCATCAGGAGGCATGAGCGATGGAACAACTGAATTTTGCTTATCCCGCTACCCGGGCCGCGCGGCAACGCGCGCATGTCGGCGTAGTCGGTTCCGGCGACTTGGAAATTTTGCTGTCGCCGTTGCCGGGGCAGCAAGTCGAAGTGGTGATACGCACCAGCGTCGATGGTTACGGCCAGATCTGGAAAAGTGTGCTCGACCGGTTTTTTACGCGCTACGACGGCGCGGCCCGGATCGAAATCAATGACTTCGGCGCGACGCCCGGCGTGGTTGCCCTGCGTTTGGCCGAAGTGGTGGAGGTCAGTGAATCATGAGCGATAGCGACGTTTCTTATGCCTCGGCTTACGAGGCGATTCTGGCGCGCCAGAGTTTTATCGAACTGGGAGCGCGGGAACGCGCCCGTGCGCTGCTGGACCCGGGCAGTTTCCGTGAGTTGCTCGGGCCGTTCGATCATCTGGAGTCGCCCTGGCTGCCGCTGCAGGGCATCGTATGCCAGGCCGATGACGGTGCGGTGATCGCCAAAGGCACTTTGGACGGCGCCGCGGCGGTGGTGTTGGCGATCGAGTCGGCGTTCCAGGGCGGCAGTATCGGCGAAGTGTCGGGTACCAAGCTGGCGGCGACATTGGAATTGGTCCTGCGCGAATGCGAGGCGGGGCGTTTGGTGCGCCCGGTGATTTTGTTCGAAACCGGCGGCGTGCGGTTGCAGGAAGCGAATCTGGGCTTGGCCGTGATTGCCGAAATCCAGGCCGCGATTGTGGCGCTGCGCCGCTACGTGCCGGTGGTCGGTGTGATCGCCGGCATGGTCGGTTGTTTTGGCGGCATGTCGTTGGCCGCGGCGCTGTGCTCGTACCTGATCATGACCAAGCAGGGACGGCTGGGCATGAATGGCCCCGAGGTGATCGAACAGGAAGCGGGCATCGAGGAGCTGAACGCCTCGGATCGGCGGCTGATCTGGAGCTTGATCGGCGGCGAGCAGCGTGCCGCGACCGGCTTGGTCGACACGCTGGTGGAGGACGATGTGGCCCAGATCGCGGCGAGCGTGCGGGCAGCCTTTGTGCAAGGCCGGCCGGCCCAAGCCCGCACCGAACGTGTGGCGCATTATCTGGCCTTGTTGGCGCGGGTCGATCCCGCCGCCATCGATGGTGCCGCGATGCGGCAATTGTGGAACCAGGAGTGATCATGCAAGACGTGTTGAATTCCCCTGCGGTGAACCCGATTACACGCGGTCGCATCTGGTTTGATGCTTTGGTCGGCCCAAGCCTGAAGCCGGGCTCAAGCTGCCCGGTGCCGCCGGTGCTCAGCGCCGGCGCCGAATTGAATGGCGTAGCCGCCCAATTTATTGCGGTGGTGCCCGACCCCGAACAACGCTTTCCGCGTGCCACGGATAATGTCGTGGGCCTGGAGCAGGGTTGGCTGCTGGCGCAAGCCGTGCGTGCGGTGATCGACGCCGATGCTGGAGCGGCAGCCAAGCGGCCCATCATTGCTGTAGTCGATGTCAAAAGCCAGGCCTATGGGCGGCGCGAGGAGTTATTGGGTCTCCACCTGGCCTGTGCCGCCGCGGTCGACGCCTACGCCAGTGCAC
>JAMFSV010000334.1 GCA_026225455.1 Burkholderiales bacterium | reverse complement strand
CCAGCGATCAATTGGTGACGCTGATGGTCGGCCGCGAACTCGGTGAACACATCGACTTGGGGCCGCGTACCCTGAGCGCGCCCAAATTAAAGGTCGACGGCCTCGGGCGCGGCAAGGTGGTGCGCGACGTGTCGTTCGAAGTCGGCGGCGGCGAGATCTTCGGCATCAGCGGTTTGATCGGCGCCGGCCGCACCGAATTACTGCGTTTGATCTATGGCGCCGATCAGGCCGATCGCGGCACGGTGTCGGTCACGACTGCGGACGGTTCGCTGCAAACGGCCAGGATCGACTCGCCGAAGGATGCGGTGAAGCACGGCATTGCGCTGATTACCGAAGACCGCAAAGGCGAAGGTTTGCTGTTGACGCAGTCGATCGCGGCGAATATTTCGCTGGGCAATATCGGCAAGCTGGCTTCCTACGGCTTGATCGACAACCGGCGCGAACATGCGCTGGCACAACGGCAAATCGACGCGATGCGGATTCGCAGCGCGGGGCCGGCCCAAACCGTGGCGGAGTTGTCCGGCGGCAACCAGCAAAAAGTGGTGATCGGCCGTTGGCTGGAGCGCGATTGCGCGGTGTTGTTGTTTGACGAGCCGACTCGTGGCATTGACGTCGGCGCCAAATTCGAAATTTACGCTTTGCTCGGCGCGCTGGCGCGTGAAGGCCGATCGTTGGTGGTGGTGTCCAGCGATTTGCGCGAATTGATGCTGATTTGCGATCGCATCGGTGTGATGTCGGCGGGGCAATTGGTGCAAACCTTTCACCGTGCCGACTGGACTCAGGACGCCTTGCTGGCTGCGGCGTTCTCGGGTTACGACAGTGCCGAGGGCGAAGCTGAAGCGGCTTAGGATGGTGCCCGCCATCTGGATTTTCGAGCTTATCGATCACCTTGTTCCGGCAAGGACGTTACACGTTTCAAGCATAAGGATTTCGTCATGACGAATCGTTCCGCCGAGGTCAAACCTCTGCTTTCCGCCGATGCCGCCGCCGCTTCCGTGGCCCGGCCGGCTGCCTTGCGTACCAGCCTGAATAGTTATCTCGGGCTGGCCGGGGCCTTGCTGGCCATCATCGTCTTGTTCTCTTTGCTCAGTTCGCATTTTCTGAGTTACGACACCTTCAGTACCCTGGCCAACCAGATTCCCGATCTGGTGGTGATGTCGGTCGGCATGACTTTTGTGCTGATTATCGCCGGCATCGATTTGTCGGTCGGTTCGGTGCTGGCGCTGGCCGCTTCGGCCGTCAGCGTGGCGATGCTTAAATGGGGTTGGGGCGTGTTCCCCTCAGCCGCCTTCGGCATCGCAGCGGCCACCATCGCCGGCACCGTCACCGGTGCGGTGTCGGTGCACTGGCGCATTCCCTCGTTTATCGTCTCGCTGGGTGTGCTGGAAATGGCGCGCGGCGTGGCCTACCAACTGACCAATTCGCGCACCTCCTATATCGGCGGCGCTTTCGATTGGTTGTCGAACCCCATCGCCTTCGGTATTTCGCCGGCCTTTATCGTGGCGATCGTGGTCATGATCGTGGCCCAAGCCGTGCTGACGCGTACCGTGTTCGGCCGCTACCTGATCGGTATCGGCACTAACGAAGAAGCGGTGCGCCTGGCAGGTATCGACCCGCGTCCTTATAAAGTCATGGTGTTTGCCTTGATGGGCGCGCTGGCCGGACTGGCCGCCTTGTTCCAGGTATCGCGCCTGGAGGCGGCCGACCCGAACGCCGGAGTCGGGCTTGAACTGCAAGTGATCGCGGCGGTGGTGATCGGCGGCACCAGTCTGATGGGCGGGCGCGGTTCGGTGATCTGCACCTTCTTCGGTGTGCTGATTATTTCGGTACTGGCAGCCGGCCTGGCGCAAATTGGCGCCAGCGAGCCGACCAAGCGGATTATCACGGGCGGAGTGATTGTGGTGGCGGTGGTGCTCGATACTTACCGCAGTCGCCGCGCGCTGCGTCGCGCCTGATCCGGTCGCATCTCCATTTCTCCTGACAGGCACGGCTTATGGCGACCATCAAAGATGTAGCGGCACTGGCCGGCGTTTCGTTCACCACGGTATCGCACGTGATGAACCAGACGCGCCCGGTCAGTGCGCCGGTCGAGGCCAAAGTGCGAGCCGCCATCCTGCAGCTTAACTACGTGCCGTCGGGGGTCGCGCGGTCCTTGCGCGGCAGCCAGACGGGCACTATCGGCCTGCTGGTGCCGAACAACACCAACTCCTATTTTGCCGAACTGGCGCGCGGCATCGAGGACTATTGCGAACGCAATGGTTATTGTGTGTTCCTGTGCAACTCGGACGACGACGTGCGCAAGCAGCAAAACTATTTGCGCGTGCTCAGAGAAAAACGCATCGACGGTTTGATTGTCGCTTCGGCCGGCGACGACGCGGTGCTGGCCGATTTGCTGGCCGCCGCCCGGGTTCCGGTGGTGATGGTCGACCGGCAGATCGCCGGGCTTGAAGCCGATGCGGTGCAGATCGATCATGAAGCCGGTGCTTACCTGGCGACCCGGCATTTACTCGAGTTGGGGCATCGCAACATTGCCTGCATTGGCGGGCCGCAAGGAATGGATGTGAGCGCGCTGCGGCTCGACGGTTTTCGACGTGCGATGGCCGAGCGCGAAATATCGATCTTGCCCGAGGCGATCGTCCAGAGCGATTTTTCCAGCCTCGGGGGCTATGACGCGGCCAAGCGTTTGTTCCATACGGTCAAGCCCAGCGCTATTTTTGCCGGCAACGACATGATGGGTATCGGCGCTTTGCGCGCCGCGGCCGAATTGGGCTTGCGCGTACCCGGCGAGGTCTCGGTGATCGGCTTTGACGATATCGAATTGGGCCGCTACGTTTTTCCGGCGCTGACCACGGTCGGCCAGCCGATTCTGTTGCTCGGCGAAACCACGGCGCATACCTTGTTGGCGCGCATCGGCGGCAGTTTGTCGGGGCCGCCGCACCGGCAGGTCGTGCCGCCCCGTTTAACCCTGCGTGAATCGACCGGTCCGGTGCCGGCACGTAGCCGATCCATACCTGAATAGAACGGCACACAGGCATCGTGTGCCGCAAGCATTGATTGCGGCAAATAATAGGAAATCAATTCGTGGAAGCTCATTCAATCCCCGGTGCCGGCGACGCGGCTAAAGATCCGGCTGCAACTCAGCTTGCAGGTCACGTGGTGGTGGTCGGCAGCCTCAATATGGATTTGGTGGTGCGCGCCGCGCGCTTGCCGCTTCCCGGCGAGACCTTGTCCGGCAGCTCGTTTATGACCGTGCCCGGCGGCAAAGGCGGCAATCAGGCGGTGGCGGCGGCGCGGCTGGGGGCGCGAGTCGCCATGATCGGACGGGTCGGTGCCGATGCCTACGGCGAGCAATTGAAACAGGGGCTGGAAGCCGAAGGTATCGATTGCTCGGGAGTCGATATAAGCACAGGCACACCGACCGGCATCGCCATGATTGTGGTCGACGACACCAGCCAGAACGCGATTGTGGTGGTGCCGGGCAGCAATGGCGAGTTATCCGCCGTCGATCTGGAGCGGCATGCCGCGGTGCTGGCGGTGGCCGACGTGGTGTTGTGCCAGCTCGAAGTGCCGCACGCCACCATCAAGATCGCGCTGGAAATGGCTCAGCGCCTGGGCAAGCGGGTCTTGCTCAACCCGGCCCCGGTGTGCGGCCCGCTGCCGCCGGAATGGCTGGCGGCAGCCGACTATTTGATTCCCAACGAACTGGAAGCGGCGGCGCTTACCGGGATGCCCGCCAGCACCGTCGACGATGCCATTCTGGCGGCACAGGCCTTGCGTCTGAGCGGTGCGCGCAATGTGATTATTACCTTGGGTGCGCGCGGCATCGTGTCGGTTACCGATGACGGTGTGGTGCATTACCCGGCCGACAAGGTCGATGCGATCGACACCACCGCCGCGGGCGACACCTTTCTCGGCGGTTTGGCCGCGGCCATGTCCTGGGGCTGGGCTTTGCCCGAGGCGATCCATTTTGGCCAGGCGGCCGCCTCGCTGTCGGTGACGCGTGCAGGGGCGCAACCGTCGATTCCCTACCTGAATGAAGTGAGGTCCTGATGAAAAAAAGCCTGCTGATTAATATCGCCCTGTCGCGTCTGATTGCTTCGCTGGGACACGGCGACCGAGTGGTGATCGGCGACGCCGGCCTGCCGGTGCCGCCCGGGGTTGAGGTCATCGACTTGGCACTGAGCCGCGGCATTCCTGACTTCGCCGCCACTTTGCGTGCCATCGTGTCGGAAATGCAGGTCGAGAAACATATCGTTGCGTCGGAATTCCTGAAAACCGCTTCGATTCCGCTTGAGGCGGTCGACACCTTGTTGCGCCAGGAACAGCTTGGTACTCGCCAAGTGATCAGCCACGACGACTTCAAGCTGCAAAGCCGCCTCGCGCGCGCGATCGTGCGTACCGGCGAATATACGCCGTACGCGAATATTATTTTATGTGCGGGGGTGGTGTTTTAAATTGCTTGTCACCATAGCGTCATGATGTTGTTGCATGTTGCAGTTTGAACCTCGGCTCAATCTCGACCCAACTTCAACTCCACACGCCATGAAACCCAATTCCGCCAGTGAACAAGAACTGCTGATGCAGCGCCTTCGCGATGATCTGATCGACAGCTACGACGAAGAGCTGGAAATGGAGATCGACGATCGCGGCTTCGGCGATGACACGGCCGATGCGATCGGCTTGAGCGGGGACCCTGAGTCGCAGCGCGAGGCTCGCCGTCATTATTTTCGCGAGTTATTCCGCTTGCAAGGCGAATTGGTGAAATTGCAGGACTGGGTGGTCAATTCCCAGCATAAAGTCGTGATCATTTTTGAAGGGCGCGATGCGGCGGGCAAAGGCGGCGTGATCAAACGCATCACCCAGCGCCTGAATCCGCGTGTATGCCGGGTTGCCGCGCTGCCGGCACCGAACGATCGCGAACGCACCCAGTGGTATTTTCAGCGTTATGCCTCGCACTTGCCGGCGGCCGGTGAAATCGTGTGTTTCGATCGCAGTTGGTATAACCGCGCCGGGGTCGAACGGGTGATGGGTTTTTGCAACGACGACGAATACGAAGAGTTTTTCCGTACCGTGCCGGAATTCGAAAAAATGCTGGTGCGCTCGGGTATCCAGGTCATCAAATACTGGTTCTCGATTACCGACGAGGAGCAACATTTGCGCTTTCTCGGGCGCATCCATGATCCTTTGAAACAATGGAAGTTGAGCCCGATGGATCTTGAGTCGCGCCGCCGCTGGGAGGATTACACCAAGGCCAAGGAAATCATGATCGCCCGCACCCATATTGCGGAAGCGCCCTGGTGGGTGGTGCCGGCGGTGGACAAAAAGAAGGCGCGTTTGAACTGCATTGCCCATTTGCTGGCGCAGATGCCGTATCACGAGATTGAACGCCAGCCGGTGACGTTGCCGCAGCGGGTGCATCATGACGACTATATCCGTCAGCATCTCGCGGAAGGTTTGTTGGTGCCGGAAGTTTATTGAAGGTGTCGAGGTCGAGCGAGGTCGGGTTTAAGCCGATACAGGCTGCGATATTTTCGGGCCAGTGAAGCGTGCGCGCTTTTGCGCTATATTGATGGGCTGTCCGGTCCGTTTCTCGTGATTGATTTTTGATTGACGGGCCGCCGCGCGTGCTACCGACAGTGACCGTGCATTGTTACCGCGTGCACGAGCGCATTGCCTAAACCTGATAGCCACCGCTTTCTTAATCGCCGACGACCTTACCATGACCGCTAACCAAAATCCGCTGCTGCAGGCCTGGAGCGCTGCCGACCAATTTCCGCCGTTCGATCGCGTGCAAGCCGAGCATTTTGCGCCCGCCTTCGAGATTCTGTTTAAACAGCATCTGCAACAAGTCGAGGCGATCGCCGGTGATCGCACTCCCGCCACTTTTGCCAATACCGTCGAAGCCTTCGATCAGGCCGGCCGCCAACTTGCGCTGGTCGAGATGTTGCTGGAGAACCTGACCATGTCGGAAACCTCTCCCGCCTTGCAAGCGGTCGAGATGGAGATGGCGGGGCGGTTGGCCGACCATCACAGCGCTATTTCGCTGCATCCGGGGTTTTTCGAACGGCTTAACCTGGTGTATCAGGCACGCCAAGAGCTTGAATTGAACGAAGAGCAACGGCGGCTGCTGGAACGTCTGCATCTGGATTTTGTGCGGGCCGGCGCCATGTTGCAAGGTCAGGCTCGTGAACGTTATGCCGTCATCACCAGCCGTCTGGCGCAGTTGACCACCCAATTCAGCCAGAACATTCTGGCCGACGAAGCCGAGTATCGCTTGGTCCTGAAGGATGCGGACGACCTGGCGGGTCTGCCCGAGTTTGTCTTGAGCGCGGCCCGCTCGGCCGCAGTCGAGCGTGATCTCGAAGGCCATGTGATTACCCTGTCGCGCTCGCTGATCACGCCCTTTTTGACCTATTCAAAGCGGCGTGATTTGCGTCAAGCGATCTGGTCTGCACGAGTGGCTCGCGGCACCCATCCGGAGCGCGATAACCGCCCCGTGGCGCGTGAAATCCTGGCGCTGCGCGTTGAACAAGCTGCTTTGCTCGGTTACAAGAATTTTGCCGATTATGCTTTGGCGGATCGGATGGCGGGCCAACCTGCAGCCGTCTATGCCTTGCTGGAACAAGTCTGGGAGCCGGCCAAACAAAGCTTGGCGGCGGAGCGTGTCGCACTGGTCGAGGTGGCCCGCGAACTGGGTGAACCCGAAGCGATTGAGGGCTGGGACTGGCTGTATCTGGCCGAGAAAGTGCGCGCCGCGCGCTTTAATCTCGACGTTGCGGAGGTCAAGCCGTACTTCAGTCTGGAAGCCATGGTGGCCGCCATGTTCGATTGCGCTCAGCGGCTGTTCGGCCTGAGTTTTACCGAGCGCCATGATGTGCCGCTTTACCATGCCGATGCGCGGTTATGGGATGTCAAACGTCACGGTCAGGCCATCGGCTATTTCATCGGTGACAATTTTGCCCGCGCCAGCAAGCGTGGCGGCGCCTGGATGCACAACTACCGCGGCCAAGGTGAGGCTGACGGCAAGATGCTGCCGATCGTGGTCAACAACAACAACTTTGCCAAGAGCAGCGACGGCCGCACGCTGTTGAGTTTTGATGACGTACGCACCTTATTCCATGAGTTCGGTCATGGCCTGCACGGCCTGTTGTCCGAAGTGACCTACCAGCGTATCTCCGGTACCAACGTGCCGCAAGATTACGTCGAATTGCCGTCGCAGTTATTTGAAAACTGGGCCAAGGTACAGGAAGTGCTGGAACGCCATGCACGTCATATCGATACCGGCGCGGTCATCCCTGCCGCATTGCTGGACAAGATCCGTGCGGCGGAGACCTTCAACCAGGGTTATGAAACAGTACGCTACACCGCCTCAGCATTGGTCGACCTGGCCTTGCATCAACGCGACGATGCCGATGGGGTGGATATTGCCGAATT
>JAMFSV010000333.1 GCA_026225455.1 Burkholderiales bacterium | reverse complement strand
TTCGCAAGCCCATTATTAGCGTGAACAGGCCCTAGGGCAGGGTGTAGTGGTAGAGCCCGGCATTCAAGCCTTTTTGCCGTACCAGTCCGAGTACGGCGTCCAGCCAGGGTGTCGGAACTCCCGCCAGTTGAGCCAATTCGCGCGGCGCCGCCACCAGACCGTCGATCTCCAGCGGCCGCGATCCTTCGACATCTTGCAGCATGGAGGTCTTGAAGCCGCCCAGACTGCGCGTCTGGGCGGTGCGTTCGAGCGGGCTGCGCTGGACCGGGATGCCCAGCTTGGCACCGACTTTCCCGGCTTCTTCCATCACGTTGGTGACCAACTGCAGCGTCAGCGGATCGTCGAGGATCCGGTCGGTATTGGAACCGGTCAAGGCGCTGATCGGATTCATCGTCATATTGCCCCACAGCTTGGACCAGATCTCGGCCTGGATCGTGGGCGTCAACTCCACCGCGAAACCGGCCTGCTGCAATAGTCCGGCAATCTGTTCAATCCCGCTATCCGGCTGGCCGGCGGGGGTGCCGACGATCAATTGATTGCCGCGGCCGTGGCCGATTACGCCTGGCGCGCGGATACCCGATGAAATATGCACCACGCAGCCATAACATTGTGCCGCGGGCAGCACTGCCGAGACCGCACCGGCGGGATCGACCGACTCGATGCGGTAATGGGCCAGCGCATCTGCGCGACCGTGCAGGAACCACCAAGGCACGCCGTTCATCACCGACATGATGCGGGTCGCCGGGCCGATCAGCGGCGCCAGCGAAGCCGCCGCGTCAACCAGGGCCGAGCCTTTCAGGCAGATGAAGACGATATCCTGCACCCCGAGTTCGGCCGGCGCGTCGGTCGCGCGAAGCTGGGTCAAGTACGACTCTCCCGCTTCGATCACTTCGAGACCGCGGCTGCGGATTTGCGCCAGATGTTGTCCGCGCGCCAGCAATGAGGGTTGCAGCCCGGCACGTGCCAGACGCGCGGCCAGCAGCCCGCCGATGGCGCCGCCGCCGACCACGGCAAGTTTAAGTTGGGACATGAGTTGAGACATGGTTAAACCTTATAGGAAGGGTCGAGCCGATCGACTTGGCGCAGCCAGGCATCGAGTATATTTTGCCCGGCGCCGTGAGCCGGGTCGAATTGCAGGGCGTCGCGAATGGTCCGCGCGCTGACCCTGAAATAGCCGGCCGGAGCCGCCGGCAAGCGGTCGTTTTCATATTTTACGCCGAGCGAAATTCTCAACCCTTGGCTTGGGGCAGGTCCTGCCATGGGCCGCACAATATAGACCATGCTGTCTCGGGGCCGGAATATGGAGGGTTTTTATCCTAGCAATTTATATGTGCGTGCACAAGCATAGTGTTGTTCGGCGAAATCTCGATCCAGCCGTCATTACCCTTGAATTTGACCCGCGCCAACCGGTCCCGGTTATTTTCGCGCCATTTACCGGTTTGACGTGTTTTCCATGATTTACAAAATGGCTCGATTCGACGACTATTTCAACAACCCTGCAACACGAAATGCGCTTATCGCACCGTCAGCCGGAAAGCGCGCAAGATCTGCTGGCCTTATTTAAAAGGCGCTCGTAGAGTACGGTTTGAGGGAGGATTGAGGGTCGTCGATATGCGAGGGAATGGGCGCGCGTATTACACGAGTTTAGTCTTATCGCCATTCCAAATTTCAGCCACTCGAATTGCATGGATCAACCGGGGAAGACCGTGAGCACCGCACAACAAGAAATTGACGAACGGACTAACTTAACCAGTAATAACAAGTTTGAGTTATTGCTGTTCCGGCTTGGAGAGGCTCAAGACTCCAATCAGCGTGAGCTATTTGGCATCAACGTGTTCAAGGTGCGCGAAATCCTGGTCATGCCGACCGTGGTGTCTATCGCCGGTTCGCCGCCGCATATGCTGGGCGTGACGAATATCCGTGGACAGATCATTCCGGTGATCGATTTGGCAGCAGCCGTCGGCTGCAAGCCCCGTAACGGCTTGCAAATCCTGCTGGTCACCGAATATGCGCGTTCCACCCAGGGTTTTGCGGTGGAAGAGGTCGACGAGATTGTGCGTTTGGAATGGAGCCAGGTGTTGTCCGCCGAAGCCAGCGCCGCCGGCGCGATGGTCACCAGTATTGCGCGTCTGGACGGCAACGTCGACAACACGCGGCTGGCGCAAGTGCTTGATGTCGAACAGATTTTGCGCAGCGTGCTGCCGGTCGGCGAGCCCGACGTCAATCCCGCCACCATCGGCCCGGCCTTGTCGTTGCCACCGGGTACGGTGGTGCTGGCCGCCGACGATTCGGCATTTGCCCGGACCTTGATCGAGGGTGGGCTGACCGCCATGCATGCGCCGTTCATCATGACCAAAACGGGTAAAGAAGCCTGGGAAATGCTTGAATCGATTTCCGATAAGGCGATCGCCGAAGGCAAGACCGTGCGCGACAAGGTGGCACTCGTGCTGACCGATCTGGAAATGCCTGAAATGGATGGTTTTACGCTTACCCGTAAAATCAAAAAGGACGAGCGTTTTAAAATGATTCCGGTGGTGATTCATTCCTCGCTGTCGGGCTCGACCAACGAAGATCACGTGAAAAGCGTGGGTGCCGACGCATATGTGGCGAAATTTGTGGCGGAAGACCTGGCCGCCACCATCCGCAAGGTCCTTTCGCGGTAACGCTAGCGCATCGCTGACAAAGCCCTCATGTCGAGGGCTTTTTTTATATGGACGAATATGGGTGTTTTGTACGATTTCGCCGCGCACGCCGTGCGGCGTATTTACGATGCGCGTATTTCGGGTGGTCCGGTACTCGATTCGGCGCAACTGTTTCCCGAGGCGCAGCGCTTTATTGCCGCCTGGCCTCAATTGCGCCTGGAAGCGCTGCAAGTGGCCGAGCGTTTGCAGTCGGTGCCGCGGTTTCACGAGTTGATGGCGTCACAGGCCGACATTTCTGCTAATGACGGCCGCGATTGGCGCCTATTCGTGTTGAAAGCGTATGGTGCCGAGATCCGCAAAAATATGACGGCATGCCCGCAGTTGGCGGCTTTACTGGCGGCAACGCCTGATGTCCTGTCGGCGTCGCTGTCGTTTCTGGCGCCGCACAAACATATTCCCTGCCATCGGGGTCCGTTTCGCGGCGTATTGCGCTACCAACTCGGCTTATCCGTGCCGGCCGCAGTCGACGGCCGGCCGGCGGCGGTGCTGCGCTTGAGCGATGAAGAGCACCGCATCGGCAACGGCGAGGCGTTGTTGTGGGACGATACCTTTCCCCATGAGGTATGGAACCGCAGCGATGAAGTCAGGATTGCCTTGTTGCTGGACGTGCGCCGGCGCGGCATGCCCTTCGATATGACAGTATTGTCGAGAGTGCTGATCGGTGCCGTCGGCACCACGGTCAGGTGGACGGGTCAGCGCCAAGCCTGATCTGATTTAAACCTTGTCTTGAGCTATGTGTTAAGCCACGTGGCCGCACGATGCCGGCCACGCCAGGCTGGCCTAGCCGACATTTCAGCCGGCTCAAGCCATAAATGGGTCTTTTAAGCGGATGGTGTCGTGACGCTCGGGCCCGGTCGAAATCAGATCGACCGGGGTGTCGGTCAACATTTCGATACGCTGAATATAACGCTGTGCAGCCGGCGGTAATTTTGCCCAGTCGCGTATGCCGCGAGTTGAAACCCTCCAGCCTTCCAGCGTTTCATATTGCGGCTCGGCCTGGAATTGTGCCGCGAGCCCGGCCGGAAAATGCGCCTGGGTTTGGCCCGCGACGCGATAAGCGGTACAGATGCGAATTTCGTCCAAGGTGTCGAGCACATCCAATTTGGTCAGCGCCAGAGCGGTAACGCCGGAGAGCTTGGCGCTCTGACGTACCAGCGCCGCGTCAAACCAGCCGCAACGGCGCGGCCGACCGGTATTGGTGCCGTATTCGCCGCCGAGTTCGCGCAGCCGATCGCCCATCGCATCGCTCAGCTCGGTGGGGAACGGCCCGGCACCTACTCGCGTGGTGTAGGCCTTGCATACCCCCAGCACCTGTCCCAGCGCGGCAGGCCCCAATCCCGAACCGCTGGCTGCCGCCGCCGCCGTTGTGTTGGACGCGGTCACAAACGGATAGGTGCCCCAGTCCACGTCCAGCATGGCGGCTTGCGCGCCTTCGAACAGGATGCGTTGTCCCGCTTGCCCTGCTTGATGCAGCTTTAACCATGCCGGCCCGGTAAAAGGCAGAATGCGCGGCGCAAGATCGAGCAGGTAGTCGAGCAAGGGCGCTTTTTCAAACACCGGCAAGCCTTGTCCTTTGAACCAGGGGTTGTGATGCGCGAGCAAATCGTCGAGCTTGGTCGACAGGGTTTCGGCTTCGGCCAAATCGCAGACTCGAATCGCCCGCCGCCCGGCTTTGTCCTCATAAGCCGGGCCGATGCCGCGCAAGGTGGTGCCGATCTTGCAGCTCCGGTTCTGTTCCTGGCGGGCGTCGATGGCGCTATGCAGCGGCAATACCAGGATCGCCGTTTCGGCGATAAGCAAGGTCTCCGGTGTGACATGCAAGCCCTGGGCTCGAACGCGTTCGATTTCGGCCAGCAGGGCCGCGGCATCCAGCGCCACGCCATTGCCGATTACTCCGGGTTTGCCGCGTACCAGTCCGCTGGGCAGTAGCGCCAGTTTGTAGACCTTGCCGTCGACCACCAAGGTATGTCCGGCGTTATGGCCGCCGTTAAAGCGCACCACCAGATCGGCTTGCTCGCACAACCAGTCGACCATCTTGCCTTTGCCTTCATCGCCCCATTGCACGCCGCTGACGACCAGATTTGCCATGTTTGCCTCTCGAGTGATAAATGTTCAAGTGTGGCAAGGAGGAAATCCTTGCCGATGGGCGAACAATAAAAGCCTGAGGCGCTGATGACAAACCATTAATTCTCATCTTCGAGTTAGAATAAGTCACATGAAACGTCATTTACCCCCACTTAACTCGTTGCGTGCTTTTGAGGCCGCCGCCCGGCTCGGCAGCTTCAAAGCGGCTGCGGCCGAATTGTTTGTCACCCATGGCGCGATCAGCCGCCATATTCAGCAGCTCGAAGCATGGCTCGGTGCGCCGCTATTTGAACGACATAATCGGCGCGTGACGTTGACCGATTCGGGCTCGCGTTATGTGGCGGAAGTCAGTGCCGTGTTTGATCGCCTGGCGCTGGCTACCGCGCAGCAATTGGAGCAGGGGCGCCATCGCGTGCTACGGGTCAATGTGCCGGCCACCTTCACCTTGCGCTGGTTGTTGCCTCGGCTATCGACTTTTCAGTTGAGCCATCCGGGCATCGAGGTGCGACTGACGACCTCAAATGAACCCCTGGGATCGTTGACGCAAGGTTTTGACCTGGTAATCCGTGGCGGACCCCAGGCCGCTGACGGCTATCTTGCCCGGGAATTTCTGAGCGAAGCGCGCCTGCCGGTGTGCAGCCCGGCTTTGCTCAAGCAGCATCCGCTGCAAACCCCCGCCGATTTGCGCCATCACACGCTGTTGCATGCGGCGACTTATCCCGCTATGTGGTCCGAATGGCTCACCGCCGCAGGGGTTCCTGAGTTGCAAGCGGGCCACTCGCAAGCTGGTCATGCGCTCACGCTGGAACATTTTTACCTGACCTTGCAGGCTGCCCTCGATGGCCTGGGGGTGGCGATGGGGCCGATGGCGTTAGTCGCCGATGAAGTCGCGGAAGGGCGCTTGATCATGCCGTTCTCCAGCCCGGCCTTGCCCAGTTGGCGCTATTTTGTGTATATGCCCAAGGAGCGTGCGGCTGACCCCGCCGTGACGGCATTTTGCGCCTGGCTGGAGGCTGCGGGGCGGGGCACTGTTTGAAATTGCCCGATGCGGCTGCCCAACCTATTCCCTTTGACGCTACGCGAGAGCCCACCGAGGATCGATGACGCGGCGGCGCTTGGCGACCCAAGCTGAGTTCGGTCACGGCATGGTTGGCGCGGCGGCCTTTCAGTCGTCGATCCGGTCATGATCCACGTCATCCAGCGGCGCGGCGCGGATGTCTTGCAGCGCCGAGCGCTTATGTTGAACGTCATAGGCGCTGAGCACGGCATGGGCCACTACGTCGAGAGCCGGCTTGATGGTGCCGTTTTTGTCTTCATGCAGTTTGGGCGTGAGCGTGCCTGCCACGCATACCGCATCGCCGTCATCCAAAGCCAGCAGCGCAAGCTGGGCCTGTTCGTCAAATGCAATGACGTGTGCCGTGATTTTTTGTTGTTCTGTGGTGACAATAATCCGTGCCGCGACATAGCGGCTTTCTTTGCGTCCGGTGCGATTTTCCGGTTTGCCGAAGATCCGGCCGCTGACCAATCCATCTATCATTTCAGACTCCTTGAGGGTGGCGCACAGCTTAACCGTTCAGGCCTCCTCCATGTTATTCAAAATGCAGCGCAAGTTGAGGCTGTCGCGGCGAAGCCGAAGTCATGCCTGCGATCGAGCGCAAAAGCATCAAATCCACGGCCCGCGCCAGGCCAGTCGATTGCCCTGACCATTTAATTTCGCGTTACGATAGGGGCCGGCGTCCTATCGGAAATCCTGTAGATGAAAAGTATCAAGTCCAAGCTGACCGTCTGGCTGATTATTGGAGTCACCGCGATTGTCGGCCTTACCGGCTTGGTTTCTTATAATAAAAACCGGAATCAGGACGAAGCGGCTTATCAGTCTTTACGCAGCTCGCTGCAACAGCGCCTGGCTTTATCGCTGCCCCAAGGCGCCTGGGAAATGGACGAGCAGTATATCCGGCTGACGCTGGACGCCGAATTGAGCTGGCCTTCCCTGGTGGCGATCCGCACCACCGGTGACGCCGGCTTGAACCTGGGACGCATTCGCGACGGCGCGCATCTGCGGGATATGTCGCCCGACGAAACGGTGCAGGCCGACGACACGATGGTGATACCGATTGTCTACCAGGGTAAGGAAAAACTCGGCACGGCGACGGTTTACCTGTCGCGCAGCGAGTTGAGCGCCAAACGGCGCTCGCGCTTGATCGAAATCATCGTGCAGATTTTTATCGTCGACTTGTTGATCCTGATCGTGATGTCTTACGCGCTGCGCTACTTCGTTTTCCACCCCTTGATGGAATTACAAAAAGCCTTGGACTGGGTGGCGAGCAGCAAGGATGTCCAGACCGCCACGCTGGCGGTGAACCAGGACAACGAATTTGGCGAGGTGATTAAAAGCTTCAACGCGATTGTCGAGCGGATCAAAGCCGACTTATTGCAATTGACCGAAGCCGAATCGATCGCCAAGGAAGAAAAAGTCAAAGCCCAACTGGCCTACCAGCGTTTGCTGGAAGCGCAGCAAACCCTGGTAGAAACCGAAAAACTTGCCTCGCTCGGGGGACTGGTCGCCGGGGTTGCCCATGAAGTCAATACGCCTGTGGGCATTACCTTGACCACGGCTTCCCATCTGGCGCTGGTGACCCAGCAGATCAACGAAAGCCTGAAGCTCGGGGCGATCAAGAAAAGCGATTTCCAGAATTACCTCAATACCGCTCAAGAAAGCTGCGACTTGATATTGTCGAATGCCGAGCGTGCCGCCAATCTGATACAAAGCTTCAAGCAAGTCGCGGTGGACCAGACCAGCGAAGCCCGTCGCGACTTCGAGCTCAACGATTACCTGCATGAAATCATCACCAGCTTGCAGCCTAAGCTGCGGCGCACGCGCATTCGTGTCAGCATCGAATGCCCGCCTGAAATTAAAATGGATAGCTTCCCTGGGGCGCTGTCGCAAGTTATTACCAATCTTGTAATGAATGCGCTAATACACGCGTTTGATGACGCCAAGATCGGCAAAATATCGATTCATGCGCAACACCTCGAAAATG
>JAMFSV010000009.1 GCA_026225455.1 Burkholderiales bacterium | reverse complement strand
CTACCACCGACACGATCAGCCAGGGGTACCAGCCTGCCACGTTTTTGACATTGTGTTTGGGACGTTCTTGCAGGCCTGCCAGGTTGATGGCGAATTTCGCATCGGGTTCGAACTTCCAGACGCGCAGAAAAGCCAGTGTCAGGATCAGCGAGACCAGCGACGACAGCACGTCGGTGAGCGCGTAGCTCAGATAGTTCGACATCACAAATTGCGTAATGGCGAAACTGCCGCCGGCGACCAGCAGCACCGGCCAGATCTTCAGCATGCCGCGCACCCCGGCATAGACGGTAATCACATAGAAGGGCAAGAGGAACGCGAAAAACGGCAGTTGCCGCCCGACCATCTGAGCCAGCGAATCGGCCGGCAGGTGAGTCACCGCCGACAATACCGTAATCGGCACCCCGAGCGCGCCGAAAGCCACCGGGGCGGTATCGAAGATCAAGGTAAAGGTCAACGCTTCAAGTGCCGGGAAGCCGAGCATGATCAGCATTGAACTGATAATGGCAATCGGCGTGCCAAAACCGGAGATGCCTTCAAGCAACGCGCCGAAGGAAAAACCGAGCACCACCAGCACGATGCGCCTATCGTTGGGCAGGTTGTCGATCAACCACAGGCGAAACGCGTCGAAGTATCCAGAACGCAAGGCGATGTTGTAGAGCAGGATGGCCGCGACCACGATCCACATTACCGGCCAACAGGCAAACACGGCGCCGGCGGCAATCGTGTTGAGCGCCATCCCAACCGGGAATTGCCAGCAGGCGACCGCAATCAGCAGACCGACCACCAAACCTGCCAGTGAGGCTTGCCATGCCGGGCGGCGGAAAATCCCGAGTAGCACGAGTACCGTGGCCACAGGCAGGATGGCGACTAAAAAAGAGGGGAAGAGTGCGTTACCAATCGGTGTGAGTAGCTGATGGAACATCTTGTCTCCGGAAATATTTTCGGCGTGGATGGTGATACAAGAGACGGGCGCATTGCATTGGTGCCGCAAACTCGGCAATCGCTGTTGCCGGCTTGGGCGCCAAGTATCGGCGGAGATCCCGGTACCGGTTACGCGCGTTTTTCAGGATAGGCGTGTCTGACCCGCGAAACAATTTGGGGTAAGTACGGGGATGGGCCAGGCGGGAGGCGGCGCGACAGCAGCGCCGGAAGCGATATTTGCGGTTGAAACGCGCGGCACGCCAGATGGCGCGGCACGATGCGGCGGTTTTGGCGATGCTGCACAGGGTGCAACACGCGAGCGCAACAGCCCGGCGCACGATGCGCCGGGCATGTTACCGGATATTTTTTTAGCGGCGCCGAAGCGCCGATTTGTTTAGCACAACGAGCAACATCATCAATATCCGCAACAACGCCTGTGGATTATTGACGTTTATAGATTTCGGCGCCGCCTTTGACGAACTCGATCGCTTTGACTTCCATCCCGTGTTTCAGCGCATCGATTTCGCTGATGCCCTGTTTGGCCGCATATTCGCGGACATCCTGGGTGATTTTCATGGAACAGAAATGCGGGCCGCACATGGAGCAGAAATGAGCGACTTTGGCCGAGTCCTTGGGCAGCGTTTCGTCATGGAATTCGCGCGCCTTGTCCGGGTCCAGGCCCAAGTTGAACTGGTCGTCCCAACGGAATTCAAAACGCGCTTTGGACAAGGCATTGTCGCGGATCTGCGAACCGGGATGGCCTTTGGCCAAGTCGGCCGCGTGGGCCGCCAACTTGTAGGTGATGATGCCGGTCTTGACGTCGTCCTTGTTCGGCAAACCCAGGTGTTCCTTGGGGGTGACGTAACACAGCATGGCGGTGCCGAACCAGCCTATCATCGCAGCACCAATGCCCGAGGTGATGTGGTCGTAACCCGGCGCAATATCGGTGGTCAACGGCCCCAGCGTGTAGAACGGCGCTTCGTCGCAGTACTCAAGCTGCATATCCATGTTTTATTTGATCAACTGCATCGGCACATGGCCCGGGCCTTCGATCATGACTTGCACATCGTGTTTCCAGGCCACCTGGGTCAGCTCGCCCAGGGTCTTCAATTCGCCCAGTTGCGCTTCGTCATTGGCGTCGTAGATCGACCCGGGACGCAAGCCGTCGCCGAGCGAGAACGAGACGTCATAGGCTTTCATGATTTCGCAGATTTCTTCGAAATTCTCGTAGATGAAACTTTCGCGATGGTGGGCCAGGCACCATTTGGCCATGATCGAACCGCCGCGTGAAACGATGCCGGTCATCCGCTTGGCGGTCAAGGGCACATAACGCAACAACACACCGGCGTGAATGGTGAAATAGTCGACGCCTTGTTCGGCTTGTTCGATCAGGGTGTCGCGGAAAATTTCCCAAGTCAGGTCTTCGGCACGGCCGTTGACCTTTTCCAGCGCCTGATAAATCGGCACCGTGCCGATCGGCACCGGGCTGTTGCGCACAATCCATTCGCGGGTTTCGTGGATATGCTTGCCGGTCGACAGATCCATCACATTGTCGGCGCCCCAGCGGATGGCCCAGGTCATTTTGTCGACTTCTTCGCCGATCGACGAGGTGACCGCCGAATTACCGATATTGGCGTTGATCTTGACCAGGAAGTTGCGCCCGATGATCATCGGTTCGACTTCCGGATGGTTGATGTTGGCCGGGATGATGGCGCGGCCGCGGGCGATTTCCTGCCGCACGAATTCTGCCGTGATGACGGGGGGAATGCTGGCGCCGAACGCTTGGCCTGGATGCTGGCGGCCCATCATCTCGGCCAGCTTGTTGCCCTGGGGGCCGGAGTCGCGCAGGTTTTGCAGATATTCCTCGCGCCGCAGATTTTCGCGGATGGCGACGAATTCCATTTCTGGGGTGATCACGCCCTGACGCGCGTAATGCATTTGCGACACGTTTTTACCCGGCAAGGCGCGGCGCGGCGTGCGGTGCAGGCCGGTGAAACGCAACTCGGCGGTGGCCGGGTCGGCGGCGCGCTCGCGGCCGAACTGGCTGCTCAAGCCGGGCAGCGATTCGCTGTCGCCGCGTTCGGCGATCCAGGCGCTGCGTACCGACGGCAGGCCGGAACGGATGTCGATGTCGGCTGCGGGGTCGCTATAGGGGCCCGACGTGTCATACACGTAGACGGGCGGGTTTTGTTCGCCGCCGAAGTCCGTCGGCGTCGCCGCCTGGTGGATTTCGCGCATCGGCACACGCAAGTCGGGGCGGGACCCGGCCACATAGACCTTGGTCGAATTCGGCAAGGGCTGGATGGCCGCCGCGTCGACATGGGCATTGGCCGAAAGAAATTTGGGGTTGGCGTTCAAAAGCGTCTCCTGAGGAAAATAAGCTGCGCAGGAGACAGGATGCTGGGACATACGAGGGGTCGTGGGACCGGTCTGGATGGCCAGGGCCGGCGACGCTCCCTGCGCTGGCATTATCCAGATCAGGTTCAAAGGGTATTTCTCACCCGTAAATAAATACAGGACCCCCGCGCTTGCAGAAAATCAGGATACACGCGCACCGCGGGTCATGCAAGTCGAGTGGGAAAAACCGCATCAAATCAAGCGGCTAATCGGCCGGAGCGAGTTCGATCGAGGCCGCGGCCAAGCGCCGCCTCGATCAAGCTGTCACTTTTATTTGGATTGGTCGGCTTTATTTGTAATGGCCTGTCCGCCATTGGAAATATCGGTGCCGGCGCCGGCTACGGTGTTGCAGCCTGCCAGCAATACTGCGCCTGCGATCAGAGCCATCGAGATGATTTTGGTCATGGTGTTCCCCTTGGAGTAGTTCAGGATATGTATCGCGACTTTAAGTTAAATCTGTGCCGATACATTGGTACAGCGCGGTACAGCGCCGCAAACCGTCTGCAGCAAAGTGTCAGCTCCCGTTATGACCCCCAAACGTCAGCGATGTTCCACCGCCCGCATGACCAGTGTGTATCTTTCTGTAAATTGAACGCTTGGGGTGGGTGCCGGTGGGGCGGGCGCAACCCCGACCCCGATCCGCGCCCATTGCTGTCTCTTGACCTTCAAGCCACAACCCCTGTCTGAGTCCTACGGCGAAAATGATGATTGATCCCCGCGGCCACGGTACACAACAAACCGAAGCAACTGACACCGAGCCAGCCAGCGTGATGCCAGGCAAAGGCGCCGGCCGCCGAGCCGAGTGCGCCGCCGATAAAATAAGCCACCATATAAATGGTATTGATGCGGCTGCGCGCTTCGGGGCGGATGGCGTAGATGCGCGATTGATTCGAAATCTGCGCTGCCTGGACCCCAATATCGAGCACCAGCACACCGACAATCAAACCGCTCAGGCTGTGCGCCGAGCCGGCGAAAATAAGAAAGGAGAGTGCTGTCAGCCATAACGCCAGCTTGATCACGGCATTCGGACCACGAGTATCGGCCGAACGGCCGGCAAAGGGTGCCACCAGCGCGCCGGCCGCACCGACGATGCCGAACAGACCGGCGGCCTCGGGGCCAAGATTAAATGGCGCACCCGACAGCAGCAGGGCCAGCACCGACCAAAATGCCGAGAAAGCGGCAAACAGCGCTGCACCCGTCAACGATGCGTTGCGCAAAACAGGTTCTTCTCGCACCAGGTGCCACAGCGACATCAGCAAGGCACCATAGGGCAATGACGAGCTTGGGGTGCGCCGCGGCAGCCGTTGCGCGATGATCGCACCCAACACCAGCATGGTGGCGACCGCGGTGCCAAACACCATGCGCCAGCCAAAATGGCCGGCCAGTACGCCGGATACCGTGCGCGCCAGCAAAATGCCGAGCAACAGTCCGCTCATCACAAAGCCGACCGCGGCACCGCGTTCAGTCGGCGCGGACAGTTCGGCCGCCAACGGCAACACTTGCTGCGCGATGGTCGAGAGAATGCCGATAAACAGGCTGGCGACCACTAGCGTGGCGAGATTGGGGGCGAGCGCCGCCGCCACCAGCATGATGCACAGGCCGGCAATCTGCAGCAGGATCAGCGTACGGCGTTGGAAGCGGTCGCCCAGCGGCGCGAGGAAAAACATGCCCGCGGCGTAGCCGAGCTGGGTTGCGGTCGGTACCGCTCCGATCCAGTTTGCGCCGCCCGGAAAGCTCTGTCTGAATTCGCTCAGCAAGGGCTGGTTATAATAAATATTGGCAACCGACAGGCCTGCGGTTGCCGCTAATAAAAATAACAGGCCGCGGGTCAATGACCCGTTCGGCCCGATCGGTTCGGGTATGGCTGACATGAGATTGGGGTAGAAGTCGCGGGCACGGCGCGAGGTGAAACGCGCGGGCCTGATATCGAAATGCCGCTGTAGCGGACGGTGGGTGCGTGAGCATTTTGATGATACGCGATGCCCGCAATCTATGCAGACGCCATCTCATTTTTCAGCCAAACGGAAGCGTCCGGCCACTTCGACCAGTTTGAATGACCGCTTTTTCTTTAAAACAATGGCGCTTGGAGCTTAGAGAATCAGCTCACCGTCGTTTTCGCGAAACGGATAAGGACCGTCGAAGCGGTCGAGATAGGCATGGTGCGACACCAGGCCGGTTTCCGCTTGCCAATAATGCAGCGCGAAGGCGGGCGGCTCCATCACAAAGGCCGATGCGGCTTGGGGATCGATGTCGAGCACCACTTGATGCGCGGGCGAGGGCGCGGTGGAGGCGATGGTGCCGGCAAAGCGCATATGGATAGGCCGATGCAAATGGCCGCATATCACCCGTTCGACATTGGGGTAACGGCCGATCAATTGCGCCAGCAATTGTGTGTCGCCGGCGTCCAGCACGGCGCTGTCCATATGACCGATGCCGGTGCGAAACGGCGGGTGATGCAGTGCGACGATCACGGGCGCGCCCTGGCTCGCCTCCAGCGCCTGTGCCAGCCATGCGAGGCGCGCGGCGCACAGGCGTCCGCCGCTATGCGGCGCGTCGAGCGAGTCGAGCGCGATCAGATGCAGCGGTGCCGCCGCCGTGCCCAGTGTGACGCGATATTGAATAAAATCGGTGCCGCCTTGGAAGAGATAGGTCGCATCCGGGAAGGCGTCGCGTAACGCGGCTCGCCTATCATGGTTGCCGACCATCAGGTAATAAGGCAACTTCAGTTGCGTCAATAAGGCGTGCAAGTGCGCATACTCGTCCGGGGCTCCGGCATCGACCAGGTCGCCGGTAATGACTACGGCTGCGATCGGCTGGGCCCAGGTGTTGAGTCGTTCGATGCAATGCGCGAGAAACGGCGCGGTATCGAGGCGGCGATACGCCAGTTGCCCGGGGCGCCGGATATGGGTATCGCTGATTTG
>JAMFSV010000332.1 GCA_026225455.1 Burkholderiales bacterium | reverse complement strand
GGCGGCGGCGCAAGCTGCGCTGCGCGAAGCCAATGAAAATACGGCGGCGGAAGGCGGCAGTTTTTATCCGTCCCTTTCCGCCAACTTCAGCCCGGCGCGCGAGAGAATTTCAGGGGCCACCGAAGGTTTGCCGTATAACCCGATCTACACCTTGTATGGTGCGTCGGTGAATGTCTCGTACACCATCGATGCCTTCGGCGGCATCCGGCGTCAGGTGGAACAGCTCCAGGCCCAGGCAGAATATGAGCAATTTGCGCTCCAGGCCAGTTACCTGAGCTTGACCTCCAACATCGTAACGGCGGCGATCAACGAAGCCTCGTTGCGCGCGCAAATCAGCGCCACCGAAGATATCATCAAGGCCGAGCGGTCCCAGCTCGATATCATCGCGCGCCAGGTCAAAGCCGGCGCCGCATCGCGCGCCGACGTGCTGCAACAACAATCCACTTTGGCCAGCACCGAGGCGACTCTGCCGGCGTTGCGCAGTCAGTTGGTGCAGCAGCGCAATCAATTGGCAACCTATGTCGGTGTGCTGCCCGCAGATTATGACGGCGCGGCATTCAACCTGGACGACCTGGTGCTGCCGGACACGCTGCCCGTCAGCCTGCCCTCGCAACTGGTGGCACAACGCCCCGACATCCGCCAATACGCCGCGCAACTGCACCAGGCCACGGCCAACATCGGGATAGCCACCGCCAATATGCTGCCGCAAGTGACGCTGACCGGCAGCTACGGCAGCCAATCGCTGTCGCTCGACAAAGTGTTCTCGCCGGCGTCGCTGGTGTGGAGTTTGGTCGGCTCGATCACGCAACCGGTGTTCGAAGGCGGCGCGTTGCGGCATAAACGCAGTGCGGCCGAGGCGGCGGCCCAGGAAGCGGCGGCCAACTATCAGGGCACCGTGCTGGCGGCGTTCCAGAACGTGTCGAATGTGCTGTACGCACTGCAAGCCGACGCCGATGCGCTGAGGTCGAATTTGACCGCCGAACAGTCCGCGGCCGAATCGCTGACGATTACGCAAAGCCGTTTTCGCAGTGGCGCCGACACCTATGTACAGGTGTTGACGGCGCAACAGAGTTATCAAACTGCGGCGATCTCGCTGGTCAAGGCAAGAGCCCAGCGTTATGCCGATACCGCAGCATTATTTCAAGCACTGGGGGGTGGCTGGTGGCACCAGACCGCTCAGGATAGCCAACCCATCGATGGCGCCAAGGGACAATCGTGATCAACACTATGACCAATACTACAAACAATAGAGCTTCCATGGTTAAACGCATGCTGATCATGCTGCTGGCGGTGATCATCGTGATCGGCGGGGTGGTGGGCTGGCATATCTTCATCGGCATCATGACCAAAAAATTCATGGCCTCGTTTGGCAACCAGCTCCAGACCGTTTCGACCGCGACGGCGGGCAATGCGCCCTGGCAGGGCACGCTGCAGGCCAATGGCACACTGCGCGCGGTGCGCGGTGCGGATCTCTCGGTGGAAGCCGCGGGCATCGTCGATACCATCAATTTCGAGTCGGGCGCGGATGTGCCCGCCGGCAGCACGCTGTTGCGCCTGAAGCCCAATGACGACCCCGCCAAGCTGCAACAATTGCAAGCCGCAGCCGAACTCGATGCGATCACCTACCGGCGCGACCAGGAGCAATTTGCCGCTCAAGCCGTAAGCCAGGCAACGCTGGATACCGATCTGGCCAACCTGAAAAGCGCCCGTGCCCAGGTCGCGGCCCAGCAGGCGTTGATTGAAGAAAAAACGCTCAAGGCGCCGTTCTCCGGCCGCCTCGGGATTCGCCAGGTCGACCAAGGCCAGTATCTCGCGTCAGGCACCGCGGTGGTCACGCTGCAAGCGCTGGACCCGATTGTGATCGACTTCTATGTGCCGCAGCAGTCCCTGGCCAAAGTCACACTTGGCGCGCTGGTCAATGCCACCGTCGACACCTATCCGGGCACGATTTTCAAGGGCACGATTTCGTCGGTCAACTCCAAAGTCGATTCGGCCAGCCGCAATATCCAGGTGCGCGCGTCGTTCCACAATGCCGATCACCAGTTGGTGCCGGGCATGTATGCCAATGTCGAAATCGACTCGGGCGCGGCACGCCAGGAAATTACCATACCGCAAACGGCGATTACGTATAACCCATACGGCGACACGATCTTCGTGGTGGCGCAAAACGGCAACGACGAACACGGCAAGCCGAAAATGGTCGCGACCCAGCGTTTTGTCACTTTGAGCGAAACGCGCGGCGACCAGGTCAGCATTAAAACCGGCTTGAAAGTCGGCGAAGTGGTGGTGATTGCCGGGCAGATGAAATTGCATAACGGCTCGGCAGTCGTGATCGACAACCACTTGCTGCCGCCGAACCAAGCTAACCCGACGCCTCCGAACAGCTAAAGCCCGAGACCCTACCGTGAAATTCACCGACATCTTCATCCGCCGGCCGGTATTGGCGACGGTCGTGAGCCTCGCCATTCTGGTGATCGGCATACGCTCGTTCTTTACCTTGCAGACGCTGGAATACCCGCACACCGAAAACGGTGTGGTCACGGTCACGACCTCGTATCCGGGCGCCGACCCGGATGCGATCGCGGGCTTTATCACCACCCCGCTGGAGGCCGCGATCGCCCAGGCCAACGGCATCGACTACATGACGTCGACCAGCCAGAGCGGCACCAGTACGATTGTCGCCACCCTGCGGCAAAACTACGATTCGTCGAAAGCCGTCGGCGAAATCAACATCAAGGTCAACTCAGTCCTGAGCCAGTTGCCGACCGGCGCGGAACAGCCTTCGATCACTTTGCAAGAGGGTCAGAGCCTGGACGCCATGTATATGGGCTTCTCCAGCACCACCTTGACCCCGAACCAAATCACCGACTACCTGATACGCGTGGTGCAGCCCAAGCTGCAAGCGGTCGAAGGCGTGCAGACGGCGGAAATCCTGGGCGGGCAGAACTTCTCGCTGCGTGCCTGGCTGGATCCGAAGAAATTGTCGGCTTATGGCCTGACCGGTAGCGATGTGGCGACCGCGCTGACCAGCAACGATTACATCTCGGCCATCGGCAATACCAAAGGCCAGATGGTGCAGGTCAACCTGACCTCGAACACCAGCTTGCATTCGGTCGACGACTTCAAGAACCTGGTGCTCAAGCAGGTCAACGGCGGTACCGTACGCTTGAAAGATGTGGCTACCGTCACGCTCGGTTCCGACAGCTATGAAAGCTCCGTTTCATTCGACGGCAGTCATGGCGTGTTTATCGGGATCCAGGTAGCGCCGGGGGCAAACTTGCTGACCGTCGTCAAAGACGTGCGCGACGCCTTCCCCGGCATCTCCTCGCAATTGCCGGAAGGGCTGATAGGCCGCATCGTCTATGACTCGACCAGCTTTGTGACCGACTCGATTGACGAAGTGGTCTACACCCTGATCGAAGCGCTGGTCATCGTCACGCTGGTGATCTTCGCCTTCCTCGGCTCGCCGCGCTCGGTGCTGATCCCGGTCATTGCCATCCCGCTGTCGCTGGTCGGCACCTTTGCCGTGATGCTGGGCCTGGGCTACTCAGTCAATTTGTTGACGCTACTGGCCCTGGTGCTGGCAATCGGGCTGGTGGTGGATGACTCGATTATCGTGGTGGAAAACGTCAACCGGCATCTTGAGGCCGGCATGACGCCGCGCGACTCCGCCATTCTGGCCGCGCGCGAGCTGGGTAATCCGATTATCGCGATGACGGTGGTGCTGTTGGCGGTGTATGTGCCGATCGGCTTCCAGGGCGGCCTGACGGGCGCCTTGTTTACCGAATTCGCCTTCACCCTGGCGGGTGCTGTCACCGTGTCGGCCGTGATCGCGTTGACGCTCTCGCCGATGATGTGTTCGCGCCTGCTCAGGCCACACCTGGCCGCCGACCACAGTCTGGAATCGCGGGTGGTGCATTTTATCGACCGTAATTTCGAAAAACTGCGTAGCGGCTACCAGCGCTGGCTCGAAAGCAGTCTGACCATGCTGCCCGTGACGCTGACCTTCGTGGTCCTGATCCTCGGCAGCATCGTCTACCTCTACAGCTCCGCGAAAAGCGAATTGGCACCGCAGGAAGACCAGGGTTTCGTGATGATGCAATCGACCTCCGCGCCGAATGCAACCATCGAACAAAAAACCTTCTATGGGTCGCAGACTTTCAACATCTTGAACAAGATCGCCGGCCGCGATCACATCTTCCAGATTGAAGCTCCGGGGACCTCGATTGCCGGTATCACACTGGTGCCGCGCGATCAGCGCAAACTGGGCGCAACCGCCATCCAACAGATGCTGCAAGGGCAATTGGGCGGCATCGCCGGGCAGCGCATCGTGGCCTTCCAGTTGCCGGCCCTGCCGGGTGCCACCGGCTTGCCGGTGCAATTTGAAATCAAGACCACGCAGTCGCCTGCGCGTCTATATGAGGTATCGAAGGCCTTTCTCGATGAGGCCAACAAGAGCGGCATGTTTATGTTCTTCGATAGCGACTTGAAATACGATTTGCCACAATCGGTGATTGAAGTCGATCGCGACAAAGCGGCGCAGCTCGGCCTCAGCATGACGCAGATCGGTACCGCGCTCGGCGGCCTGCTGGGCGGCGGTCAGGTCAATTATTTCAGCATGGATACCCGCTCGTACAAGGTGATCCCGCAGGTTGACCGGACCTCGCGCCTGAACACGGCGCAGATGCTCGATTATCCGGTGGCCAACGTCAACGGGATTCCGATTCCGTTGTCGACGGTGGCCCACCTGCGCACCGAGACCATCCCTGAAACGCTGAACCACTTCCAGCAGCTCAACTCCGCGACCTTGTCCGGGGTGGCGTCGCCGGGCGTGGCACAAGCCGACGTGTTGAAGTATCTGCAAAATCTGGCGGCACGTACCCTGCCTGACGGTTTCACCATCGACTACGCCGGCCAGTCGCGTCAGTTCGTCAAGGAATCGAACGGCTTTATGCTGACCTTCGGTTTCGCCCTGATCATCGTGTTCCTGGCGCTGTCGGCGTTGTTCGAAAGCTTCCGCGATCCGCTGGTGATTCTGATCTCGGTGCCGCTGTCGATTGCCGGCGCCTTGATCTTTATCTCCATCGGGGTGGGCGGTGCCACGCTGAACATCTATACCGAGGTCGGGCTGGTGACCTTGATGGGGCTGATCAGCAAACACGGTATTTTGATGGTCGAAGTGGCAAAAGAAGAGCAGGAACGCGGCATGTCCAAGCATGAAGCCATCGTGCACGCCGCCAGCGTGCGTCTGCGGCCGATTCTGATGACCACCGCGGCGATGGTGCTGGGCGTGTTGCCGTTGGTGTTCGCCGGCGGTGCCGGTGCCGCCTCGCGTTTCGCCATCGGCCTGGTGATTTCCACCGGCCTGGCGATCGGCACGCTGTTCACGCTGTTTGTGGTGCCGGCGGTGTATATCCTGATCGGCGCGCGGCATGCGAAGATCGAGACCAAACCGGTTGAGCCTATCGACGACGGTTACGTAGCCGAGTAGTTGCCGGATAGCTTACGGCAGGTGTAAAAAAAATCGCAGGACTGCAATAAAATGCAGCCTGCGATTTTTTTATGCCGGGCGCAATTGCTTGCGCCGCCGGAACCGCGGCTTACCAGTGCTCACCCAATACCGTAGGCACGTAACGCGCGCGATGCGCCTGTACGAATCGCGGGTACATCACCCCGTCGCTGTTGGTGCTTTTGTCGTACCAGCCGCCATAGTGCAGCCACAAGCTGCGGCGCATCACCAATTGCATGCAGTCAATGTATCCCGCCACGCACGGGTATCCGGTCAAGATCGTTGCGTAGTTGGGGTCGTTACGGGAATTCTGCCAGATGCGCAGACCGTCGCATTCGACCCCAATCATCAAAACCGGAAATATGACGATGTCATTTTTATTGGTGTCGATAACCTGCCCGGTTTGGTTGTCGCGCAAGTTGGAACGCGTCGTCTGCACGGTTTTGACGATGCGTTCCAGCGCGAAGTCATAAAACAGGTTGTCGGCATTCATGTGAATAATGTATTCACCTTGCGCGCGCCGGATACCTAAATCCCTCAACGAGTGGCCCGAATCGTTGTAGCGCTGGACGGTCTCCTCAAGATGACTGATTCTGGTATAACGGGCCAGGTCGAGTTCCTCGGCAAATGGAACCAGCTTGGGGCCATCGTGATACAGCAGGATTTCGAAATTCTGAAAACTTTGTCTATGCAAGGAATCCAATGCCCGTCGCAAAAAATCCAGGCTAATGCTGCCCTCATAGTGAGGAATAACTACCGAAAATAAAGGTTTATTCATTTTTTTATCCAAGATTTCCGGGGTTGAATGGTTTAACTATGGCTGGCGTTACAGCGGCATAGTGTTACAGGGTTAATCGCCCCATTTTTGCAGGTACTTTTCATAGGCCAGCCGCCATGACGGTGTACCAAAGGCCCCGCCGCTTTCATGCACCACCGAGATAGGGTAGGTACCCATCGTCACGCCTTTGGCCTCCGCCTGCCGACAGAAATCCAGATCGTAAAAGTGGAAATCAAAGGATTCGTCAAAATAGATGCCGTGGTCCAGCAGCGTTTGCGAATGGCTGGCGACAAACAAACCGTCCAGCAATTTCACTTCTTGGCCAGATGGTCCAAAGAAGCTGAGATTGCCGCACGGGAACCCCGTGCCGTGCCCGACAATACCCGACAAATGTTCGCGTGCGTCCC
This sequence comes from Burkholderiales bacterium, assembly GCA_026225455.1. Taxonomy (GTDB): domain Bacteria; phylum Pseudomonadota; class Gammaproteobacteria; order Burkholderiales; family Burkholderiaceae; genus LMUX01. Next base: position 6,777 of record JAMFSV010000332.1, on the reverse strand, counting down.
AGGTGAATTTGTCATCGACAAAAGCCCAGGCCGGCTGCCGCGGAACCCGGCGCTTGTTGCCGGCAAGCCCCAAAATCTGAAACTGCTCAAGGCCCTTGATCAGGTGGTCGCTCCAATAAAAGTCGGACAGATAAACGTCATCGTGGATAAAAACCAAAATGGCCGGCTTCTCCCGGGCTTCGTTGATCGCCTGGTTATAAATTTGCGGTAATCCGACCGAATTCTCGGCGAATAGCCGAAGTTCAAGATCGGGCACAAACGAATAGAGCTTGCAAGACCTGCCTAGCGCGGTATTGTTTAAAAACGATTCTTGGGTTTCTCGTGTTGCACACACTAGGCGAATTTTAGGCCGGCTCATATTTTTCTGTGACGCAAAGTTTTGTCGATATTTGCATCTTTACCATATCGATGCGCGGCAGCGTTAAGTAAATCAACGAAATGGCTTTTTTGTGGCGTAGATGTCCACGCCAAATCCAGCATCTTTCAATCAGGGGTACCCCGCATCAATGCCGGGCACTTGCCGCTTGCCCAATGTTTCTCATCATGACGCGGTGGGGTGGTAGTATTTAACGCCAAGGGAGGCAAGACTACTTGAACGATTCAGGGGGTAGAGAGTGAAAGTCGTTATTTTGGCAGGTGGGATGGGAACCCGACTGGGTGAAGAAACCGATCTGAAGCCCAAACCCATGGTCGAGATCGGTGGCAGGCCGATTATTTGGCACATCATGAAGATCTATTCTTACTACGGCTTCAATGAATTTGTGATACTGCTGGGCTACAAAGGCAACCAGATCAAGGAATTTTTCTCGAATTACTTCCTTTATCAGGGGGATGTCACTATCGACCTGTCCAATAATCAGATCGAAGTCCATCGCAATCAGTCGGAGCCGTGGAAAATCACTTTATTGGAAACCGGGTTGAACAGCCAGACCGGCGGCCGGATCCTGCGCGCGCGGGATTATCTGGGGGATGAAGATTTTCTGTTGACCTACGGCGACGGGGTTTCCAATGTGAACATCGCCGCCGCGGTTGCGCAACATCAGGCATCGCCCAACGCGGTTGTCACCATGACGATTGTTCAACCGGAAGCCCGCTTCGGCATCGTCGATAACGATGAAGCCGACATGATTCGAGAATTCCGCGAAAAGCCGGCCGACGATCTGGGCTGGATCAATGGCGGCTTTATGGTATGCAAACCGGGAGTGTTCGATTTCATCGATGCCGGCGATGCTACAATCTTCGAGCAAGCGCCCCTGGCGCAGCTTGCCGCGGCCGGCAAGCTGATGGCATACCGCCACCACGGGTTCTGGAAATGCATGGACACCTTGCGCGACAAAATCCAACTCAATCATTTGTGGGATCAGGGTCTGGCGCCCTGGAAGACCTGGGATTAATTAGAGTGTTTAGCGATATCTATCGTGAGCGCCGTGTATTTCTAACCGGTCACACCGGTTTCAAAGGCTCCTGGCTGGCCCTGTGGTTGCAAAAATTGGGGGCAACGGTCCACGGCTACGCCTTGCCTCCCGAGGACCCGTCGCTTGCGCATTGGCTGCAATTGCAGCTACCCATGGCATCGACCTTGGCCGATATTCGCGATGCGGAGCGGCTTGGATCGTGCTTGGCTGAATTTGCCCCGGAAATCGTCTTTCATCTGGCCGCGCAACCGTTGGTCCTGGCCTCTTACCGTGATCCGTTGACTACCTGGCAAACCAATGTGATGGGCACGGCCAATCTGCTCGAGGCATGCCGCGCCGCGCCATCGGTCAAAGCCGTGGTGGTGATTACCACCGACAAATGTTATGAAAACCACGAGTGGCACTGGGGCTATCGTGAAACCGACACATTGGGTGGACACGACCCATACAGCGCGTCCAAGGCGGCGACTGAACTGCTCGCAAATTCATACCGGCAAAGTTTTTCGGATCGCTCGGCGATAGGCGCTCCCCCTTTGCTTATCGCCACAGCACGCGCGGGTAACGTAATCGGCGGCGGCGACTGGGCCGCGGACAGACTCATTCCCGATGTCGCTCGCGCCGCAAAATTGGGCAAGGCGGTCGAGATCCGCAACCCATTGGCCATACGTCCCTGGCAACACGTGCTGGAGTCCCTGTCCGCCTACTTGTTGATCGGGCAAAAACTCTGGCAAGGCGAGCATAACGTGGCAACTGCCTGGAACGTCGGACCGGCGGATGAGGATAGCGCCTCGGTCGAACAGGTCCTGCGTGCATTGCAGGCCAACTGGCCAGCCGTCAGTTGGCGGCAAATTGGCGCAACCGCCCACGAAACCAACGCTCTGCAGCTCGACTCGTCGCGCATCCGGGCAGAATTGGGGTGGCGGCCGGTATGGCGGTTGCAGCAAGCGCTCGCTCAAACCAGTTACTGGTATCGGTCCTGGACGGACGGCAAGTTATGCTCCAGCGAGCAACTGCGACAGTATCTCGATGAGGCCCAGGATTCGGGTATAAGCTGGGTCAGATGATGCATATTACCTTGCTGGATATTCCAGGCGCGGCAATCATCGACACCGAACGCGGGGGCGACGCGCGCGGCAGTTTCGCGCGCTGGTTCTGCCAGAATGAACTCGCCGGTCTTTTGCAGGATTCGATCATCCGGCAAATTAACCATTCATTTACCAGAGAACGCGGCACTATTCGCGGCATGCATTTTCAACACCCGCCTGCGGCAGAAAAAAAAATCGTGCGGTGCCTGGCCGGCGGCGTACTGGATGTGATAGTCGATCTGCGTTGCACATCGCCGACGTTCATGGCTTGGCGGGGCATTGAATTGTCTGCCGAAAACGAACATGCACTGCTGATACCGGAAGGCTGTGCGCATGGCTTTCAGACCTTAACCGACGACGTACAACTGCTGTATTTGCACACCGCATTTTATGACCCTACCTTTGAGGGTGGGCTGCGTTATGACGACCCGCGTTTGAGCATCGCATGGCCTTTACCGCCAACACAGGTTTCGCAGCGCGATCTGCGACATCCACTGCTGCAGGACGACTTCAACGGAATCCACTTATGAAGTGCCGTCATTGCCACCACGAATTACACCTCGGCTTTGTTGACTTGGGCTTTTCGCCGCCATCAAACGCCTATCTGCTTCCGGCGGACCTGGCGGCGCCGGAAATCCATTATCCCTTGCGTGTTAAGGTATGCGAACAATGCTGGCTGGTTCAGACAGAAGACTTCGCCCGGCACGATGAGCTATTCAATGCCGAATACGCTTATTTTTCGTCGACATCGACCACTTGGCTGGCCCATGCGCGCGCTTATGTCGAGATGATCGTGCCTAGGCTGGGTTTGAATTCGGCGTCGCGCGTAGTAGAGATTGCCGCCAACGACGGTTATTTGCTGCAATACGTGGCCGAGCGCGGCATACCCTGCCTCGGGGTCGAGCCAACGCACCGCACTGCCGAAGCCGCGCGCGCCAAAGGTCTGCGCATCGACGAAATATTCCTGGGTGCGGCGAGCGCCACCGCATTGCTCGCCCGCGATGGCGCGGCCGATCTGATTGTGGCCAACAATGTGTTGGCTCACGTGCCGGATATCAATGATTTTGTGCGGGGTATCGGCATACTGCTGGCGCCGCGAGGCTCGGCGACCTTCGAATTTCCTCATTTGCTGAATTTGATCGCTCAAACTCAGTTCGATACCATTTACCACGAACATTTTTCGTATCTGTCGTTACTGACCGTCGAGCGCATCTTGAATCAGGCGGGTTTGTGCGTCTATGACGTTGAGCAATTGCCCACCCATGGCGGCAGTCTGCGAGTCTATGCCGCCCGGCCGGATGCCCTGTTTCCAGTCAGCCCCGAGGTGGCCAGGGTCGCCGCCGCCGAGCGTGCCGCCGGGCTGGATCAGCCTGCGGTCTACCAGCAATTTCAAGCGCGGGCGGATGCGGTCCGTCTCGGCCTGCAGGCCTTCTTGCTGGAACAAAAGCAGTTGGGCAAAACGGTGCTCGCCTACGGCGCGGCCGCCAAGGGTAATACGCTGCTCAATTACGCCGGGATCGATGCGCTGCTGCTGCCGCAAGTCGCGGATGCGGCGCCCTCCAAACAGGGTAAATATCTGCCCGGCAGCCATATCCCAATTGTGACGCCGCAAACCCTGCTGGCCGGCAAACCCGATTTTGTGCTGATTTTGCCGTGGAACCTCAAACACGAAGTGATGCAGCAGTTGGAAGTCATCCGCCAATGGGGCGGACGTTTTGTGGTGGCGGTTCCGGAGGTGGAGATATTATGAGTCAGGCTGAGACACCATCGCGCATCCTCTACACCAAGCCCTCGATTACGCCACTGGAAGTCGGCTATGCCACCGATGCGGCAGCCAACGGCTGGGGCGAACGCTGTTACGACTACATCAATCGCTTCGAACGCGACTTTGCCCAGCATATCGGTGCATCTCACGCAATCGCCACCTCCAGTTGCACGGGCGCCATGCATATGGCGCTGGCAGCGCTGGAGATAGGCGCGGGCGATGAAGTCATTCTCGCCGACACCAACTGGATAGCCACTGTAGCGCCCATTGTTCACGTGGGCGCTACACCCGTGTTTGTCGATATCCTGGCCGATTCGTGGTGCCTTGATCCAGTCCAGGTAGAAGCCGCTATTACGCCGCGCACGCGGGCGATTGTGGCGACCCATATCTATGGCAATTTGTGTGAGCTGGATGCATTGGCGGCGCTGGCCGAACAGCACGGCCTGATTTTGATCGAAGACGCCGCGGAGGCCATCGGTTCGGTATACCACGGTCGCCGGGCCGGTTCCGTAGGGCGCTTCGGAGTGTTCTCGTTTCATGGGACTAAAACTCTGACGACAGGCGAAGGCGGCATGTTCGTCACCAACGATGCCGAGTTATACGAGCGCGTCTTGACGCTCAGCAATCATGGCCGTCAGAGAGGGGAAACGCGGCAATTCTGGCCAGCTTGTATCGGCTTCAAATATAAAATGTCCAATATTCAGGCCGCCATCGGCTGCGGCCAACTGGAACGGATCGAAGAACTCACCAAACGCAAGCGCGAGGTATTTCTTCACTATCAAACCGCCTTGCAAACACATTCTGAAATCAGCATGAACCCCGAGCCCGCGGGCACCGCCAACGGCTACTGGATGCCGACCGTGGTATTCGATGCCGCCAGCGGCGTGACGCGCGAGCGCCTGCAAGATATTTTCAAACGCCATAATATCGATGCGCGGGTATTTTTCAGCCCCTTGTCGAGCATGCCGCCATTCTCCCGGCAAGCCGAGAACCGCATCGCTTACGAAATTCCCACCAGGGCGATCAACTTGCCCAGCTACCATGATCTAACCCCGGATCAGATCGAGCGCGTGGTGGCATGTCTGCTGAGTGCGCTGGATTAGAGGGCGGCATGGCAAAAAAAATCTTGTTGTTGGGCGCCAATAATCCCGAAACGCCGCGGCTTCTACATCGGATCAGCGAGCACTCGAAGGTCGAGTTTGCGGGCTATATAGATAATGATCCGGCAAAACGGGGCCGTGATTTCCATGGCTTGCCCATCTTCGGCGGATTTGAGGTATTGCCGCAATTCGATCCCGCGCTGTACGCGTTTGTAAATCTGATTTCCGGCGATTGCCTCACGCGGCATCAGACCACGCAAGTGATGCGTCGAGCCGGCTTTGAGATGACCAATCTGATTCATCCCGCGATCGATCTGCTGATGGTCGAACTTGGTCAGGGCATTTATCTGCGCGAGGGTGTGATCGTGCAAGCCGAAGTTAAACTGGCGGACAACGTCTGTATGCATATTGGGGCGTTGATCGGCCACCAAACCTCGGTGGGCGAATCTTCGTTTATCGCACCCGGGGCATCCGTGTGCGGTTGCGTGCAGATTGGACGCGGCGTTTTTGTCGGCGCCAACGCGACTATTTTGCCACGCCTGGAAATTGGCGATTGGGCCGTGATCGGGGCCGGGGCAGTCGTGACCAAATCCGTACCGGCCGGCGCCGTGGTGGCAGGCAATCCGGCGCGTATCATCAAAATGCGTGACCTGTCGACGATCTCGGACAGTCATTGATTCAGCTTGGCACAAGCATGCCGAGGCAGGGATGGAGATGTTGTTTTGCGATCGCGGCTGGAGCAGCGTGACTGGGTTCGAGTGCCAGACCGCACCCCCTATTTTTTCATTCGATGCCTGCGCCAGCGGGCTTGGCAGATTGAGGTTTTCATGGCTAAAGACATACACGCACAGTTTGAAGCGGAACGAATTCTGGACATTGCAGCCCAGGGCGGCGACGCCGTCGTCAAAAAACTGGGGCTCGATTTCGTGATACAAACCGCGGTCCACAAGTACACCTACAATTTCAAGGCGCTGGGAAGACCCATCATTCAGTTGCCGCAGGACATGGTGGCAATGCAAGAACTGATTTGGCAGATCAAACCCGATCTGATTATCGAAACCGGCATCGCCCACGGCGGATCCCTGATCCTGAGCGCATCGATGCTGGCCTTGCTGGACTACTGCGAAGCGGTGGAACAAGGGACGGTGCTTGACCCGCGCGCCAGCAAGCGTCGCGTGATCGGGGTGGATATCGATATCCGCGCCCACAACCGCGCCGCCATCGAAGCTCACCCGCTCGCCCACAAAATCGAGATGATTCAAGGATCATCGACCGACCCCGCGATCGTGGCGCAAATCCATGCCATGGCCAGTACTCATCAACGTGTGCTGGTCTGCCTCGACTCCAACCATACCCACGATCATGTGTTGGCTGAGTTGCAGGCATACGCGCCGCTGGTGACGCCGGGCAGC